>JAXHVJ010000005.1:0-75299 GCA_034189235.1 Pseudomonadota bacterium
GCCTGGTCCTGGCTGACCGGCACGAACTGCACCTTGTCACCGGCCTTGAGCTGGCCCAGCTTCCACAGGTCGGCGCTGATGACCGTCACCGGGCAGACGAAGCCTCCCAGGCTGGGGCCGTCCGGACCCAGGATGACCGGCATGTCACCGGTGAAGTCCACGGTGCCCACGGCATAGGCGTTATCATGGATGTTGGACGGGTGCATGCCCGCTTCACCGCCGTCACTGCGGGCCCACTCGGGTTTGGGGCCGATCAGACGCACACCTGTGCGACTGGAGTTGTAGTGGATTTCCCATTCACTGTTAAAGAAGGTGTCGATGTCAGCCCGGGTAAAATAATCCGGGGCGCCATGGGGCCCATAGGTCACATGCAGCTTCCAGGTCTTGCCCAGGACGGGTCTCAGGCCCTGACCCAACCGTGCCTTGTCCACCGGATCGGAATCCGGCAGGTGGAGAACATCGCCTGCCCGCAGTGCACGGCCGCCATGGCCACCGAACTGCCCCAGGGTAAAGGTGCTGCGGGAGCCGAGGTAGTCCGGGCAGTCCAGTCCGCCCCGGAAAAGCACATAGGCCCGGGCGCCTTCGCCGGTGGTGGCACCCAGTTTGAGGGTGGCGCCGGCAGCTACGTCCAGTATTTCCCAGAAGGGTACGGCCCGGTCATCGAGGCTGGCGTCCAGCGGCGCGCCGGCCAGCACGATCTGCGTGGCCCGGTTGAACACCAGAGTCGGGCCCCTGAGAGTGATTTCCAGGCCGGCCGCGCTTTTTTCATTGCCCAGCAGGCGGTTGCCCAGGCGGAAGGAATAGCTGTCGAACGGCCCGGACGGCGGTACGCCGATTTCCCAGTAGCCGATGCGCCCCGGGTGGTCCTGGATGGTGGTCATGGTGCCGCCGCTGATCACGTCCACGGTCGAGGGCTGGTAGTTGAACTCATTCAGTGTTCGGGTGAACAGCCGGCCTTCCCTGAACCGATCATCAGCCAGCACCTGGCTCACATAGGTGCGGTTGGTTTCGATGCCATAGAGCTGGCTGTTATCCAGGGCGCTGATCAGCCGGTTGCGGGCGCTTTCCCGGTCGGTCTCATGGATAATTACCTTGGCCAGCATGGGGTCATAAAGAGGGGAGACCTCGGTGCCGGGCTGGATCCAGGTGTCGATCCGCAGGGCGGGGTCATCCGGCCAACTGACGTTGGTGAGCAGGCCGGCGGAAGGCTGGAAGTCCTTGTTGGGGTCTTCGGCATAGATCCGGGCCTGGATGGCATGGCCGGCCGGGGCAAGGTTATTGCCCAGTTCTGACAGTTCGGGCAGGGTGCCGGCCCCCAGTTCCACCATCCAGCGCACCAGATCCACGCCGTACACCTGCTCGGTGACACCGTGCTCCACCTGTAAACGGGTGTTTACTTCCAGGAAATAGAACTCTGTGGTGGCCGGGTCGTAGATGAACTCCACGGTACCGGCACTGCGGTAGGCGATCTGCTCGCCAAGGGCGCGGGCGGTGGCATGCAAGCGCTGGCGGACGTCATCGGACAGGCCCGGGGCGGGTGCTTCCTCGATGACTTTCTGATTGCGACGCTGGGCAGAACAGTCCCGCTCACCCAGGGCAACCACCGTACCCTGGCCATCCCCGAACAGTTGCACTTCGATGTGGCGGGCGTGCTGCACGAACTTTTCCAGGAACACACCGCCGTTACTGAAGTTGTTCTGGCTCAGGCGCTGTACCGATTCGAAGGTCTTTGCCAGATCCTCGTCGCTGTAGCACCGCGACATGCCGATGCCACCGCCGCCGGCGGTGCTTTTGAGCATCACCGGGTAGCCGATGCGACTGGCTTCGGACAGCGCCTCATCCAGGTCGCTCAACAGGCCAGTGCCGGGCAGCAGGGGCACGCCGGCATCCTCTGCCAGCGCACGGGCGGTGTGCTTGAGACCAAACTGTTCCATCTGCTCCGGGGTCGGCCCCAGGAAGGCTATGCCCTGAGCCTCGCAACGCCGTGCAAAGCCGGCATTCTCGCTGAGAAAACCATAACCCGGGTGCACGGCCCGGGCGCCACTCCCGGCCAGGATGTGGAACAGCTTGTCCTGGCTCAGGTAGGTGTCTGCGGCGGAACCCTCTCCCAGTGGCCAGGCTTCGTCAGCCTGGCGCACGTGGAGGGAGTCGGCATCGGCTTCGGCATAGACCGCCACCGAGGTGATCCCCATGGCCCGAAGCGTTCGGATAATGCGACAGGCAATGGCGCCCCGGTTGGCGACCAGAACCTTGTTGAAACACGGCTGGGTCAGTTCCATACCAGCACCTCGATTGGTGTGGGGTTCCAGCCGTTGCAGGGGTTGTTCAGCTGCGGGCAGTTGGAAATCATCACCAGCACGTCCATTTTGGCTTCCAGTTCCACATACTTGCCGGCGTCGGAGATACCATCGGCGAAGGTCAGCCCCCCGTCGGCCGTCACCGGAACGTTCATGAAGAAGTTGATGTTGTGGGTGATGTCCCGCTTGCTCATGCCCAGCTCTTCATGCTCGGTGACGGCCACCAGCCAGCTGTCGCGGCAGGCATGCATGCACTTTTTCTCAAGGGCATAGCGGGTGGTATTGCTCTCGGCAGCGCAGGCGCCGCCGAGGGTATCGTGGCGACCGCAGGTGTCGGCTGTGATCTCCAGCATCACGTTGCTCTCGGACGATATCAGCTTTGAGCCCGCGGTAAGGTAGACGTTGCCTTGCTCGCGAATGGTGTCCACGGCACTGTAACGCTCGGTGGGGTTGTCGGCGTTGTAGAACAGGGTGTCGGCGGCCTGGTTGCCCTCCAGGTCCAGGATGCGAATGGTCTCGCCCGCTTTCACCACTTTCAGGAAGTATTCGCCCGCCGGTACGGTTTCCCGGAAGGCGGCGTTGTCGGCGTTGAGTGTGCTTTCTCTGATCATCTCCGGCCTCCGCTTACTGGAACAGGTGGTACAGGGCGTTATTGGCGAAAGCCCGGGTGGCCTCTGGCGACGAAATCTTGCAGGGGTCGGCATCGGTCACCGGGGCAGCCCGGAAAAGCTGGTAACGCACCGGACGGCTCGGGTATTCCGGGGCCGGGTTGAGGGGATGCGGGCAGGTGTGAAGCACCACGATGGTGTCCATTTCGAAGCGCAAATCCACGGCTGCTCCGGCGTGTGAGTGATCACGCACATAGTCCAGGTTGCCCTCCTCATCGGTCTGTACCTTGCTGAACCAGTTGAGGTTGGCGGTGAGGTCCTTCTTGCCCAGGCCGTACTTGGCCAGCTCGTTGAGAAAGCTGGTAAGGCCGTTGCGGTGATAGTGGTTATGGGCCTCCTGGTAGGTCTTTTTGCCCCAGCGCCGCTCCACCAGCCCGGCGTTGCAGGTGCCGGAGACCGTGTCGTGCCAGCCCAGGTCGTCGCGGATGATCGAGGCGAACACCCGACCCATGTCGGACAGCAGCACGTGGCCTTTTGTCAGCAGGAAGGTGTGCTGGTTTTTCAGGGTGTCCGGCATGTTGTACCGTTCGAGGGGGTTCTCGGGGTTGTACATCAGCATGCCAACATTGGCGCCGCCGGATTCATCGATCAGCCGCAGGACATGGCCGCGACGCATGACAAAGGACCAGTGGGATCCGCCGGGAATCAGATCGTCGTAGAGGGGAGTTGCTGTCTCGAGCATCGCCTTTTCCTCCTGGTTCGGGTTTCAAAAAACGAGAGGCGCCTGTCACTGAGCGATCCTCCCGGGCTTTTGTCCCGCCGTGTAACCTCTGGAAAAGGTCGTCAACTCTCGGACCAGTCACCTGCTCGGTTGCAGGCCGGAACCCTAGTTGACCTCTTGGTCAGATTGTTGCGCTTTGATGGTGTCTTCAGTCACCGACTTCTCGCTGCGTAGCGGAAAACAATCAAGCTCTGTGCCATCTGTAGTAACTGATTGATAAATATTGGGGAATGATAAATCTAAAGGACATTCCGGAGGTTTTGTCCGGGGTTATCGCACCATGCTGGTGCCAATGGGTCTTGTCAGGGCATGCCCGGGCACCAAAATAACCCGCCATTCGCACATCCCCTCATGAAGATCACGCACATTTACCGGAACATCCGCCTGCCGGTGGTGGCGGAATTACGGGAGAGCAGCACCACTTCAGCGAGGAGGCTGGAAGCGTGCCGGCGTGCGCGGACTGCTGCGGGGGTGGTGTGGCCGGTTTCTGGCTCCGGGTGCCAGGGTCAGCAGGCGCCGGATGCGTTCGGTGGTGGCCGGGTGGGAGCGCAGCCAGGAGGGCTCGGGGTTACCCCAGCCGGGCAGAAGCCAGCCGCGCCAGGACAGGTTGGCCCGCTCGATCCTGGCCAGGGCTGAGGCCAGTCCTTCGGGGTCGCCTGTCAGCCGGGCGGCGGCCAGGTCAGCGTCGAATTCCCGGACCCGGGACAGGCTCAGTTGCGCCAGCAATGCCAGCTGCGGAGCCACTGTCAGCAGTATAAGAGCGAGCCAGGGGATATCCACCGGCGTCAGTAGCATCAGGGGCATCGCCAGAGCCAGCGACAGCAGGCCTGCCAGTGACAGCACGCCGGTGAGCCGGCTGGCGGCATCGGCCAGGCTCATCACGAACAGGTCGCCGTTGGCGATGTGGGACATTTCGTGAGCCAGGACCCCGGTGATCTCCCGGCGCGTGAGGTTGCGAAGCAGGCCTTCGGTGACCGCCAGGGACGGCTCGTTGCGACTGCCCACCGTGAAGGCATTGATGGTGTGGCTGGGCACCAGGTACAGGCGGGGCGTGCGCGGCAGTTCCGCCCGCTCCGCCAGCCGCTGCAACAGAGCCCACAGATCCGGAGCCATCTGCGGCGGCAGGAAACGCGCCCGGTAGGCGGCCAGGGTCAGCCGCCCTCCGGCGGCGGGGGCGCCCAGCACTGCAGTCAGGCCGGCGGCCAGTGCCAGCCAGCGGCCGCTTTCACCAAACAGCAGTTGCCCCAGCAATGCCACCAGCCCCAGCAGGAACAGGATCAGCAGGGCGCTATGGATCCGGTTGCGCCAGGTGGAGTGTTGCCAGGTCGGTGATGCCCCTTGGTTTCCGGTCATGGCGTGCCTCTTGTGTGGAGTCCCTCTCTGGTGGTGGGGACGGCGAGGGTGTTTTCAACGGAACATGGTCGTTGTCCGATCAATTTACCAGAATGTCATGACAACATGGTCTTTTCGGCGGTCGCGGTGGCCGATGGAGGCCGAAACCCCGCAAGCCCATTATCCTCCAGCAACTCTCCAAACCGAATCGTCGTCAGGTCCGTTCCGGGCGCACCAATCACCTGCACGTTATAGGGCAGGCCTTCTTTGGTGCGTCCGATAGGCACCGACGTGGCCGGCAAGCCCAATAACGTCGCCAGGGCAATCCAGCAGAACTGGTCCGTATAGGCCCTGGGTTTGCCAGCCACGGTGATGTGTCGCCTGAACATAGGCTGGCTGTGGTCGTGGTGGATGGCCGCTGTGGGGGTGATGGGTGTGAGCAGCACATCGAAGTCCCTGAACAGGCTTTCGATCTCCGCCCGCATTTTTTCCCGGACTTCGCTACACTGCATCCACTCATAGATCCGCTGATTCACCCCGCGGGCGTATTCGCCGATGTAGGGTGTCATGGGGCCGAGCAGGTGTAGCCAGCGCTCGAGCAGTGCGATCCATTTCATCTGGCGGCGTTGGGCGGGCTTGAGGGAGACGCCGGTCAGGCTGCCCAGCAGGTTGAAGTAGACCGGCAGGATGTGTTCAAGGCCGAGCAGCGGGTGGTTCGCCTCAGCCACCAGGGCACCTCTGTCTTCCAGGTTTTTGCCCAGGGCCCGATAACCTTCAATCAGTTCGTCCTCGACCGGGCACAAAGGGTCCTCCAGCCAGAGTGCTACACGGGCCTGATTGAGCTTCTCGATCCGGGATGGTTCCATGGTCAGGGTCCAGCTACGGCTTTCTGCCGCGCGCGGTCCGGCAATGACTTTCAATAGCAATTCCAGGTCCCGCGCATTTCGGGCCATGGGGCCGCCTTCGACCAGGTCCGGTTGCGATTGGGTGCCGGGCGGCCCCGGGATGTGGCCCCGGAAGGAGACCAGCGAGCGACTGGGTTTGTGGCCGAAGACGCCGCAGAAGTGGGTGGGTATGCGGATGGAGCCCGCCAGGTCGCTGCCTACTTCCAGAGGGGTGAATCCGGCTGCCAGGGCGGCCGCTGCGCCACCAGAGGAGCCGCCGGGGGTGCGGCTCGGGTCATGGGGGTTGTTGGTGACGCCGAACAGCTTGTTGTAGCTCTGCAAATCCATGGCGTAGAGCGGTAGGTTGGTTTTTCCCAGGATGATGGCACCGGCCTCTTCCAGGCGCCGGACCACATCCGCATGGCGTTGTGGTCGGTAATTCTTCAGGGGAGGGGCGCCTGCGGTGCAGGTCATGCCGGCTACTTCCCAGGTGTCCTTCAGGGTAAGTGGCAGGCCGTGCAGGGGGCCCGGGGCCTGGTTGTTCGCACGCTGTCGGTCCGCTTCCCGCGCCTGCTCCAGTACACGATTCTCATCCAGCGTCACCACCGCATTGATGACGGGGTTCTGTTCCCGGATACGGGCCAGCAGGGCCCGGGCGAGCTGTTCACTGGTCAGTGTTCCGTTGTCAAGCTGGCGCAGGAGTTCGTGGGCCGGTTGGTAATGCAGAGCGTCCATGGTGAGTCTCTTGTTGCTTGGGGAGTCTTTTTATACGTTACGGTAACCGGGCACGCCAGTGCTTGACCTTAACCTGGCCTTTTATGGCATCCAGGATCTCGATGATCAGGTCGATAAGCACCTGGTTCCGGGTTTCATCGGCGGCCACCTGGTCCGGGGTGGACAGGAAGACATTCACGATGTCCTCGATGAACGCGTGGTTGGAGCTGGACGCAAGGTCTTCCAGGATCTGGTGAATCACGTTGGCAACGATGTCACCTACGGCGTCTTCCAGGGTTTCCTGAATCGTGGAACCGACCACCGGCAGATATTTCAGGCGCGACAACTCGAGGTTGTGCTTGAGGGCGTGGTCCACCCGGTCTTCGAGGTAGTTGCGCAGGGCGCCACGATTGGGAACATAGCCTTCCTGTGCCGCCCGGGCAACGCGCTGGGATATCCAGTCCGAAAGCATGTCCCGGCGCGGATAGACGATGTCTTTCTGTATCCGGTCAAACAGGGGGGAGCCCCGGCGGACCTCGTCCTGGACGCCGCTGAGTACCTTGAGCACGATCCGGTCCGATAATTCTTCCATGAACGCGTCGTAATAGAAGTTCACAAAGCGGTAGATTTTGGTGCTGGTGATGTCGATGATCCGGTACTGGTGCAACCGGTAGATGATCGAGATCACCCGCAGGATCCGCAGAAAGCGCAGGCTGCCGATCGGGATACAGCCCACCAGGTCGTACCAGTGGATGAACGGGTAGAAATACCAGCGGTCATAGACACTTGCCTTGATGGCATAGCCCCAGCGCACGAAGAACTCCGTAAGGAAGATGCTCACGAAGATTATGTCGTAGAAGATGAACCGTTCGTGGATGGGGTGGTAGGCAGATTGCAGCGCCGGGGCGTGCTCTTTCAGCAGGTTCTGGATGGCGACGAAGTTGTAGATAAAATCCCAGATGATAAATGCCAGGTTCAGGATGAGCAGGCCGAGCATGAGGAAATCGATGATGAACCAGATGAGCTGGTGACTGGATTTCAGGTTTTCCCGGTTTATATGCAACATGCGGTGGCCATTGATCCGATCTGGAGTCAGTGTAAGTCCCTGACAGGTTAGCGTATTTTTATCCCATGCACGACAGGCTCCTCAACTTGACCGCCTGACGTTAAACTTCCAGTCTCTAATGCAACGTATACCACCCTACGGAAAGAACATCAGAAACCGGAGTCTGTCTATTAACCCGATCCCGAGAATTTACGCGTTCTGCCTGCTGTTGGCGCCGGTATTGATGTGGCCGGCTACGGGTTTTGCCCGGCAGGTCGAGGTTCGGGTCAACGGCGACTATCCGGAACTGGAAGCCAACGCGAAGGCCTTTATTGGTGAAGTAGAGGGCCGCAGCGAGGCCAACCTGCGCCGATATGCCGCTACGGCCGTTCGTCAGGCCGGTGAGGCGCTGCGGGCTCTGGGCTATTACAACCCGCAAATCGACTGGCGAGTGGAGGCGGGGGATCAGGAAGACCTGGCCCGGCTCATTCTGGAGATCGAACCGGGCGAGCCGGTGAAAGTCACTTCGCGGAAGGTGGATATCCGGGGCCCCGCAGGGGAGGATCCGGAGTTCATGAGCGGGTTGCCGGAAACACCGGCCGTGGGGGATGTTCTGAATCACGGTGAGTATTCCAGCCTGCGGAGTGCCATCCAGACCCGGGCCCGCCAACGGGGCTATTTCGGGGGGCAGTTTGTTACCCGGACGCTGCGCGTCAATCCGGAGGAGAACAGTGCCGGGATTGTGCTGGTCTTCGAGTCCGGTGAGCGGTACCGCCTGGGAGAGGTCACCTTTGAGGAGGGGCACTGGTTCGAGACCTCCTTGCTGGAGGATTTTGTCACCTTTGAACCGGGCACCCCTTATCACACGGACATCATCGCCAAACTCAACCGGGACCTGTCCGGCAGTGGTTATTTTTCCGGGGTGAATGTGGATGCCGTGCCGGGGAATGCGGTTGATGGTGTTATTCCGGTGAGCGTTGCCGTGACGCGACGAGAGCGCCGTTCCGTGGCGGCCGGTGTGGGTTTTTCCACGGACGTCGGCCCTCGCGTCCGTGGCACCTGGCGCGAGCACTGGGTCAATCCCATGGGCCATAAACGGGGCGCCGAAACCGAAATATCCCAGCCCCGGCAGAACCTCAGTACCTGGTACGAGCTGCCCCTGGACCCTCCGATGACGGATTTGGTCCGCCTGACCGCAGGTTATCAGCGGGAGGATATCGAGAATGTGGAATCCGAATTGCTGACCCTGGGTCAGCAGTGGCAGCACCAGCTGGATAACGGCTGGTTGCAGGTGTTGTCCATCCGCTGGGAGGGTGAACGCTTCAATATCGGTGATGATGAAAAAGGCACCAGTAGCCTGCTGCTGCCGGGCGTCGGCTATTCCATGCTGCGCCAGGATTCTCCCCTGGATCCTTCACAGGGCTATCGCTTGCAGGTGGATGTCGCTGGTTCCCACCGGGCGATGCTGTCCAAGGTGGATATTCTGCACGTATACGCTCAGGCCAGGGGGCTGTATACCCTGTTTGATAATCACCGGTTCCTGGGGCGGTTCCAGATCGGCGCGCTGGGCACCAACCAGTTTGAAGACGTGCCGCCCTCGCTGCGTTTCTTCGCCGGTGGTGACCAGAGTGTCCGGGGCTACGGCTATGAAACCCTGTCGCCGGAAAACGACAATGGCGTCCCGGTGGGTGGGCGATACCTGCTGACGGGCAGTGCCGAATACCAGTACGAGTTTGTCGAGCACTGGCGGGCAGCGGTGTTTGTGGATCACGGCAACGCCATCAACGATCTGCTTGATCCCCTGGCCACCGGTGCCGGTATCGGTCTGCGCTGGGTCAGCCCGGTGGGGCCTCTACGGCTGGATATTGCCAAAGGCCTGGATCCGGAGTTCGGCGGAGGCTGGCGAATTCACTTTTCGATGGGGCCTGAACTGTGACGGACGGGAAGCAGGCAACGGAAACGGCCGGCAAAAAGCGCCACCGCAAGTGGCACCCGTTACGCTGGCTGGGGGTGATTCTGGCGGTGATCATCCTGATGCCGGTGCTGCTGATCGGTGCGGCCCTGCTGGTGGTTCGCTCGGAGACCGGGACGGCCTGGATTATCGAGCAGGTACCGGGCCTGACGGTGGACGAGGGGCAGGGCACGCTTCTGGGTCATTGGCAGGCGGCGCGGCTCCAATGGCAGGGCTATGGCATTACCCTGGATTTGCAGCAACCGCTGCTGGACTGGTCTCCCTCCTGCCTGTTCCGGAAGCGGTTGTGCATCGACACGGTGCACGCACAGACCATGGACCTGGAAACGGCACCCTCGTCAGACGGCACGGAACCCGCGTCGGGTTTCATCTTGCCGGTAGTCGACTTGCCGTTGACCGTGGAAATCCCGGATGTCCGTATCGGGGCATTCACGGTCAACGGGACCCTTGTCTGGGACCGGTTTCAACTGGATGCCGGCGGATCCGGGGCCAACTGGCAGCTGGAGCGGGTTCATTACCAACTGGCGGATTATGCCGTGACCGCCCGGGGACGAGTGGAGACCCGGGGAGACTGGCCGGTCGACCTGGAAGTCACCGCCACACTGCCGCCACCCCGCGGGGATCAGTGGGAGATTTCGGTGAACCTGTCGGGCAGCGTCGAGGATCTGCGCCTGGATGGTACCAGCCGTGGCTATCTGGATGCCGGGCTGTCAGGTGAGGTTGCGGCTCTGGACCCGGCACTACCCGCACAGTTACGGGTTGTCTCGGACCGCTTCGCGGCACTGGATGCCGTGCCCGAAACTCTCACCTTCCAGAACCTTGTCGTGCAGGCAGACGGATCACTGGAGCAGGGTTTCCGCACCAGTGGTAAGGCCACGCTGCCGGGTACCGCCGGACCGGTGGCATTGCGACTGTCTGGCCTGGTCACCACCGCCGGTGCCGATAACCTTGAGCTGGTGCTGGCTTCGGAAGAGGAGCAGCCCGGCAAAGCCAGTGTCCGGGGTAACCTGAGCTGGGCCGATGGCTTTTCCGCGAATGCCGAACTGGCGCTCGATCGATTTCCCTGGTATTCGCTGGTGCCGGACCTGTCCGGGCCGCCGGTCGAACTCAATACCCTTACAGCTAACTTCAGTTGGGCGGACAATCAATACCAGGGCACTGTCAAGGCGGAGACCCGGGGCCCGATGGGGGAGGCCACCGTTGCAGCTTCGCTGGACGGGGATCTCAAGGCGGTCAACCTCTCCGAGTTTGCCCTGGATACCGGCGCCGGATCGGCCACCGGCAGTGGCCGGGTCGGCTTTGACGGACCAGTGAGCTGGCAGGCTGCCCTTGAACTCAGTGATTTCAATCCGGGATTCTGGGTGCCCGCACTGGAGGCGTCGCTGAATGGCGAGGTCAAAAGCGAGGGCTCCCTGGAGGAAACTCCGGTGCCGCGTATGACCGCAAGCTGGGATCTCACGGGGAGCTGGCGCTCCCACGAGACCCTGGCCACCGGCGCTCTGGATACCGCAACCGGTAGTTGGGTGGTGTCCGGCCTGGAACTGGTAGTGGGGGAAAACCGGATTTCCGGCGAGGGTACCTGGGGGTCTGAACTGTCAGCAGACCTGACCCTGTCTTTGCTCAAGCCGGATCAACTTCTTGCCGGTCTGGCCGGTGAGCTCGAGGCGACTCTGAGTCTTTCCGGCAGTCCGGAGGACCCGGTTGCAGAGCTTGCGGCCGATGGCCAGGCTCTGGCCTGGCAGGACCAGCTGACCATCGGCAGCCTGGCGGTGAATGCCTCCCTGTCCGAAGGCCAGGTACTCGATGCCAGCGTGGAGGCCGGCAAGATCGAGTCGGCAGGTCAGGAGCTGGAAACGCTGGTATTGAATGCCGCCGGTACCCGGCAGGATCATACGCTGACGGTCGATGCGCAACATGCGGATGCCCGGGTCACTGCGGGTTTTGAAGGCGGCTTTGGCGAGCGCTGGCAAAGCTGGCTGGGGAGCCTTGCCAGGGGAGAGATCTCGATCCCGGAACAGGATCAACGGTGGCGCCTGCAGGCGCCCGCGGAACTGGCCTGGGAGCCGGATGGACGGGTACGGTTCGGC
This sequence comes from Pseudomonadota bacterium, assembly GCA_034189235.1. Lineage (GTDB taxonomy): Bacteria > Pseudomonadota > Gammaproteobacteria > Pseudomonadales > Oleiphilaceae > Marinobacter. The sequence continues at coordinate 11,721 of JAXHVJ010000005.1, forward strand.
GCCCATTGCTGGACCTGGCAGCAAAGCTCGGTGTGCGCCGAGGACCAGTTACTGTATCCGCGTCCGGAGATTGCCTATCGAATCAGCCGCTTCCCGACCGGGGCCCTGGCGCCGCTGCTGCCGGAAATGCTCCGGTGGCAGTCGGAGCTGAACGCCGAGGTGTCATATACCCAGGGCGATGCGGGCCCCACCGGCCGTGTGTTTGTTGATGCCGGCAGTGGCGGATTCGATGTCCTGGTCGATGGCGAGTGGGAGGCGCTGGGGTACTCGTCCCTGACGGCGGAGCTGGCTCTGCAGCCGGAGGTGGCGAATGTCGATGTCCGGCTGGATGGTGATGCGCTCGGCAGTTTTCGTCTGGATCTGGCCGTCGATCCCGACAGCCCCGACCACCGGGTCGAAGGGGATTTCAGTCTTCAGGGCCTGGATCTGGCCCTGGCCGGGGTCTTTACCGGGCTGCAGGAGGTGGCTGGCGAAATCAGTGGCCAGGGGCGATTGTCCGGCCCGCTGATGAAACCAGCGGTGACTGGAAAGCTGGCACTGGTGGATGGCCGGATCATGGATCCATCGTTGCCCGTGCCTCTTGAGGATATCCTGTTCCAGGTTGACCTGAACGGGTATTCCGCCGATCTCAGCGGCCGGATTCGCAGCAATGATCGAAGTGAAACCACTCTCGATGGCAGTTTCGACTGGTCCGGTGCGCCGAGAGGGAGGCTGGCCATTGCCGGCAGCCGGATTCCGCTCAACATCGAGCCCTATGCCCGTCTGGAAATTGCCCCGGACCTGGAGGTGACGTTCCGTGAGGGTGATCTGGCGGTCACCGGCGAGGTTGCTGTCCCTCGGGGCAGTATCGAAATCAAGTCCCTGCCGGCGCAGGCGGTCCAGGTGTCCGAAGATGAGGTCATCGTGGGCGTGGAACAGGAGGAGCCGGCCATCCGTTCGATGAACATGGATGTCACCGTCCGGGTCGGGGAGGATGAGGTCACCTTCGCTGCATTTGGAGTCACTGGCAATCTCGAGGGTACCCTGCGCATCGGCAATGATATGGACACCCGGGGTACCCTGCAGCTGGTGGAGGGGCACTATGAAGCCTATGGTCAGGAGCTGCAACTACGCACGGCCAGGCTTCTGTTCGTGGGCAACCTCACACAGCCCTACCTTGAGATCGAAGCAATACGAGAGGTGGGCTCCGTAGTGGCCGGGCTGCGGCTCAGTGGCCCGGTCCAGGCCCCGTCCACCGAAGTCTTTTCGAATCCGGATATGCCGCAATCCGATGCGTTGTCCTACCTTATCCTTGGCCGCGCACCCCAGAGCCGGGGCGACCAAGGCCAGATAAGCCGGGCTGCCCTGTCACTGGGCCTGACCCGGGCCAGCAAGGTTACCGGGGAAATCGGGCAGGAACTGGGCATTCGGCAGTTGACCCTGGAAGCCGAAGGGACGGGTGAGCAGACCTCGGTGGTGGCCAGTGGTTACCTGACGGAGGACCTCAGCGTGCGCTACGGCGTGGGTATCTTCGAGCCCATTACCACCATGGCATTGCGATATGACCTCGGCAGATATTTTTATCTGGAGGCCGCCAGTGGTCTGGCGGCCTCGCTGGATATTTTCTACACCCGGGATTTCTGAGTGCGGATCACTCGAGGGTGAAGGTGGCGGAAACCGAGGCTGTCATCTCGCGGACTCCGATGCTGGTCACCGTGTCCTTCGCAGAACGGGCCTCGGCCATCATTATTGGCACCGGCCGGTAACCGCTGTTGATGTTCATGGTGACCACTTCGCCGCAGGACTGGCCCAGTTCCCGGGCCACGAATTCGCACCGGGCCCGGGCATCGGCGATGGCGGCCGCCAGGGCTTTCCGCTCCAGTTGCGGCTCGTTGGAGTGGTAGAACTGCTGTGGCCCCAGGTTGTATTCCATCCCCAGCGCCTGAGCCTGTTCCAGCAGCGGGTTCAGCAGCGTCAGGTCGCTGATACTGAAGCTCACGGTCTGGGAGGCGACTGCCTGCTGAGTCGACTGGCCACCCCGCTCTGCCGGCGGGATCGTCCGGGTGTACAGGTTCAACTGTGCATCGCTGTAGTCAGCGAGCTGGTCCCGCCAGCTCTCGATGCCCTCCCGCCATTTCTCCATCTGTTGCCGGACCTGGTCGCTGGCCTTGTTCGCGAGGGGATCCTCGGCGCTGGCCGTGAACTGGAGGCGGGCGCTGTCCGGTTCGTAGCGAACCGACCCTTCGCCGGTGAGGGTCAGTTCACCGGCCATGGTCAGGGCAGGTGCCATTGTGACAAAGATGAGCGGGAGCAGTAAGCGGTTCCGTCCGTTCATGGGAGTAATACTCCTTCAGGGTGTTGTTTCAGGGGTGACCGGGCAGGAATCGGGCTCCCGCCGGACCAGTTTGACGTTGCGGGCGGCGTCGACAAATTGGCCGAAAATACGTCGGTGCCCACCGTAATACAGCAGGTATTCCGAATGCTCCTCTCCTTCGCTGTTGAGCCGCACGTCCGGTAACGCGCAGGTACTGGTCTGTGACATCGGGTTCCCTGAGTCTGCCTGCATGGTTTTTTTCACCATAACACATCCCCTTGTTGCCAACGGGCTACGCCGGCGACAGAAAATCGGTAGGCGGGCTTTACACTGGATAAAACACTGTATATAGTCAATTCACTGTATAAAAAAACAGGCCTGTCCATCAGGGGCGGGCCTGTCACCTGGACCGACCGGAGTAACGGAATGAAACTGACTGCCAGGCAACAACAGGTACTGGATATTATCCGGCGCTATGTCGACGAGACCGGTTATCCGCCCACCCGGGCGGAAATCGCGGCGGAGCTGGGCTTTCGCTCTGCCAACGCGGCGGAGGAGCACTTGAGGGCGCTGGCCCGTAAGGGCGCGATCGAAATGGTGCCCGGCGCCAGCCGCGGCATCCGCTTGCCCGAAGCCGAGGAGGATCCGGGCCTGCCGGTGATCGGTCAGGTGGCAGCCGGCAGTCCGATCCTCGCCCAGGAGCATATCGAGGATCACTGTACTCTGCAGCCCGATTTCTTCTCGCCGTCGGCAGACTACCTGCTGCGCGTGCGCGGCATGAGCATGAAGGACATTGGCATCCTCGATGGCGATCTTCTGGCGGTTCACCGCACCCAGGATGTACACAACGGCCAGGTGGTCGTGGCACGGGTCGGGGAAGAAGTAACCGTCAAGCGTTTCCGGAAGGATGGAGCCAAGGTGTACCTGATTGCCGAGAACGACGAATTCGAACCCATCGAAGTGGATCTGACCGAGCAGGAACTGTTTATCGAAGGCCTGGGCGTGGGTGTCATACGCCGCTCCGACCTCCACTGAGCCAGGCCAGCCACAGACAACCGATAAAAGACAAGCGGGTGACTTATGGAACAACTGAGCTTCAACCAGAATCTGGCCTGTCAGCAAGGCGTCCTGTCCCATTCCGAACCGGCGTCGGGTGTTCCCGGGCGGCGGGCTGTCATCCGCACCCGCCGCAGTTCCGAGTCGCGTCCAGCGGAAGTTGCCGGTAACGTGACCGAGATTATCCTGCCCCGGGGACAAGTGGAGAACTTCCAGTTGCTACTGCCGATGCTGACCCAGCTCAACCAGGAAAAGCGCTGGTTGGCCTGGATTGATCCGCCACAGGAGCTGGTCAGCAAGTGGCAGAAGATGCATGGCATTGTCACGGGGGAATTGCTCGTGCTGCGCTCGACGCCTGAGCTGCCGGCCCGGCAGTTGGCCGAGCGGGCACTCAGGGCCGGTACCTGCCACGCCGTTGTGATGTGGACCCGTAAACTCGGCCGCTCCGCACTGGAATCGCTCCAGAGCGCATCGGCCGAGGGTAATAGTCACGGGGTGGTGCTTCGCCAGCGTTGAGGCCCGGGGGCAGACCGGGGCACCCGCCGCCAAGTCAAGTGCAGGGTCCGGATCAGTGCAGGGTATAGGAGGGTTGCGGGTCGATTGCCTCGACCTCTTCCTCTTCCCAGTCAATGTCATGGGTGATGTCGCCCACAGCTTCAATGCCGGCGGCGATCATGGCCTTGGCCACATTCATGTCACGATCTTCCATCATTTCCCGGGCTTCCTGCGAGAACGAGATTTTTACCAGCGGCGCGCTGTCGTCGTCGATCCGACGGAGCGCATAGTCGCCGTTGCTCAGTTGTACAATTTCAAAAAACGATGGTGACATTCGGTAAACCTGTCTGTTGTTGAGATCCGGAATCCAGCGCCTGGAGGTTATTCACCACTCGCTGTGCTGTTCTTCCAGATCGTCTGCAAAATGTTTGAGTGCGCTCAGGGTCCTGAGCAATCCGGTAGCTGACCTGTCTGGCCCGGTTTCCGCTGAAACCGCGATGATGTTGTCATTCGATATGGTTTTCCGGGTCGCCGGCGGGCGACTCTGGCTCTGTTCCAGTTGGTCCAGGTGATTCCACCAGCTACCAGGCTCCGATGCGAGGTTTCGCAACCGGAACACTTCGTTGGCTTCGGCGCCGATCAATGCCGCCAGTTCCTCCAGGGTCTCCGGCTCGGCATTTCGTTCCTGGAAAAACCGGGCGATCATCACCAGTAACAATCTCCGGCTACGGAGTACCAGCTCTGTGGCACCCTGTATCGCCGCTTCCCGTCGGAGCGCTTGCTCCGCTTCCGGTGCTGGCTGCCCGTTGGCTGTCAATACCGGCAGATCAAGCTGCCGCAGTAGTGTCCTGGCCAGAAACAGTTTTTGTGAGACCAGCGAATGCCATTGTGAGGCCATGACGTACCTGCGATTTCGGGTAAGGAATATCTGGCAAATGATTAAAACGAGAATTATATCATTCCTGTGCAACGATTTCTGCACCTGTTTCCCTGTCACCGCGTCATAAAATTGACTATCGCCCCCAAGCCGTCTTAAATACCGGTAAGGTATCCAACGGAAGGGAAAAATGTCGAAAAATAACAAGGTGCTGGTGCTCAGTGAGGACGAACTGAGGCGGCACGATCTGGTCACGATCCTCGAATTTGTCGGCGAAGGGCAGGTGGTTGCAGGCGACGAAGCTTTGGCGCTGCTGACTCATGGTGATGACCAGCAAAGGGCAGAAGTTGGTGTTGCTCTTGTAAGCGGCGAACGCAGCCGGGTGAGTGAAGCCCTGGTCCGAGTGTGTGATGCCTTGCCGGGGGTGCCGATTGTGCTGGTGAATGGTGCCGAACCCTCAGGGTTGTCCGATGAATGCGCCAGCCACATCATTGCCCGCCTCGATTGGCCCCTGAATTACGCCAAGTTTGTCGATTCCCTCTATCGGGCACAGATCTACCGTGACCAGTTCGACCGCAGCCAGCAGGAGCGGGGGAATTTGCGCGGCTTGCAGCTGTTTCGCAGCCTGGTCGGCACCAGTCGCAAGATACAGTATCTGCGCCATCTGATGGAGCAGGTGGCGGATATGGACGTGACCGTACTGATCACTGGCGAGTCGGGTACCGGCAAGGAAGTGGTTGCCCGCAACCTGCATTACCATTCCTCCCGGTGGGATCATCCGTTTGTGCCGCTCAGTTGCGGTGCGATCCCGGCCGAGTTACTGGAGAGCGAACTGTTCGGCCACGAAAAGGGGGCATTTCCGGGGGCGATTTCGGCCCGGGCGGGACGGCTGGAACTGGCCGACGGCGGCACCCTGTACCTGGATGAAATTGACGCGCTGCCGCTGCCATTGCAGATGAAACTGCTCCGGGTCCTGCAGGACCAGACCTTCGAGCGTATGGGCAGCCATCGCAGCGAGAGTGTCGATGTCCGGATCGTCGCCGCCACGGACCGGAACCTGGAAAACATGATCGAGGCGGGGGAATTCCGGGAAGACCTCTTTTACAGCCTGAATGTCTTTCCCATCGAGATGCCTGCTCTCCGGGACCGGGTGGAGGACATCCCCCTTCTTATCAACGAGCTGATCTCCCGCATGGAAAAGGAAAAGCGGGGTTCTCTGCGCCTCAACTCGGCTGCCATCATGAGTCTTTGCCGTCACGACTGGCCCGGGAATATCCGCGAGCTGGCAAACCTGATCGAGCGGCTGGCCATCATGCACCCCTATGGCGTGATCGGCGTGCAGGAGCTGCCGAAGAAATTCCGCTATGTCGACGATTACGACGACAACCGCCCCAGGGAGGACTCCGGTATGCCATCGGGGGTGCCCGGCCTGGTGGGTCTGGATGCCCCGGCATTGCTGCCGGTAAATGGCATCGATCTCAAGGAATACCTTTCCAGTCTCGAGAAGCAGTTGATCCAGCAGGCTCTGGATGAAGCCGGAGGCGTGGTCGCCCGGGCTGCCGAAAAACTCCGTATCCGTCGGACGACTCTGGTGGAAAAAGTGCGCAAATACGGCTTGCGTGAAGGATCGGCCGAATCCTGATTACCCGGACCGGAGACAAAGGCTCTGTTGTCAGCTATCCTGAATTTCTGAAGAGCGAGGCCAGTTCCGGACAAACCGGACTGGTCGCAGTCGCTACATGGATTGCTGCTGGAGGTTTTGTGAATGCCGATACAGACGAGCCTCGCCGAGGACGACAAAACGCTGGTTATCCGGATTGAAGGCCGATTCGACTTCAGCACCCACCAGGCGTTCCGTGATTCCTACGAGCATGCCGGGCCCAGGGTGACCAACTACATTGTTGATCTGTCTGATACCACCTACCTGGACAGTTCGGCCCTGGGCATGCTGCTTCTGTTGCGGGACCACGCCGGTGGCGACAGTGCCCGGATCTCGATCGAGAATTGCAACAGTGACGTTCGCCGGATTCTCTCCATTTCCAACTTCGAGCAACTTTTTGCCATCAAGTGAGCCACCACAGCCTGCGAATTCTGATTGCAGATGACAGTGATACGGACCGTCTGATTCTACAGGCCCTCGTCAAGCGCCTCGGCCATGAGGTGATCGAGGCAACGGATGGCCTCGATGCCGTGCAGAAGTTCCGTGAGGACAATCCGGATATTGTTCTTCTGGACGCCCTGATGCCCCGGATGGATGGCATGGAAGCTGCCCGACATATCAAGGCCCTGGCCGGTGAACGCCTGGTACCGGTCATTTTCCTGACCTCCCTCTCCGATGCCGAAGACCTGGCGCGGTGCCTGGAGGCCGGCGGCGACGACTTTCTGACCAAGCCCTACAGCCGGGTGATTATCGAGGCCAAGATCAAGGCCTTCGACCGCATGCGCCGGATGCACGATACCCTCTCACGCCAACACGAGCAGATCAGCGAGCGTAACCGGCAATTGCTGGAGGAGCAGACCGTCGCCAGGCGGGTGTTCGACAACGTGGCGCACACCGGCTGCCTGGACTCGCCAAACATACGCTACCACGCCTCACCCCTGTCGGTGTTCAACGGCGATGTCCTGTTTGCTTCGCCGCGGCCGGCGGGCGGCATGCTGATATTCCTGGGTGATTTCACCGGTCATGGCCTTCCTGCGGCCATTGGTGCCATGCCGGTGGCCGAGATTTTCTACGGGATGGTGCGCAAGGGCTTCAGTAGTGCCGATGTGCTTCGGGAAATCAACCAGAAGCTCAAGTTGATCCTGCCTACCGGCATGTTCTGTTGTGGCGCAATGGTGGAGGTGGATTTCAAGGCGGGCCAGCTCAGGGTCTGGAACGGCGGGCTGCCGGAGGCGTGGGTGATCCGTTCAGATGGCGACCTGGTGCTGTTGCCATCGCGGCACCTTCCCCTGGGGATTCTTCCCCCGGAACAGTTCGAGAGCGTCGCGGAAACTGTCCAGGTCAGCCCTGGCGACAGGTTGTTGGTGATGACCGACGGCGTGCTCGAGGTGGCTAATGAACAAGGAGCACTGTTCGGACTGGCCGGAGTCCGGCGGTGCCTTGAGCAACTGCAGCCGCCCCGACATCCGTTCGATGCGGTTATGGCGGCGGTGCGCCAGTTCAGTGACAAAGCCGCCGAGACCGACGACCTGACTCTGGTTTCCCTCGATATCACGGATCAGCCAGCGGTGCCGGAAGTGTCGGAGCAGGTATTGCCTTCGGCCCTGGCCGGTCCGACCGAGTGGCGGTGCGAGTATGAAATACGGGAACGCACCCTCGGCGATTTCAGCCCGTTGCCGTTGCTGCTGCATATCTGCCTGGAGGTGCCCGGTTTGAGGACAAGAGGGGGGGAAATCTATACCCTGTTGTCAGAGCTCTACAACAATGCTCTGGAGCACGGGATCCTGCAGTTGCCGTCGGAGTGGAAGCGCAGTGCCGAGGGCTTCGGCCGGTATTACTCCGAGCGGCAAGCCAGGCTGGCCCGGGTGGATGGCCATTTCATCCGGTTCCGCCTGCATCACACCCGGAAACCCGGTGGCGGCCGCCTGCGTGTGGTCTGTGAGGACAGCGGTGCCGGGTTCGATTTCCAGAATCATCCGCTGGCTTCCGGTGAAGCCGGGGCGGACAGCAGCTCCCGGTACGCCGGTCGTGGTTTGTTGCTCCTGAAACGACTGAGCAAGAACATCACATTCCGGGGCAAGGGTAACCACGTCGAAATCGTTTATGATTGGAATTTCTCAGCGCACCAGGGGGATGGTGATGACAGGCAGACAACACCTTGATGAAGAGGCTCTGGCGGAACTTCAGGATGTTATGGAGGATGAATTCGATGTTCTGATCCACACCTACATCGTTGACTCCCGGGACCGCATAGCCAGCCTGAAAGCCGCGCTGGCGGCAGTCGAAGCCGATACTTTCGCCAGGACCGCCCACAGCCTCAAGGGCAGCAGTATCAACATTGGCGCGCCCCGGCTGGGGGAGTTGTGCCTGGAAGCGGAAGAAGCGGGCAAGGCTCCGGATCTTGGGGAGGCGTCCCGCCTGGTAGGGGCGATCGAGCACGAGTTTGCCACCGTGTCCGGTCTGCTGGAGCGGCTGCTGGTACGGTAATCTGGTTCCGGGTGCCGGCACTTGAGGGCACCGGTGGCAGCATCCGGGTGACGAACCCGGTGCCGCGCAGGATAGGGACGATGGTGACCTTCTTGCCGTGGATTTGCTCCACGTTCACCGGGCCGGCCCAGCTTTCGATGGTTTTTTCCTGCAGGTTGAAATCCTTGGTGGCTTCGTAAGTCAGCAGGGCGCCGACTTCCTGTGCCAGTTCACGAAAATTCTTGGTGCTTATGTCCGCGGGGCGCGTCAGGTATCATGAAATCACCCCGGATGATGCTATAAGATGGCACTTTCGACGGACTGCGCGGCGAGGTGTCATGGCTACGATGACAACAGCAAATCCGGTACAGGTCATTGCGGTATCCGGGGGCAAGGGCGGCACGGGTAAAACCAGTATTTCGGTGAATCTCGCCGTTGCACTGGCGGGAAGAGGCCGGCGGGTGGTGGTTCTGGACGGGGACCTGGGCCTTGGCAATATCGATGTGTCGCTGGGGCTCACCGCCGGTCGAACCTTGCAGGACGTTCTGGACGGCGAGTGCGGGCTCAGGGATGTCCTGGTGGAAGGACCGGGCGGTATCTACATCGTTCCTGCCCCCTCCGGCAGTCTGCGCATGACCCGGCTTGGGGCCGCGGAATACGCCGGCCTGATCAATGCCTTCAGTGAATTGGGGAATGAGATCGATGTGCTGATCATCGATACCGCCTCCGGCGTGTCCGAAGCGGTGGTCAGTTTTTTGCGGGCGGCACAGGAGCTGTTGCTGGTGGTCTGTGACGAGCCCACCTCCATTACCGACACCTACGCCCTGGTCAAGCTGATGAACCGTGACTACGGAATCAACCGGTTCCGCGTAATCGCCAATCAGGTTCGCAACGAGCAGGAAGGCCGGCAGCTTTATGAAAAACTGATCCGGGTCACCGAGCGTTTTCTGGATGTGGCGTTAGAGTATGTAGGCATGGTGCCCTATGACGAGGCGTTCAGAAAGGCGGTACAGCGCCAGCGTGCCGTGGTGGAAGTATATCCCCGGGCCCGGGCCTCGCTGGCCATCAAGGCCCTGGCGGAGAAAGTGGATAGCTGGCCGCTGCCATCCTCTCCCCGTGGCCATGTGGAATTCTTTGTGGAGCGGCTTGTCTGAGCTGAACGAGATCTGTTCTTGATGGATGCTGTTCATGAATAAACTGTACCCGAGGGCCAGTGGGGCACTGCTTGCCGTTTCCCGACACGAGTTTGTTGCCGGCTCGGATCTTGCCCCGTCCATCACCGGACATTCCATCCCCCGGGAGGAGACGGTCCGGCACCTGCTGTCCCTGATGCCGATGCCCGCACCGACCAGTTGGAGCGCCTGACCCAGAAGTCCGTGATCGAATGCCTGCTGGTCATGCCGACGGATTTCCGCAGGGTATGGTCCGCCCTCGACCTGACTGCCCAGGGCGCTGCGTTCGCTGATCCAGTAGTCCGGCCGTGTCGACCATCTATGGCAAATTGATGCGCGGCAAGAGTAATCCGGAAAACCTTTGGTTATAATACGCGCCGCCGGCAATCCCTGCCGCCAACGATGTCTGCACCCGCCGTGTCAGTCATGAATACACCCGGTGCCGTATAATGCGCATCGCCTGGATTCGGGGCCCTGATGTCTGAGCCGTTACTACAGGCTGTCAATCTCCAGTGTGAGCGGGATGAGCGGATGCTGTTCCGTGACCTTTCCTTTTCCGTATTGCCGGGTACCGTTACCCGTGTTGAAGGCCCGAACGGCTCGGGCAAAACAACGCTTCTGCGCATTCTTGCCGGCCTGAATGATGCCTGGTCCGGTGATCTTTACTGGTGTGGCCAGCCCAGGGCAGGTCAACGCGAGAGCTTCCTGCGGAACATGCTTTATCTTGGCCACCGCCCGGGTATCAAGCCACTGCTCACCCCCATGGAAAACCTTCGGGCCCTGATGGCCGGCCGGCACCCGGTACCTGATGAGGTGATGTCCCGGGCGCTGGAGGGAACCGGGCTGGCGGGTTACCAGAACGTGCCGTGCCGCAACCTGTCCGCCGGCCAGCAGCGACGGGTGGCGCTGGCGCGGCTGCTGATTGCCGATGAGCCCCTGTGGCTGCTGGATGAGGTGTTTACCGCGATCGATGCCGATGGGGTCAGGGCAATCGAGGCATTATTGCAGCAGCGTGCGGCGGAAGGCGGTGCTGTTGTGGTCACCACCCACCATGATCTTGCACTGCCCGGTATGCAGCGCATCGTGCTCGGGGGAGGGCAGGCGGATGACGAGTAATCCTGTGCGAGTGCAACCGGTCAGTGAGGGTGTCGGTGTCGTCGATGCCATGAAGGCGGTATTTCTGCGCGACATGAAGGTGGCTTTCCGCCAGCGCCAGGATCTGCTGAACCCTCTGCTGTTTTTCGTGATGGTGGTAACCCTGTTCCCGCTCGGGGTTAGCCCGGAAGTGTCATTCCTGCGGGAGGCGGGAGCTGGTATCCTGTGGGTGGCGGCTCTGTTGTCGGTATTGTTGTCCCTGGACCATCTGTTTCGGCATGACTTTGACGACGGGACGCTGGAGCAGTTGGTACTGCAGCCGCAGCCGCTGTTTCTGCTGGTGCTGGCGAAGACACTGGCGCACTGGATGCTGACCGGACTGCCGCTGGTGATCCTGACACCGGTGCTGGGCGTTATGGTACATCTGTCGGGGAACTCTATCGGCATTCTGTGTCTAACGCTGCTGATCGGTACGCCGGTGCTGAGCCTGATCGGCTCCATCGGTGCGGCGTTGACACTCGGGTTGCGGTCAGCGGGCGTGCTCTTGTCCCTGCTGATCATTCCGCTGTACATTCCGGTGCTGATTTTCGGGACAGGGACTGTGGCGGCTGCGTCCGGGGGGGCTCCGGTCGGGGCTTACCTGGCATTGATGGGGGCATTCCTGGTTCTGGCCCTGACGCTGGCTCCGTTTGCTTCGGCGTCAGCACTGAAAATCAGTATGTCCAATAGCTAGGGAGCCTCTGATTATCTCCGGATCACCTCTGCAAGCCCCGAAGGGCGATTCGGAGTTAATCAGAGGCTCCCCAACAAACAAGGTAACGGGTTAACGGGTACCAACCGATGTGGCAATTTTTTCATAAGCTGGGCTCGCCCAAATGGTTCTACGGGATTGCAGCCCGTCTGATGCCGTGGCTGCTGGTGTCTGGTGCGCTGTTGCTGCTGGCAGGTATTATCTGGGGGCTGGCTTTTGCTCCCAAGGATTATCTGCAGGGCAACAGCTACCGGATTATCTATATTCACGTGCCCACCTCCTTGCTGGCACAGTCGATCTATATCATGATGGCGGTGGCGGCTGTCGTTACCCTGGTCTGGCGCATGAAACTGGCCGATGTGTTCGTCAAGGCGGTCGCCCCGGTGGGTCTGGTGCTCACATTCCTGGCCCTGTTTACCGGCGCGGTCTGGGGCAAGCCGACCTGGGGTACCTGGTGGGTATGGGATGCCCGGCTGACCTCCATGTTGATCCTGCTGTTCCTCTATGGCGGGGTGATTGCGCTGGACCGGGCGATCAGTGACGAAAAATCCGCTGCCCGGGCCGTGGCCGTGCTGGTGCTCGTCGGTGTGGTGAATATTCCCGTCATCAAATACTCGGTGGAATGGTGGAACACACTGCACCAGCCCGCCACGTTCAAGCTTACAGAGAAGCCCTCGATGCCCGCGGAAATGTGGGTGCCACTGTTGTTATCGGTACTGGGGCTGTACCTGATTTTCGGCTGGCTGGCCTGCCTCCGTATGCAGACGGAGATCATCGTCCGTGAACAGCGGACGCGGTGGGTAAAAGATCTGGTAATGGCGGGGAGGTTCTGACCGGTGGCGTTTGAATCATTCTCCGCATTTATCGCAATGGAAGGCCATGGTCCCTACGTTTGGACTTGCTACGGCGTATTTCTGGTATCGGTGATCGGGCTGATGGTCTGGTCCCGGCAACGTCGCAGCGTAATGATGGAAGCCTGCCGCAGGAATTATGAGCGCCAGGGCCAGGGCCCGCAGCGGGCGGCACGGCCCACGGCCACTTTCGCCCGAGTTGAAGTTTCCCAGGACTGACAAGCAGGTTAAGCATGCACCCGATCCGAAAAAAACGGCTGACCATTGTTCTCTTTCTCCTCGCCGGTATCGGCGTGGCGGTGGCGTTGACCACCTATGCCCTGCGCCAGAACATCAATCTGTTCTATGATCCCTCGCAGATTGCTACCGGTGAGGCACCACAGGATGTGCGCATCCGTGCCGGCGGAATGGTCGAGGAGGGGTCTGTGATTCGTGACCCGGACAGCCTGAAGGTGGAATTCCGTGTCACCGATTTCAATTCCTCGGTGCCGGTGGAGTACACGGGTATCCTGCCGGACCTGTTTGCCGAGGGTCAGGGTATCGTTGCCATGGGCAAGCTTGATGGGCAGGGCCGGTTCATCGCGGACCAGGTGCTGGCCAAGCACGACGAGAACTACATGCCGCCGGAGGTGGCCGATGCCCTGGGAAAAACCACCGGGGGGCAGGACAAGGCGAGCGAAACTGCCCGGTCACAGTCGTATTGATCCAAACCTCCCAGCCTGAATAGGGGATACTGATGTTTCCGGAACTTGGACAGTTTGCACTGATTCTCGCGCTGTTGCTGGCAGTGCTCCTCTCCGTTGTGCCCCTGGTCGGTTCGGTGACCGGCCGGGACAATCTCCAGGCATTCGCCCGGCCCCTGGCGTCGGGCATGTTTGTGTTTATTGCCATGGCCTTCGGCCTGCTGATCCACGCCTTCCTGACCGACGATTTTTCGGTGGCCTACGTGGCCAACAACAGCAACAGTATGTTGCCCTGGTTCTACAAGTTCAGTGCGGTCTGGGGTGGCCATGAAGGCTCGCTGCTGCTGTGGGTCCTGATGCTGTCAGGCTGGACCCTGGCGGTGGCGATTTTCAGCCGCCGCCTGCCGACGGTGATGATTTCCCAGGTGCTGTCGGTGCTGGGCATGGTCTCTGTGGCCTTCCTGCTGTTCATCATCGTGACCTCCAACCCCTTCGACCGGCTGCTGCCCAACGTGCCGGCCGATGGCACGGATCTCAATCCCCTGCTGCAGGACATTGGCCTGATCGCGCACCCGCCGATGCTGTACATGGGCTATGTCGGTTTCTCTGTTGCGTTTGCCTTCGCCATTGCCGCGCTGATCAACGGCCGGCTCGATGCCGCCTGGGCGCGCTGGTCCCGGCCCTGGACTACCGTGGCCTGGGCGTTTCTGTCTATTGGCATTGCCCTCGGCAGCTGGTGGGCCTACTACGAACTCGGCTGGGGCGGCTGGTGGTTCTGGGACCCGGTGGAAAATGCCTCACTGCTGCCCTGGCTGTCCGGCACAGCCCTGATGCACTCGCTGGCCGTGACCGAGAAACGGGGCGTGTTCAAGAGCTGGACCGTGCTGCTGGCGATTGTCACTTTCGCCCTGAGCCTGCTGGGTACGTTCGTGGTGCGCTCGGGTGTGTTGACCTCGGTTCATGCCTTTGCGTCGGACCCGGAGCGGGGCAGGTTCCTGCTCATGTTGCTGGCGGTAACCATGATTGCCAGTTTGACTTTGTATGCCTTCCGGGCCCCGATGGTACATGTGCGCGCCCGTTATGGATCGCTGTCCCGGGAAATCTTCCTGCTGTTGAATAATGTGTTGCTGGTGTCGGCGACCCTGCTGGTGGCGGTCGGGACCCTGTATCCGCTGGTTCTGGATTATCTGGAACTGGGCAAGCTGTCCATCGGTGAGCCGTTCTTCAACCTCACCTTCAGCCCGCTGGCAGTGGCGGCCGGCCTGCTTCTGGGTGCCGGTATCTTCTCCCGCTGGAAGAAAACCGACGGTGGCTGGCTTGGCCGTAAGCTGCTCTGGCCTCTTGCCGTCAGTATCGTGGCCAGCACTGCGGTGGTCATTGGCTATGGTGGATTCAAGCCCTGGGCGTTTGCCGGAGTGTTCGCCGCCATGTGGGTGACCGTGGCCACCTTCTGGGACCTGTGGGATAAATCCTCCTCCCGCCAGGGCCGGCTCCATGGCCTGAAACGTCAATCCCGCAGTTACTGGGGGATGGTGCTGGGGCACCTGGGGCTTGCCATGGTGATGGCTGGTGTCACGGTGGTTTCCAACTACGGCATTGAACGGGATGTCCGGATGACCCCGGGTGACGTCGCCACCGTGGGCAACTACCAGTTCGTGTTCACTGGTATCGGTCAGCGTCGTGGCCAGAACTTCACCGCCCAGTATGGCGGCTTTGATGTGATGCTCGAGGGCGAGAAGGTTGCCGAATTGCATCCTGAAAAGCGTCAGTACAGTGTGGGCATGAGCGTGATGACCGAGGCGGATATCGATGCCGGCCTGTTCAGGGATATCTTCGTGGCGATCGGCGAGCGTCTTTCCGAAGACGCCTGGGCCATCCGCCTGCAGTACAAGCCCCTGGTGCGCTGGCTCTGGCTCGGCGCCCTGGTTATGGCGATCGGCGGCTTCCTGGCGGTATCCGACAAGCGTTACCGGATCCGGAACCGCGCCGATGAGCGGGTTCCGGCGAATGTCCGGCCCGCCGGCGGTGTGAAAGGTGGAGCCGAGGCCCTGTCATGAAGCGCTTCCTGCTGTTTCTGCCATTGCTGGTGGCCCTGGTGCTGGGTGTGGTGCTGTTCGCCGGAATCGGAAAAGATCCGACCAGGCTGGAATCTGCCCTGATCGGGAAGCCGATTCCGGAGTTTTCCCTGGCGGACCTGCACAATCCGTCGGCAACGCTGGACCACAGCCTGTTCCGGGGAGAGGTTTCCCTGCTCAATGTCTGGGGGACCTGGTGTCCATCCTGTCGCGATGAGCACGATGACCTGATGTGGCTGGCGAACGAGAAAGGTGTCTCCATTATCGGCCTGAACTACAAGGACAAGCGCGAGGATGCCCTGGTCTGGCTAGGCCGCCTGGGTAACCCCTACCGAACAACCATCTATGACCCCAGCGGTACCCTGGGCTTCGACCTGGGCGTTTACGGGGCTCCGGAGACCTTCGTGATCGACGCCGAAGGTGTGGTCCGATACCGCCATGTCGGTGTGGTCACCCCGACAGTGTGGGAAGAGACGCTGCTACCGGTCATCGAAGAAGCGCGGAGTAACAGCTGATGATGCGATTTGTACTGGCAACGCTGTTCGTGCTGACTGCGGGCCTGGCCCGGGCGGAAGTCATGGCTGTCTATGATTTCGATTCCCGTGAACAGGAAGTGCGGTACCAGAACCTGATTGCCGAGCTGCGCTGCCCCAAGTGCCAGAACCAGAATATCGCCAATTCCAACGCCCCGATCTCCGAGGACATGCGCAACGAGGTCTACAGGATGATGAAATCGGGTGCCAGCAACGAGGAGATCGTTGATGCGTTGGTGGCGCGGTTCGGCGAGTTTATCCGGTACAAGCCGGAGCTGGACAGCCGCACCTTCCTGTTGTGGGCGACACCGGCCATTGCTGTATTTGGTGGTCTGCTTGTTGTCGCCGGCGTGGTGATCCGTGCCCGGCGCAGTGAACGGCAGGCAACCGGCCTGAGCGCGGAGGAGCGCGCCCGCGCCGAGCAGATCCTGGCAGGGCAGGACGACACTGGCGACCGCTGACCCTGCGCCTGAACCAACCGAATCCATTTCCGATGCAGTGACGATACCTCCATGACCAATACTTTCTGGATTGCCGCGACGGTACTGACCATTATCGCCCTGGCCTTTGTGCTTTTCCCGGTGCTGTTCCGGCGCACCGACGCCCGTGCCCGGGCGGATATCCGTAACCAGAACCTGATGGCCTACCGGACCCGGATGAAAGAGATCGATGACGAGTTCGAAGCCGGTATTCTGGATGAGGACAACTACCGGCAGCTGAAAGAGGAACTCGCCGGCTCCATGCTTGATGATGTCCCCGATACGGAGCGCCCCCGGATTGCCGTTCCCGGTCGCAAAAGTGCCATTGCCGTGGCGCTGGTGTCGGTGCTGGTGCTTCCGGGCGCGGCCTATTACCTGTACCAGGAATGGGGCGCCATGGACCGGCTTGAGCAGTACCTTACCATGCAACAGATGAAGCAGACAGATGCCGGCCGTCAGGCACAGATGTCAGACCTGGTAGCGCAGTTGCGGGACAAGCTCGAGGTGGCCCCCGACAACCCCGAAGGCTGGGCCATGCTGGGGCAGAGTTACATGCGCCTGGAACGGTACCAGGAGGCCGCCTGGGCATTCCGTCAGCTCGCCAGGGTGGTGCAGGACAATGACCAGGCAGAGGCGGTGGCTCTGGGGCTGTCCGCGCAGGCGCTGTTCTTCGACAGTCAGGGCGCGATGACGGAAGCGGTCACCGATGCGATCCGTAAGGCCCGTGCCCTGAATCCGGACGAAGTCAACGCCCTGGGGCTGCTCGGTATCAATGCCTTCAGTCAGCAGAACTATCGCGAGGCCATTGAATACTGGGAGCGGATCGTGACCGTGGCGCCGGATCACCCGCAGATCGCCTCGATCCGGGGTGGTATCAACGAGGCCTATAACCGCCTGGGTGAAACGCCGCCCCCGGTGCAGGCGAAAGCCGATGCCGGAGGCCCCGGTGTGACTGTTGAGGTGTCCCTGGCGGAGGCTTTCCGGGGCCAGGTGCCGGCTGACACCACCCTGTTCGTGTTTGCCCGCGAAGCCGGTAACACAAGTGGACCGCCGCTGGCCGTCGCGCGCCTGACCGCCGGCGATCTGCCGGTGACCCTGCGGCTGGACGATGGCAACTCCATGTCACCGCGAGCGAAAATCTCCAGTGCCGATCAGGTGCTGGTCACGGCCCGCCTGAGCCGCTCGGGCAGTGTTTCGGCCCAGTCCGGTGACTGGCAGGGCAGTGTCGACGAGCCTGTCGTCGTATCCGGTGATGACAGTGAGCCCGTCGGGCTGATCATCGACCAGCAACTGACCAACTGAGTCTGGCAGACGGCGGCGCCGGTCAGGATGACAGATTGCCCGGGTAAAGGGGGCGCAGGCCGTCCTCTCGGGTGGTCCGGGCTTTCCGGCGCCGAACCTTTTCCAGGGCCCTGACCAGAGCCTGCCGGTCTGCCACACCGGATTCCGCACTTCCTTGCCCTGCAAACAGATCCGCCTGCAGGCGTTTCAGTTCGGCGGCCAGGGTTTCATCTCCCAGAAACTGCACAACATCCCCGGCGGTGTGGAACAGCTGGTCCGGATGTCGATGCTGCATCCACCGGATCAGGAAATGAGGTGTTTCCGCAGATCCCTTCCGGGCGGCGATGATGAGTTGGTCAAACAGGGCGCGCTCTTTGCCGTCGCCTCCGGGGTATTCGGGCTGTTTACGCGGTCCACGGCCACTCCTTCCGGACCACCACCAACCGGCGACAGTGGCAGCCCAGGCGACAGCCAGGGCCAGACTGACCCAGGGCCAGACCGAGCCGGTTGCTTCCGGCGAAGTACCAGGCCCCGGCCCGGTGGCCGTGCTGGTGATTCCGGAACCGTTTTCAGGCGGCTCTGGTGAGGGCGGCACGGCGGTAACACCGGTATCCGCTACTGACAGGGTCCGGGCGGGAATCACCGCGACCTGCTGGCTGTCGGTGTCGGTGTCCCACCAGGCAATCCTGATTTCCGGCAAGGTTATCTCACCGGCTTGTACGGGGACCAGTGCGATGGTCTGTTCCAGGGTTGAGACCAAACCCCCGGGCGTCACCCGGGTGCTTCTCTTCGGCTGGTCGGGATAGGCGCGGATTCCCGGCGGCATGCTCTCGGGTAGCGGCGGCAGGGCCTCCGAAGGCAGATCACTGGCTTTCAGGGTGATCTGACGGGTCAGGTTCTCGCCCATGTCCACTTCCAGGGTTGGTGGCAGTCCGCTATCTTCCAGGGCCAGGTCGCTGGCGGGGAGCCAGGTGTCGCCGGTAAATTCGTCCGGTACCGGTTTTACCGGGACGGTAAAGAACTCCTCGCTGTCCTTCAGGAACCGCAGCTTTCCTTCCCGGGTACGGGCCTGCCCCTCGAACCGGACGGGGGGCAGGTCAAGCTCACCGGCCTTCTGCGGGAACACCGCATAACGCCGCTCAACGACCCGGTAACGGACGCCGTCCCGGTACCGGGTATACTCCTTCTGCTTCCCGAGGCTCTCGATGATGGCATGGGGATGTTCCGGCTCGGACAATTCGCCCCGGATGAGGTTGCCGGTAAAGAACAGGCGAACCGTCAGGGTCAGCTGTTCCTGTACATAGACTTCGGCCTTGTCCGCGGACAGCTCGACAAAGCTGTCCCGGACTTCCGGGCCCTGGTCCGGAGCTGTACCGGAGACCACCTTAATGGTCACAGGCTCGGAGGTGGCATCCCGGAAGGTAAGTGCCGGAATGGTCAGTTCGCCGGTACGGGTGGGGGCCAGCTGGTAGGTCCAGGTGATCTCGCCGATCATCTGGTTGTTGACGGTGCGGATGCTGTATTGCTGGTTGCGGGCGAGGATCTCGAAGTCCGGCTCGACCTTTTCGATGTCCGGCGCGGGCAACCGGGACAGGTCGAACTCGAACAGGTTGCTGAGGTTGATGTCCAGCTCCATGGTGCCCTTGACCGTGACTGTCAGGACTTCGCCTTCATAAAGTTGCTTGCGGTCCGGCTCCACGGACAGCTCACCGGCGCCGGCCGGGAAGGCCGGCGCCAATAGCAGCCACAATCCGCTCAGCGATGCCAATATCCTTTTTACCATGGTGTATCGCCCTCATCGGGTGGTGTCTGACGTTCCTGGTATTGCTGCAGGAATTTCCGCCGCAGCAGGCCGCCGGGATTATCGGGAATGCGCCTGAGCCATTGTTCCTGCCCCTGAGTCAGGGGTGTTTCGGAGATCGCGGCCGGGGCTTGTGCCTGTTGCCCGCCCTGTTGTTCCCCGGACTCTCCCTGTTGGCCGGTAGCCGAGTCCTGCTGTGATTGCGCGGAGTCCGGTTCCTGCTCGCTCTGACGGTTTTCCTGACGGCTGTCCGCTTGGCCGGATGGATCCTCCCGGGAAGGAGAAGGCTGCTGTCCGGCTTGTTGATCATTGCCCTGCCGGGACGGGCTATCCTGACTGCCGCCCTCGGAGTTCTGGTTCTGTTGTTGTTGGCTGTCACCCTGGCCTTGCTGATCCTGCTGTTGTTGCTGCTCCAGTAATTGCTCCACCAGGTCCCGGTTGTGGCGGGCATCCTCCATCTCCGGTGCCTGAGCCAGGGCATTGTCGTAAGCTTCGAGTGCCTGCTTCAGCTTGCCGGCCCGGGCCAGGGCGTTGCCCCGGTTGTATGCCGCTTCCGGACCATCGAGGGTTTCGAAAAGTCTGGCAGACTGCTCATATTGACCGGAGCGGTAAAGGGCCGACGCTCGCCAGGACGGACTGCTGAGCTCACGAGCGGCCTGCTCGGGGTCCTCCCGGATGAGTTCCGGCGCGCGCTGATCCTCACGCTGCCAGAGACTGTCCCAGCTGGCGGCCTGTGCCGGTTCGGGCATCAGGGGCAGGGTCAGCAGGGCGAGCACCGCGAACCCGCCCCGGCGCCATCCCAGGAGGATCAGTGGGAGCGCGGGCCAGAGTAGCCAGTAGCCGTCATCCTGCCATCGGTTTACGGTCTGGTCTGCGTCGGCGGATTGCCAGTCGTCGCTGTCTTCCGGCGCCAGTTTCAGTGCTTCGATATCGGTGTCGTCGAGGGTCAGGGTGTGAAATGAACCGCCGGTTTCCGCGGCCAGGCGGGACAATGCAGTGGGGTCGGCACGGGTAATCACGATCTCCCCGTTATTGCGCATGAAGCCCCGCTTGGCCAGGGGGATGGGGCCGCCGCCCTCGGTGCCGGCCATCAGGGTGCTCAGGGTGTAAGGGGTGCCTTCCAGGGCCTGGCTGATTCCGGGCCGGTATCCCTCCCGGACATCATCGGTGATCAGCAGGATCTTGCCTCTGCCCGGGGCTCCCTGTTCGAGCAGTTCCGTTGCCCGGGTGACCGCCAGATCGGCGCGGTTGCCCTGGGCCGGCATGATCGTCGGGTCCAGCACGTTGAGCATGGCTTCGATAGTGCGGGCATCATCGGTCAGCGGCGTGACCACGTGGGCATCGGCGGCGTAGACCACCAGACCATTGAGGCTGCCCTCCCGGGTCCTGAGGATATCCCGGATCTTGCGTTTGGCCCGGGTCAGGCGATCGGGTTCCACATCGGTGGCCAGCATCGATAGGGACAGATCCAGCACCATGACCAGACTATCAACGGGCTGTTTCAGGGGTGTGGGTGCTTCTCGCCAGGCCGGACCGGCGAGGGCGACAGCCAGTATCGCCAGTGCCAGGGAGAGCGGAACAAGCGGAGAACCACTTCTGTCATTCTGCTGACCCCGGGAGCGGATCAGAGGCGACAGCAGGGGAGCGGGAATCAGTCGTGACCAGCCGCTATCGCCATGGCCTGCGTTGCGGAGTATGACCACGAGCAATGGCACGGCGAGAAGCAGCAGCAACCAGAGCGGACGAAGGAAATGGAAGTCAGCCATGCCGCGCTCCTTCCGCTGGTTCCGCGCGGGATTGGCGGCGTCGGACAGCGAGGCTTGCCAGGGCCAGAATCAGCCACAGGCCGGTCGTAAAGCCCGCCGGCCAGACGAACAGCTCGGTCACCGGGCGGTAGAATTTGCCCTCCAGTTCGATGGCTTCGAGCTGGTTGATGCTGTCATAGATCATTTCCAGCTCGGGCAGGTTACGGGCCCGGAAGTACTGGCCGCCAGTGGCCTGCGCCATCCGGGTGAGCAGGCCTTCGTCCAGGTCCCGGGAGGGGTTGACCCGCCGGGAACCCAGCAGGCCCCGTTGAAGCATGGTATCGGCACCGATCCCGATGGTATACACCCTGACGCCGGCCGCTGCGGCAATTTCCGTGGCCTTGTCCGGACTGATTTCCCCTGCGGTATTGGCACCGTCGGTGAGTAGCACGACCACTCGCTGTTCCCGGGGCCGGTCGCGCAAGCGTTTGACCGCCAGCCCGATGGCATCCCCGATCGCCGTGGCCCGGCCTGCCATGCCCACCCCCGATTCCTGCATCAGGGCACGCACGGTTTCGAGGTCGAAGGTCAGGGGCGCCTGGATGTAGGGCTCGGTGCCAAACAAAATCAGGCCGAGCCGGTCGCCCTTGCGCCGCGAGATGAAATCATTCAGCACGTATTTGACCGCCTGCAGACGATTGATGCTCCGGCCCTGGATCACCATGTCCCGCTCGTCCATGGAGGGGGAAATATCCACCACCAGCATCAGATCGCGACCGGTAACGGGCAGTTGCACCTGCTCACCCACATACTGGGGTCGCGCCAGCGCCAGCACCAGCAGGAGCCACAACACGGCGAGCAGCAGTCTGCGCCACCTCGGGGTGGCGCTGCCCTGGTGACTGACGCCGGGCAGACCGGACAACCAGTGCCCGGTGGGCAGGACCGGTGCGTCCACCGGTCTGCGCGCGGGCCGACGCCACTGAAGCAACAGCGGTAGCAGGGCGATAACAAGTACCCAGGGATAGCCCAGGCTCAGCATTTCTGCCCTCCCAGCCAGTGGCGTGCAAATCGTATGGCTTCGCCGGGATCGGCTTGTACCGTTGGCTGCCAGGCGGCCCGGACCATGGCCTCGAGCATCTGTCGCGACGCCTTATGGCCGTCAGGAGCCGTAGCGATCAGGAAGTCCACCCAGGCGCTGCCGCTGAGGGCCTGGGGCCGGCTCCCGGGATGGCATTCCCTGGCCGCTTGCTTGAGCAGGATGTTGAGGCGGGCGAACCAGGAAGGTGTCGGTTCCGCACTTTGCTCCAGGTCGGTCAGGGCGAGAATTGCCTGTCTGCGCCAGCGATTGCGACGCCTGCGGCGAAGCAAGGCTACCACCACCAGAGCCAGGGCAACCAGAATCAGCACAGCGAGTACCCACCAGCCCGGAGCCGGGGGCCAGAAGCCGCCGGTGGCGGGTAGATGGATATCGCGCAGCTGGCTCAGGGGATCCTGTGGACTCATCCTATCCGCCCCCTTGGCCCCAGCAGGGTTTTCAGTGCGGAGGCCGGGTCCTCGCCGGTTGAAACCGTCGCGGAAACCACACCGGCAGCGCGGAAACAGGAAGCCAGCTGTGTTTCGTGGGCGGTAATGCGTTCCCGCCAGGCCTGCTGGAAACGGGGGTTGCCGGCATCGAACCAGATCGGGCCGTCCGGCCCTGCGACGGCGAACCGGCCGCTGTCGGGCAAATGCTGCTCCAGGGGATCGACAATCCGTATCGCCTTGACGACATTGTGGCGTGCCAGGGCGCCGAGCAGGGAGGAGGTCTCGTCCGAGATCTGCAGGAAATCGCTCAGCACGAAGATGCGGCTGCCGGTATGGGCAACACGCCGTGCTTCGGCCAGGGCCTGGTCGAGCCAGGGGCCGTTATCCATGCCGGTGGTGGGCAGCCCGCCGTGCCGGTCGGGTTTGTGTTGCTGTTCCGCGAGGGAGTCCAGTAACCGTAACACCGATTTCTTGCGACGGGCCGGCCGAAGTACCTCCAGTTTCTCACCATTGAAGACGATACCGCCAACCTGGTCGCCGGCCGACAGCGCCAGCCAGGAGAGGATCGCCGCCACCTGGGCGCAGCGGACCTGTTTGTAGGCGCCGGTGCTGGCGAAGAACAGGCTGGGGCCCAGATCACACAGCAGCAGTACCGGACGTTCCCGCTCCTCCTCGTACAGCTTGGTGTGCGGAGATAGCTTTCGGGCGGTAACCCGCCAGTCGATGCTGCGGATGTCATCGCCCGGCTGGTACTGGCGCACCTCGGCAAAGGCCATGCCACGCCCCCGCCGGGGCGAGCGCTGCAGGCCCGTCTGCCGGGAGCGGACCGGGCGGGCCGAGGGCAGCTTGAGGGCCCGGGCATCGGCCTGCAACCGGATCAGGTCGGGCAGGCTGATGTGTGTGGTGGCTTGGCTACTCAGCATGGCGTCAGGACTGGCACGGGATGACAGAACCTCAGGCGGCGACCGGAACCCGGTCGATCAGTCGTGCGATGACCGCGTCCGGCGTCATGCCCTCGGCTTCGGCCTCGAAGGTCAGCAGGATCCGGTGCCGGAGCACATCAAAGGCCATGGCCCGGACATCATCGGGGGTGACATAGTCCCGGTTGTCCAGCCAGGCACTGGCACGGGCGCAGCGGTCCAGGGCAATGGTGCCCCGTGGGCTGGCGCCGAACGCCGTCCAGCGGGCCAGTTCGGAATCCAGACTGGTGGCATCCCGGGTTGCCAGTATCAGGGCCAGCAGATATTGCTCAACCGGTTCGGCCATGTAGATGTCCGCCGCCTCGGCCCTTGCGGCAAAGACCTGTTCCGCACTGATCCGGGTTTCCGTCTTGGGCAGCCCCTGGCGGTAATCGTTCCTTGCCAGGTGCAGGATTGCCTTTTCGGCCTCGGCCGAGGGGTAGTCAATCACCACATGCATCAGGAAACGGTCCAACTGGGCTTCGGGCAGCGGGTAGGTGCCTTCCTGCTCGATCGGGTTCTGGGTGGCCATCACCAGGAACAGTTTGTCCAGAGGGAAGGTCTTGAGACCGACGCTCACCTGCCGTTCGCCCATGGCTTCCAGCAGGGCGGACTGAACCTTCGCGGGCGCACGGTTGATTTCGTCAGCCAGCACCAGGTTGTGAAAGATGGGACCTTTCTGGAACTCGAACTGCCCGGTCTCGGCCCGGTAGATCTCGCTGCCGGTGACATCCGACGGCAGCAGATCCGGGGTAAACTGGATACGGTGAAAGTCTCCCTCAAGGTGGTCCGCCAGCGCCTTGATGGCGGTGGTCTTGGCCAGCCCGGGGGCCCCTTCCACCAGCAGGTGGCCGTCCGCCAACAGGGCAATGAGCAGCCGGTCTACCAGTTTTTCCTGGCCAATGATCCTTTTGGCTAACTGTGACCTCAACTCCCCGAACGTATGCTGTAGTGACATTGGAGGTAACTGCTCCCTTATCCATGTCCCGGCAAGGAACTGTATTATTCGTAAGTAGTTGTCGCAGTTTTCTCATCTGGACGGCAAAAATCAAGGGCTTGACATATTCTTATGTGGCAGTACGTCGATTACGTTTATTTCACACCAGCCAGAGGTAGATCATGAACGCGTTGACTGTGGCCAGCAAGGAACAGTTTTTCGAGCAACTCGCTGATGCATTTTCCCAGAAAATTGCAAAGACAGAAGCGAAAAAAATCAGTGAATTTGCAAAGCAGCATTACGCGCATATCCCTCTTGAAGAGTTGGTGAGCCGACGATTCCCGGATACCTACGGCGCCATTCTGGCGGCCTGGCAATTCCTGCAAAAGCGCAGCGCCGAGGAGACCCCGGTCTCGGTATTCAACCCGGATCTGGAAAGTGATGGCTGGCAGTCGACCCACACGGTCATCTTCATCCTGCACCCGAACATTCCGTTCCTGATCGATTCCCTGCGTATCGCCATCAACCAGCGGGAAATCGGCACCCATTCCATCCAGCACTCGATCCTGCAGGTGGATCGGGACAAGGACGGCAAGCTCAGGAAACTGCACACCGCCAAGAAGGGTGGGGCAGGCGCTGAGTACGAGGCGTTTATCGTTCTGGAGATTGACCGACACAGCAAACCGGAAGATCTGAAAGATCTGGAGGGTGCCCTGCAGGCGGTGCTGCACGAGGTGCGGATCGCGGTTTCGGACTTCGCTGTTGTGACCGAAAAGGTCAACCGGATCATCGGCGAGCTGGACAATACCACTGCCGGTATCAGCGATGAGGAAAAGGGAGAGGCCAGAGCGTTTCTCAACTGGCTGGCAGAGGACCACTTCACTTTCCTGGGTTACGACGAATTCGATTATGTGAAGGACAAGAAAGGTATCGAAGTCCGCCGGGTCGCCAATTCGGAGCTGGGTATCCTCCGGATCAACAACGAGCGACCGGACCGGGTGCGCCTGAACGAGCTGCCCCAGCGCACCCGGCACGAGATGACCCGTACCGACGACATCTTTATTTTCGCCAAATCCGCCCAGCGCTCACGGGTGCACCGCCCGGCTTATCCGGACTACATCGCCGTCAAGAAGTTCAGCGACAAGGGCGAGGTGATTGGTGAGCGTCGTTTTCTCGGCCTGTATACGGCCCGTGTCTATAATGAACGTCCCGACGAAATCCCGCTGCTGCGCCGGAAGTTCCAGGACGTGATGGAGCGTTCCGGTTTCCTCCGGAATGACTATGCCGGGAAGGAGCTGGAGCAGATCCTGATCCTCTACCCCAGGGATGAGCTGTTCCAGATCAAGACTGATGAGCTGCTCCGGGTCGCCAAGAATATTCTCTACATCCAGGAGCGCCGCCGCATCGAGCTGTTCATGCGCGAGGATATCTACGGCCAGTTCGTTACCTGTCTGGCGTTCTTCCCCCGGGATATCTACAACACAGAGCTGCGCCTGAAAGTGGAGCAGGTGTTGTTCGAGACTCTTGAAGCTGAAGACATCGAGTTTGTCACCCACTTCTCCGAGTCTGTTCTGGCCCGGGTTCAGTTCACCATTCGGGTGCCCCAGGTGGAGAATCGCCAGTTGCCGATCGCCGAGATCCGGGAAAAGGTGATTGACCTTGCCCAGTCCTGGCGCGATGGCCTCTACGAGGCGCTCAGCGAAGCCTATGGCGAAGAACGCGGTAATGAATTCTACCGGCTCTGGGCCGGTGGCTTCCCGCCCAGTTACACCGATATGTTCTCGCCACGCCGGGCCGCCATCGATCTGGATCACATTGCCTCCGCCGCGGATAACGATGACCTGGCCATGAGCTTCTATCGGGCCCTGGAGGAGGATGAGTCGACCCTACACTTCAAGCTGTTCTACCCGGACGAGCCTTTGCCGTTGTCAGACGTGATGCCGATCTTCGATAACCTGGGCTTCCGGGTGATCGGGGAGCATCCGTTCGAGGTGCTGGATCGCCACGGCAAGTCGGTGTGGATTCACGATTTCACCCTGCAGGCGCATACCGGGGAAGTGGTGGACATCCACCGCATCCGGCCGATTTTCGAGGAGCTGTTCCGCAGGGTCTGGTATGGCGAGGCGGAAAACGATGCCTTCAACCGCCTGCTGCTATCCTCCTACATGAGCTGGCGTGAGATTGCCCTGCTGCGGACCTATGCCCGTTACATGCGCCAGATCCGGTTTTCCAACAGCCAGGCGTTCATCTCCAATACCCTGGTCAACCATGTCCAGCTGACCCGGACATTGCTGGATCTGTTTGATATCCGCTTCAATCCTGAGCGCCAACAGAGCAAGGGTAAGACCGAGGCGGCTCAGCAAAAACTGGAGATTGAATTCAATGCCGGTCTGGATGAGGTCGACAATCTCAGTGAAGACCGCGTCTTGCGACTGTACCTGGAACTGATTCAGGCCACCCTGCGCACCAACTACTTCCAGCTGGACGGGGACGGCAAACCGAAATCCTACATCAGTGTGAAGTTTGATCCCTCCGGGATCGCGGATATGCCACTGCCGCTCCCCATGTTCGAGATCTTCGTGTACTCGCCGAGGGTCGAGGGCGTGCACCTCCGGGGCGGCAAGGTCGCCCGTGGCGGCCTGCGCTGGTCGGACCGTTTCGAGGACTACCGTACCGAGGTCCTGGGCCTGGTCAAGGCGCAGCAGGTGAAGAATGCGGTCATCGTGCCGGTCGGCGCCAAGGGCGGTTTCGTGGCCAAGCGACTGCCGGATCCCTCGGATCGGGAAGCGTTCCAGGCCGAGGGTATCGAGGCCTACAAGACCTTTATTCGCGGACTGCTGGATATCACCGATAACCTGGTGGATGCCGGGATCGAGCCGCCGGAGCGGGTTATCCGCCACGATGATGACGATCACTATCTGGTTGTCGCTGCCGACAAGGGTACTGCGACCTTCTCCGATATCGCCAACGGCCTGGCCGCGGAATACGGCTTCTGGATGGGCGACGCCTTTGCCTCCGGGGGCAGTAACGGCTATGACCACAAGAAGATGGGTATCACCGCCCGGGGTGCCTGGGTCTCTGTGGAGCGCCACTTCCGGGAGATGGGCATCAACCCGGCACTGGACGAATTCACTGCCATCGGCATCGGCGATATGAGCGGTGACGTGTTCGGCAACGGCATGCTGTGTTCGGAGAAGACCAGGCTGGTTGCGGCGTTCAATCACATTCACATCTTTGTCGACCCCGATCCGGATGCCGAGGCCAGTTACCGGGAGCGCAAGCGTCTGTTCGAAATGCCGGGATCAGCCTGGACCGATTATGACACCCGGCTGATCTCCAAAGGCGGCGGTGTGTTCAGCCGGAACGCCAAGTCGATCCCGGTCAGCCCGGAAATGAAAAAACTGCTGGGCATCAAGGCCGACCGCGTGCCACCCAATATGCTGATTTCCCATATCCTCAAGGCCCAGGTGGACCTGCTCTGGGTGGGGGGTATCGGCACCTACGTCAAGGCCAGCTCCGAATCCAACACCGATGTTGGTGACAAGGCCAACGATGGCCTGCGGATCAACGGTTCCGAGCTGCGCTGCAAGGTGGTTGGTGAGGGCGGCAACCTGGGGCTGACCCAGCTGGGCCGGATCGAGTACGCCCTCAAGGGCGGTCGGCTGAACACCGATTTCATCGACAACTCCGGTGGCGTGGATTGTTCGGATCACGAGGTCAACATGAAGATCCTGCTCAACCGGGTCGTGGCCGTGGGCGATCTCACCGAGAAGCAGCGGAACGTGATGTTGGAGGAGATGACCGACGATGTTGCGTCTCTGGTTCTGAAGAACAACTACCGTCAGACCCAGGCCATCAGTATTGCCAGCGAGGATGCGGCCACGCGCCTCGAGGAATACCGCCGGCTGATGAATACCCTCGAAAGCGAGGGCAAACTCAACCGGGCTCTGGAGTTCCTGCCAGACGATGAAACCCTGTCCGAGCGCAAGCTCGACAAGAAGGGGCTGACCCGGCCGGAGCTGTCGGTGCTGATCTCGTATGTCAAAGGCGATCTCAAACAGACGCTGATCGACAGCACCTTGCCGGACGAGCCTCTGCTGGCCGGAGAAATGTACAAGGTCTTCCCCCGCGCCCTGACCCGGCAGTTCAGCTCGGAGCTGGGCGAGCACCAGCTGCGGCGGGAGATCATCGCCACGCAGATTGCCAATGACATGGTCAACCACATGGGTATCACCTTTGTGGAACAATTGAACCAGTCCGCCGGTGCCGACGCTGCGTCCATTGCTCTGGCATGGATTATCGCGCGGGATGTGTTCCGCATCGATAACTGGTGGGACAGGATCGAGGCACTGGATTTCCACATTCCGGCCACGCTGCAGATGGAGCTGATGCAGGACCTGATGCGCCTGATGCGCCGGTCCGTCCGTTGGTTGCTGCGTAACCGCCGGGCCGAGCTCAGCATCCAGAGCCACATGGAACGGTTTGCCGACAGTGCCTGGGCCATTACCGCCGGCCTGCCGGACTATCTCGGAGAGCAGGCGCGCCAGTCCTGGGAGGAACGCCATAAAAATCTCCTCGAGGCGGGCTTGCCCAGGGAGCTTGCATCGGTGGTTTCCGGGACCGGTTACCTGTATTCTTCCCTGGGCATCATCGAGGCCAGGGAGGCCACCGGTATGCCCCTGAAGACGGTGGCCAATCTCTATTTCGAGCTGGGCGACCGGCTCGATCTCACCTGGTTTGCCTCCGCCATTGCCGATCTGCAGCCTGCGTCCCACTGGGAGGCGCTGGCCCGGGAGAGCTTCCGGGAGGATCTGGACTGGCAGCAACAGGCCCTGACCACCGGGGTGTTGAAGCTGGCAGAAAAGCCGGCGGATGTGCCTGCCTGCGTGGAAAGCTGGATGCAGCAGCATGAGCAACTGATTGATCGCTGGAAATCCATGCTGGCGGAACTCAAGAACACCCGGGAGCCCGAGTACGCCATGTTCTCGGTTGCATTGCGGGAGTTACTGGATCTGGCCCAGAGCACGATCCATCAGCCCCAGGGTGAAATCGGGCCTGCTGAGACCAACTGAGTATTGCGTTTTGACAATGATTCGCTTTCAATTCCGGCATTGTTGTCAAAACCGGGAGTTGTTTGCATGGGGCAGTTAGATCATCTGCTGGATAAAAATCGCGCCTGGGCCAACGGCATCAAGGCTGTTGATCCGAGATTCTTCGACCGCCTGTCCAATCAGCAGGCGCCGGAATACCTGTGGATCGGCTGTGCCGACAGCCGGGTGCCGGCAAACCAGATCGTGGACCTGTTGCCCGGCGAGCTTTTCGTTCACCGCAATGTGGCCAACGTGGTCGTGCACACCGACTTCAATTGCCTGTCGGTCCTGCAGTTTGCCATCGAAGTGCTCAAGGTGAGGCACATTCTGGTGGTGGGCCATTATGGATGTGGCGGTGTACGCGCGGCCCTGCTGAACGAAGGTTTTGGTCTGATCAGCAACTGGCTGCGCCATGTCCAGGACGTGCGCGATCGCCATCAGGCTACGCTGGACACGATCCAGAGCGAGCAGGACCGGGTCGATCGCCTGTGCGAGCTCAATGTGGTCGAACAGGTGGGCCACGTGTGCCAGAACAACATCGTCCAGGAAGCCTGGCGTCGCGGGCAGCCCCTGACGGTTCATGGTTTTGTCTATGACGTGGCCGATGGTCTGCTCCGGGATATGGGGCTGTCCATCTCCAGCGAGGAAGAGCGGGACCAGGTCCGGCAGAATGCGGTCGACGAGCTGGTTCAGCGTCCGGTCCGTGCCGGTCGCCAGAAACCGGCCTGATCGCGTCATGTCCTCTCTTCCCGATTCCCACGAGGCATTGCTGCGTAACCGTGATCTGCTGGACGGCAGCATCGGCCTGCTGGGCGTGACAGATCCGGCTGTCCTGCCCCTGGTGGGAAGTGGTGGTCTTGCCATGAGTGAGCATGCCGGCGTGTACGGCGCGCTGAGCCAGGTTTCCGGCTGGCAGGCCTGTTTCGGCTATGACGATCCCGCGCTCCAGCCCGGCACTCTCGACGCTCTCGTGGTTTTTGTGCCCAAGGCCAGGGCCGAACTGGACCTGCGACTGGCTCTGGCACTATGGCTGGCCAGGGCCGGTGCCCGCTTGATTCTGGTGGGCGAGAAAAAAGAAGGTATCGCCGGCGCGGTCAAGCAGCTCAGGGCCAGGTTGCCCGATGCCGGCAAGGTGGACAGTGCCCGCCATTGCCAGGTGTGGAGCGCAGAGGTTGCGGAGCCGGCCCGGGAGTTCACGCTTGCGGACTGGGTCACCTGGACGCCTATAGAGCACGGGGGTGTCAGCATCGACGTGGCCGGCATGCCGGGTGTCTTCAGCCTCGGAGAACTGGATGAGGGAACGGCCCTGTTGCTGGACACCCTGGCGAGGGCACCTGTCACTGCGGGCCAGGTACTGGATTTTGCCTGTGGTGCCGGTGTGATCGGCAGCTGGCTCCAGCTCTGGCAGCGACAGTCGGATCAGGCCGTTTCCCGGGTTGATGGCCTCGATGTCCAGTCGCAGGCGGTGATCTGCGCCCGGGCAACCTACGAGCGTAACGGTTGCTCCGGAGATATTCGGGCATCGGACGGCCTTTCGGGCGTGCAGGGTAAATGGCCCGCCATCGTCACCAACCCGCCGTTTCACACAGGTGTCCGGACTGACACCTCCATGACCGAACACTTCCTCCGGGAGGTCGCTTCCCACCTGGAGGCCGGCGGGGAGTTACGGCTGGTGGCGAACAGTTTTCTGCCTTATGAGGAACTGATCCGGCGCCATGTCGGCGCAGTGGAGCGACTGGAGCAAACCCGCCGGTTTACCGTCTACCGCGCTTTTCGCCGTTGAACAAAAAAAGCCCCTGGGGTGAGGGGCAAAGGTGAATTGCATGAACACCTTCGACTGTAGGGTTAATTTCCAGAATAGTCGTAACCCAGGCGTGCCAGGGTGTCGACAATGGTCTGGGTCTGGCTGTCGATCTCGATGTTGACCCGGTCCCCGGTCTCCGCCTTGCCGAACGTGGTGGCCCTCAGGGTTTCCGGAATCAGGTGCACGTTGAACCGGTTGTCCCGGACTTCGCCGATGGTCAGGCTGGCGCCATTGATGGCAATGTAGCCCTTGGGAAAGATATAACGGGCCCACTCCCCCGGCACTTCAAACCAGATCGTGACGTTGTTCTCCGGGCGCTCGATTTCCACGACCCTGGCAGTGGTATGCACATGCCCTGACAGCAGGTGGCCGCCGATCTCGTCACCAATGCGCGCTGCCCGTTCGAAGTTTACCGCGTCGCCTGCTTTGAGTTCGCCCAGTGTGGTCAATCGCAGGGTCTCCTGCATGGCATCGAAGTACAGTGTCGCGCCGTCCTGGCGGGTTACAGTAAGGCAGGTGCCATTGATGGCCACAGAGGCGCCGATACTCACGCCCTCGACCTTGTCTTCAGGGAGCCGAACCGCCAGCGTGCTCAGTCCCGGCCGGCTGGTGATCTCTTCGATGGTGGCAATACCCTGGACAATTCCTGTGAACATAGACTATCTCCTGGCTTTGAAACCTGTGCGCCGGGTGCGCTGTGGCGGGAAACAGAAGGATAACAAACTTGACATGAATTGGCCTCAAACGTATGTTTAAAACAGACGTACGCTAGAGGCACCGATAACAAGATGGCGCAACCTGATACCGTAGAGCGGATTCTTGACGCAGCCGAGGAGCTGTTCGCCGAGCGCGGGTTTTCCGAAACTTCCCTCCGGATGATTACCAGTAAGGCTGAAGTAAACCTCGCCGCTGTCAATTATCACTTTGGTTCGAAGAACGCGCTGATCCACGCGGTCTTTGCCCGATTCCTCACACCGTTTTCCGCCACCCTGGAAAAAGCCTTCGATGAGCTTGAGGAAAGCTGCGGCGATCAGCCGCCGACCCTGAATCAGACTCTCTGGGCCCTGACTGACAGTGCTGTTCAGATGCCCCAGAGAAACGAGAAGGGCATTTCCATCTTCATGCGCCTGCTCGGTCTCGCCTACACCCAGTCCCAGGGCCATCTGCGCAAGTTCCTCGAGCAGGAGTACGGCGATCCGTTCAGCCGGTTCATGCGTCTGCTCAAGACTGCAACCCCTCAGCTTTCGGCCGTGGACCGCTACTGGCGCATCCAGTTCATGCTCGGAGCGACCGCCTTCACCATGTCCAGCTCGGATGCCCTGCGCGACATCCTGCAGAACAAGACCGGTGTCGAAACCTCGGTCCAGGAGATCGCCATGCGCCTGGTGCCCTTCCTTGCCGCAGGCATGCAGGCGGAAGATACCATGCTGGTTCCGCCCAAAGGCAGCAAGGTCTCTGTTGCCTGAGTTCGCCTCCCTCGGTTAGGCTTCCGCTCTGGAATAGTGCGGATACGGAGCCCGACCGGTTTTGACTCAATCCCGAAAGCACATCGATCACCTGGCAGTCTCCATCGCTGACCAGACCCTGTCCCTGGTGAATGATCAGGGCGGCATCATTGCCAGCTATCCGGTATCCACCGCCCTGAACGGGGCAGGGGAGCAGGACGGCAGTGGCTGCACCCCACGGGGCGAACACTACGTTCGCGCCCTGGTGGGTCAGGGATTGCCTGAGAACACGGTGTTCCGGGCTCGCCGCCCCACCGGTGAAATCTACAGTCTGGCACTGGCACTGGAACATCCCGGCCGGGACTGGATTCTCAGCCGCATCATCTGGCTGTGTGGCCTTGAGCCGGGCAAAAACCGGGGGCCCGGGGTCGATACTTTCCGTCGCTTCATATACATTCACGGCACACCGGATACCGAGCCTGTGGGCGTTCCCGGATCCCATGGCTGCATTCGCATGCGCAATCCCGATGTGATCGCGCTGTTTGATCGGGTGTATGCCGGGCTTCGGGTTGTGATCCTTTAACCATTTTTCATCCGGGGAAATCGATGATCGGAGAACTGCTGGCAACAATCAACGAGTGGATCAAGGGGTTCGGTTTGCTGTCCGAGGGCTGGCGCACCGGTATCATCGTGTTTGCTCTGGTTTTCGGCACCGCCCTTGTGGCCTATGTGGTGAGCCGCATAATCCGGGCTCTCGAGAACAAGTTCAGTAATACCCGCAACATCTGGGATGACGCCCTGTTGCACGCCGCCCGAAAACCGCTGGTTGCCTTTGTCTGGATCCAGGGCGTTTACTGGGCTGCGGAGGTTGCGTATCACTACTCGCAAGCGGAGATCTTCAAGGCCAATCAGACGCTGCTGGAACTGGGCTTTATCTGGATCGTGGTCTGGGCATTGCTGGGAATGATCAGGCAGATCGAACAGGTCCTTGTATCCCCGGTGCAGATGAAAAAGCCCATGGACTACACCACCGTGAACGCGGTGGGCAAACTGTCCAGGGCAGTGGTCATCATTACCGCCGTGCTGATTGTCATGCAGACTCTGGGCTACAGCATTTCCGGGGTGCTGGCCTTCGGTGGTGTGGGCGGTATCGCCGTGGGTTTTGCCGCCAGGGATCTGCTGGCCAACTTTTTCGGGGGCATGATCGTGCACCTGGACCGGCCCTTCAAGGTGGGCGACTGGGTCCGCTCGCCGGACAGGAACATCGAGGGCACGGTCGAGCATATCGGCTGGCGGGTGACGACGATCCGCACCTTTGACCAGCGCCCGCTGTACGTGCCCAATGCGGCGTTCACCACCATCGCGGTGGAAAACCCCTCACGCATGTATAACCGCCGGATATATGAAACCATCGGGATCCGCTACGCGGATGTCAGCCAGATGGCAGACATCGTCTCAGAGATTCGCTCCATGCTGGAGAATCACGAAGAGATCGAGACCCAGCGGACCCTGATTGTAAATTTCGTGGCGTTCAACAGCTCAGCCCTCGATATCATGGTTTACGCCTTCACCAAGACCACCCAGTGGGTCCGGTTCCATGAGATCAAGCAGGATGTGCTGCTCCGGATCAGCGAAATTATTGAAGGTTATGGCGCCGAGGTGGCCTTCCCGACCCGTACCCTGCATCTTCCCGATGGTGTCCGCCTCTCTGGCCAGGACATCGGCGAACGGGAGAGTGGCGCACGCCAGGGGGGAGAAGCCGCCCTCCGGTGACAGCAAAGAATGATCCGAAGGAAAATACGAATGACCGCAGCTTCTTCAAATACCTTGCCGGTCGGTATCATTGGTGGTACCGGCCTGACCACGCTCTCTGGCCTGACCATCGCCAGCGAGTCCCGTGTTTCCACGCCGTGGGGTGAACCTTCGGCCCCCCTCGTGGAGGGCACGTTGGGTGAGCAGTCCGTGATCTTCCTGTCCCGGCACGGCAATCCCCACCGGATTCCGCCCCATCAGGTCAACTACCGGGCCAATATCCTCGCGCTGTATGAGGCGGGTGTGCGAACAGTGGTGGGAGTGAATGCCGTGGGCGGTATTCATCAGGATATGGGGCCCGCCCACGTCGTCGTTCCGGATCAGATCATTGATTATACCTGGGGCCGTGGCAGTACCTTCTTTGAGGGCGACCTGGAATCGGTCACCCACATCGATTCCACCTTTCCTTACGACGCTGACGCCCGGCAGGCGTTGATCGATGCCGCAAAGCGGGCGGCGGTGGCGCTCTCGGATTTCGGCGTCTATGGTGTAACCCAGGGTCCGCGACTGGAAACCGCTGCGGAGATCCGGCGCATGGAGCGGGATGGCTGTGATCTGGTCGGTATGACCGGTATGCCGGAAGCGACGCTGGCGGCGGAGCTGGGGATGCGTTACGCGTGCCTGGGGCTGGTAGTGAACCGGGCCGCGGGCAAGTCCGAGCACATCATCACCATGGAAGAGATTGAAGAGGCCATCGAGCAGGGAATGTCCGGGGTGAAGACCATTCTCGCCAACTCGGTGGCTCAGCTCGGACAACTCAGTCCGTTGCCTCGACCTTCCTGAAGAACACCAGGACGCCGATGGTGGGGGAGTCCAGGAAGTGGACTTCCTCGCTGCGCATTCTGCGGGTCTCGCGGACCCAGGTCACCAGCTCCAGCGGTCTTGAAGCTGGCTGGGGTGTTTGCGGCTGCAGGGATACGAAACCGTTGCCTGCGGCCTCGTCCTGCCGCTCTTCTGCGTCAGCGGGAGTCGGGGCGGACTGTCCGGCGAACGAATGGCTGCCCCGCTGCCAGTGATTGAGACGGACGTCCACGTGCAGGTACCGGCGGCGGTCGATTGTGATAGTGCCTTCTACTTCGCGCTGCTGCGCACCCTCGATCCAGTCACCCACTTCGATTCTCAGGGGTTTGCCCTCATAGTCGGGCGGGAACGCTTGGTACCAGCCCGCAGTCATCAGGACCCGGTAATTGCCGCTGTTTTCCAGCCGCCGGGCCGCCGAATTGAGGTACAGATCCTGACGCGGCGCCAGGTTCAGGGTGGTTTGGGCGTTACCGCTGCGGTCTACGATCCACATTGCCTCGTCGGTCTGAACCGGTGGTTCCACCTCCCGGTCGGCCATGCGTTCTTCCACGGCAGAAGGGTCGACGATGCGTTTCAGGATGACAAATTCGGCACGGTAGTAGTCGTCGGGAATTGTGCCTGAATCCCGGGCGTGGGCGGTCAGGGCCAGCATGCCCAGCGTGAACGCGGCCAGGGTGCGGGCTGCTTTGGTACTGCTGAAAAGGGCGGTTGGTTGCAACGGATTCTCTCCCCGAATCATGCGAGCGTCAGTGCCTGGATTTGCCACCAGCCGGTGTCAGCTCATCCAGCATTTGCGAAATGCCATCGAGTTTACCACCGGTGGAGGTGTCCTTCAGCCTGAAACGGAAGCTGTTGGCGCCCTCGAGCCGGTACTGGTCCGGAGCCGATTGCACTTTTTTAACCAGTACCAGCGGGTCGACCGGCGTTGAACCACCGAATTCCAGGCGGGTCCATTCCTTACCGGCATCGATCTTCACGATGCCCAGAGCCTCTGCCTTGAGCCTCAGTTCAGTCTGACGAATCAGGTTCTTTGCCGGTTCCGGTAACAATCCGAACCGATCGATCATCTCGACCTGAAGTTCTTTTAATGCGTCCGTGTTGTCCACGCTGGCAATGCGCTTGTACAGCATTAACCGGTTATGGACATCGGGAAGGTAGTCCTCGGGAATCAGCGCCGGAATCCGCAGGTTCATCTCGGTGCCGTGGCTCAGCGGCAGGTCCGCGTTCGGTGTACGGCCCTCCTTGATGGCTTTCACGGCCTCGTCCAGCAGCTGCATGTACAGGGTGAAGCCGATGGTCTCGATCTGCCCGCTCTGTTCCTCTCCGAGCAACTCGCCGGCGCCCCGGATTTCCAGGTCGTGGGTGGCCAGCATGAAGCCGGCACCCAGGTCCTGGGACTCGGAGATGGCATCGAGGCGCTTTTTGGCATCCGCGGTCATCGCCCGCGGCGGCGGGGTCAGCAGATAGGCGTAAGCCTGGTGGTGGGAACGGCCCACCCGGCCCCGGAGCTGGTGGAGCTGGGCCAGTCCCAATTTGTCAGCGCGCTCGATGATGATGGTGTTGGCGCTGGGAATGTCGATGCCGGTTTCGATGATGGTGGTGCACACCAGCACGTTGAAGCGCTTGTGGTAGAAGTCGGACATGATCTGTTCGAGTTCCCGTTCGCGCATCTGGCCATGGGCCACGCCCACCCGCGCCTCGGGAATCATCCGGCGCAGGTCTTCGGCGGTCTTCTCGATGGTGGCCACGTCGTTGTGCAGGTAGTACACCTGACCGCCCCGCAGGATCTCCCGCAGGATGGCCTCCCTGATCATGGCGTCATCCCGCTGCCGGACAAAGGTTTTCACCGACAGGCGCCGGGCCGGCGGGGTGGCGATGATGGACAGGTCCCGGAGGTGGCCCATAGCCATGTTCAGGGTTCGCGGAATGGGGGTGGCGGTCAGGGTCAGCATGTCCACTTCGGCCCGCAGGGCCTTGAGTTTTTCCTTCTGCTGAACCCCGAAGCGGTGTTCCTCGTCAATGATCACCAGGCCCAGGTTCCTGAACCGGATGTCCCCCTGCAGCAACTTGTGGGTACCGATAACAATATCGGCCTTACCCTTCTCGATGGCTTCCAGCGCCTTGGTGGTCTGGCTGCCACTGCGAAACCGGCTCAGCAGCTCAACCTGGACCGGGGTGCCCGAGAAGCGATCCCGGAAAGATTCGTAATGCTGCTGGGCCAGCAGGGTGGTGGGCACCAGCACAGCCACCTGTTTGCCGGACCAGGTGGCCAGGAAGGCGGCGCGCATGGCCACCTCGGTCTTGCCGAAGCCGACGTCACCACAGATCAGTCGATCCATGGGGTGTTCGCTGGTCATGTCCTCGAAGACGGCCTGGATCGCCGCTTCCTGATCCGGGGTCTCCTCGAACGGGAAGTCGGCGGCAAAGGCGCGGTACGCCTCCTTGGGATCCTCGAACTGGAAGCCCTTGCGGGCCTCCCGGCGGGCATAGACATCCAGCAGCTCCGCGGCGGTATCCCGGATCTTCTCCAGCGCTTTCTGCCTGGCATGGCTCCAGCGCTCGGTGCCGAGCTTGTGCAGCGGTGCGTGCTCGTCGTCGGTGCCGGCGTAGCGGGAAATGAGATGGAGACTGGAGACCGGCACGTACAGCTTCGAACCGCCGGCATATTCCAGCATCAGGAACTCGTTGGACTGGTCACCGACGGTAATGGTTTCCAGCCCCAGGTAGCGCCCGACGCCGTGATCGATATGGACGACCGGCGCCCCGATCCGCAACTCCGAGAGGTCCCGGTAACCGCCATCGTCCAGTTCGGTGGGTTTTTCCCGCCGCCGGCGTTGCAGGACCCGTTCCCCGAACAGGGCCGTCTCGGTCACCAGGGCCAGATGCTGCCCGGGCAGCACCAGACCCTGCTCCATGGGTGCAATGGTAATGGCCAGCGGGCACTCTTGCTCCGAGATGAACGATTGCCAGTCATCCACATTCCGGGGTTTCAGACCGTGGCGGGAGAGGTTCTCGATCAGGGCCTCGCGCCGGCCGGAGGATTCCGCCCCGATCAGGACGCGGCCACCGAATTCCTTGATAAAGCGTTTGAGCCGGGCTGCCGGATCCGCTGCCCGGCCGTCCATTGCCACATCGGGCAGGGCCTGGCTCGGGCAGTTGACGGCCCCGCTGCCTTCGACGGTGTCCGCGGTGGTGGTGACCCGTGGGAAGGTCTTGAGGTGGCCAAAAAGCTCATCCTGCTGCAGGAACAGGGTGGCCGGCGGCATGATCGGCCGTAAGCGGTCATGGCGGCGATCCTCGTAGCGGTTGCGGGTTTCCGTGTCAAACTCGCTGACCGCCTCATTCAGACCCTCGGCGGTGAATACCAGGGTTTCCCCGGGCAGGTAGTCGAACAGGGTGGCTGTTTCGTCAAAAAACAGCGGCAGGTAGTACTCGATACCCGGCGGCGTGATGCCGTGGCTCACGTCCTGGTAGATGGGGGCATCCCGGTCGGCATTCGGAAACTGTTCGAACCAGCGGTTGCGGAAGCCTGAGCGCGCTTCCTTGTGCCAGGGAAATTCATAGGCCGGCAGGAGTTCGATGCGGTCAATCCGGTCAATCGAGCGTTGGGTCTCGGGATCGAAGGTGCGCAGCGTCTCGATTTCGTCATCGAACAGATCGATGCGGTAGGGCTGGCTGGCACCCATGGGGAAAATGTCGAGGATGGCACCGCGGACGGCATATTCGCCGTGCTCATAGACATTCTCCGAGTAGCGGTAACCGGCGGCTTCCAGCTGCAGGCGCCACCTGTCGATATCCAGGGACTGGCCGACTTCCAGGATCAGGGTATTGGCCTGCAGGTAACTCACCGGTGGCAGCCGGTGCATCAATGTGCGGGCCGGTACCACCAGCACCCCGTGGCGGGTCGAGGGCAGGCGGTGCAGGGTCCGGATCCGGCGGGAGGTAATATCCTGGTGCGGCGAGAACAGATCGTAGGGCAGGGTCTCCCAGTCCGGCAGGGATAACAGTTCCATCCCGTCGGCCGTGATCGCCGGTTGATCCTCATCACCGGGAAGCCCCAGGAAAAACCGCATGGCCTGCTCCAGCTGGATGGCCTCGCTGGTACTGCGGGTGATTACCAGCGTCAGCCCCGGATGGTTGCGGGCACTTTCGCAGATGGCCAGGGCGTTACTGCTGCCGTGCAGCTCGCCCCAGGTTCGGTGGTCCGCCGGGCGAGTGGGAAACTCCGGTGCAATCAGCCGGTTATCTGATCTGGAGGGGCCTTGGCTCATGGTCGGTTGGATTCTCCTGCAATCGGTATCCGGGCATGGCGAGCGGCGTATTCTACCGTCCGGGAATGACACTGTCATGGCGGGATGAGCGGCGCGCGAGTTTAACCGGAACCTTACGAATGGATGAGTGGATCGTATTTGCCGTGAGCTTGCTTACGTTGGATAATATGCGCCCCTGAAATTATTCCCAGTGCTAACCAGAGGTCCCAACCGTGAGTCACGAACAGATCAACCAGCACCTGTCTAACTGGACGGAAAGAGAATCCACCGCGGAAGCCATGATTCCGCTGATTGGCCGTCTCTACCGCAAGAACAACGTGGTAACGTCCGTTTATGGCCGCGCCATTATCAACCAGTCGGTGATTGATATCATCCGTGCTCACCGGTTCGTGCGTCAGGTGGAAGACAGCGAGTTGTCCGTTCATGACACCCTGCCGATTCTCGAAGCGATGGACAGGCTGGATCTTGGCCGCGCCCACGTAGATATCGGCAAGCTGGCGGTGAAGTTCAAGGCCGAAGGCGGTGATCTGACTGAATTCCTCAAACGCGAGATTGGTCCGGTGGTTGGTCAGTACCAGGCCCAGTCCGAGGAAGACGCCCACAACGACACCAAGGATATCGTGCTCTACGGTTTCGGCCGGATCGGTCGATTGCTGGCCCGGATCCTGATCGAGAAGGCCGGCGGCGGCAACAACCTGCGCCTGCGTGCCATCGTGGTTCGCCAGGGCGGCGCCGAGAATGACCTCGAGAAGCGCGCCAGCCTGCTGCGTCGGGATTCTGTCCACGGTCCCTTTGACGGCACCATTACCGTGGATGAGAAAGAATCTGCCCTGATCGCCAACGGCAACTACATCAAGGTGATCTATTCCGACGGCCCGGACAAGGTGGATTACACCCGGTACGACATCCACAACGCCATTGTTATCGACAACACCGGTAAGTGGCGTGACGAGGAAGGCCTTGGCCTGCACCTGAAGTCCAGGGGCGTAAGCCGGGTTATCCTGACCGCGCCGGGCAAGGGCGACATCAAAAACATCGTCTATGGCATCAACAACGACTGGATCACCGACGAGGACAAGATCCTGTCTGCGGCGTCCTGTACCACCAACGCCATCACTCCGGTGCTCAAGGCCATCCACGACGAGTATGGTGTCCAGGACGGTCACGTGGAGACTGTGCACTCCTACACCAACGACCAGAACCTGATCGACAACTACCACAAGGGTAGCCGCCGCGGCCGCAGCGCGCCGCTGAACATGGTTATCACCGAGACTGGTGCTGCCAAAGCCGTTGCCAAGGCTCTGCCCGAACTGAAGGGTAAGCTGACCGGCAATGCCATCCGCGTGCCCACTCCGAACGTGTCCCTGGCCATCCTGAATCTGAACCTGGACAAGGACGTCACCGTGGAAGGCGTGAACGAGTACCTGCGTGACATGGCGCTGCACTCCGAGCTGCAGAAGCAGATCGACTTCGTGAACTCTCCGGAAGTGGTATCCACTGACTTTGTCGGCTCCCGCCACGCCGGCATCGTTGACGCCCAGGCGACCATTGCCGGCGGCAAGCGCCTGATCCTGTACGTCTGGTACGACAACGAGTTCGGCTACAGCGCCCAGGTGATTCGCTGCGTGAACCAGATGGCGGGTGTGGCCTATCCCATTTTCCCCAAGCGCGCACGCGACTAAGGTCGTAGCGCCGGTCCGGCGAAAGTACCCTGAAGAACCCCGGTAGTCCCGGCTGCCGGGGTTCTTGGTGCATTCGGGGGACAAAACCATTCCGGTTTCTGGTGGAAATAGATTTCCTTACTCTCTATAATTGGCGCGATTTTGGGGATGTCTGGCACCCCGTTTCTCATCCTTTCCTGCGTCAAATGCCTGGCAACAGCAATTGCTGCGGTATTTGAACCAACTGGTGCAGCCTTCTGGCGCAGTCCGCCAGGAAATCTGGGCCGCAGGGGCCGGACGTTGAGAATCCTTAGATAGTTTCTGATGATTGGACGAGGCTAATGATCAAGATCAAGAAAGGCCTGGATCTTCCCATCAGCGGCGCTCCCGAGCAGACCATTACAGACGGCAAGCCGATTCGCCACGTGGCATTGATCGGTTTTGACTACAACGGCATGAAGCCGACAATGGCTGTGAAAGAAGGAGACCGTGTCAAGCGCGGGTCGCTGCTGTTCACGGACAAGAAGACCGAAGGCGTTCGTTATACATCACCTGCTGCCGGCGTGGTGAAAGAAATCAACCGCGGTGAGCGTCGTGTGTTCCAGTCAATCGTTATCGAGATCGATGGCGAAGAGGCTGAGACCTATGCCCGCTACAACGATGCCGACCTTGGCGGTCTGGAGCGTCAGCAGGTTGTCGATAATCTGGTTGAATCCGGCCTGTGGACAGCATTCAGGACGCGTCCGTACAGCAAGGTGCCGGAAATCGATTCCGCTCCCCATTCCATTTTCGTTTCGGTGATGGACACCAACCCGCTGGCGGCCGACCCGACAGTCATCATCCGCGAGAATGCCAGGGCTTTCGAGAAGGGTCTGAGCATCATCTCCAGGCTGACCAACGGCAAGGTCTTCGTCACCGGCAAGCCCGGCTCCGACGTGGCCGTGCCCGGGGCGGACAACATCGAAATCCAGCAGTTCGATGGCGTGCACCCGGCTGGTAATGTGGGCACCCACATCCATTACCTGGATCCCGTTTCTGCCAGCAAAACGGTCTGGTCCATCAACTATCAGGACGTGATCGATATCGCGAAGCTGTTCGAAACCGGTGAAGTGCCGGTCGAGCGCATCGTTGCCATCGGCGGCCCGAAGGCTCTGAAGCCGCGCCTGGTCCGTACCCGCCTGGGTGCCAGCCTGCAGGAACTTCTGGACGGTGAAGTTGCCACAGACTGTGAAGTCCGTGTTATCTCCGGTTCGGTGTTCGGTGGTCGTCGTGGTGACGGACCCTGCGCTTACCTTGGCCGGTTTGCCAGTCAGGTTTGCGTACTGGAAGAGGGCAACAGGCGCGAGTTCATGGGCTGGTTGTCACCGGGCCCGAACAAGTTCTCCGTGCTGAACATCTATCTGTCGAAGCTCAACCCGGGCAAATTGTTCAACTTCACCACCACTACCAATGGCAGTGAGCGGGCCATGGTGCCGGTAGGTGCGTATGAGCAGGTAATGCCCCTGGATATCCTGCCGACCCAGCTGCTGCGTTCGCTGATTGTCGGTGATACCGAAATGGCACAGAAACTGGGTGCTCTTGAGCTGGACGAAGAAGATCTGGCGCTGTGCACCTTCGTGTGCCCCGGCAAATATGAATACGGTCCGATTCTCCGCGAGAACCTGACCCGAATCGAGATCGAGGGCTAATACGATGGCAATCCGACAGTTTCTCGATGGAATCGAGCATCACTTTGAAAAAGGCGGCAAGTACGAGCGTTGGTATGCGCTCTATGAAGCCGTCGACACCATTTTCTACTCGCCTTCGAGCGTAACCTCCACCACCTCCCATGTGCGTGACGGCATAGACCTCAAACGCATCATGATCACGGTGTGGCTGTGCACCTTCCCGGCCATGTTCTTCGGCATGTGGAACATTGGCTACCAGGCCAACAGCTTCCTGGCGGCCAACCCGGATGCCATGGTGGCTGACGATGGCCTGCGGGCTGCCTTTATCCAGGCCCTGGCGGTAACCGGCGCCGGTGCCGGCATGTGGGATAACTTCGTTTACGGCCTGGCGTACTTCGTGCCCGTCTACTTCGTCACCTTCGTGGTGGGTGGTTTCTGGGAAGTGCTGTTCGCCACTGTACGTCGCCACGAAGTGAACGAGGGTTTCTTCGTGACCTCCGTCCTTTTTGCCCTGATCTGCCCGCCCACCATCCCGCTGTGGCAGGTGGCCCTGGGTATCACCTTCGGTGTGGTTATCGGCAAGGAAGTGTTCGGCGGTACCGGCAAGAACTTCCTGAACCCGGCCCTGACCGGTCGTGCCTTCCTGTACTTCGCCTACCCGGCACAGATCTCCGGTGACACCATCTGGACCGCAGTTGACGGCTTCAGTGGTGCCACATCGCTGAGTTTGGCTGCCTTCGGTGGTGTCGAGGCCCTGGACAAGCACATCGGCTGGATGAACGCGTTTATCGGCACCAT
Source organism: Pseudomonadota bacterium (assembly GCA_034189235.1). GTDB lineage: Bacteria > Pseudomonadota > Gammaproteobacteria > Pseudomonadales > Oleiphilaceae > Marinobacter. Next base: position 55,803 of record JAXHVJ010000005.1, read on the forward strand.
TCAGGGTTCCATCGGTGAAACCTCCACGCTGGCCGTCCTGATCGGTGGTCTGATCCTCCTGGTCATGAAGATTGCCTCTTACCGCATTGTCGGTGGTGTAATGATCGGCATGATCGCCATGGCGCTGTTACTGAATCTGGTCGGTTCCGAAACCAACCTGATGTTTGCGGTTCCGCCGCACTGGCACCTGGTGATGGGCGGTTTCGCCTTCGGTATGATGTTCATGGCAACGGACCCGGTATCAGCGTCAATGACCAACACCGGGCGTTGGTGCTTTGGCATCCTCGTTGGCGTCATGACCGTGCTGATCCGTGTGGTCAACCCGGCCTTCCCGGAAGGCATCATGCTGGCCATCCTGTTCGGCAACCTGTTTGCACCGCTGATTGACCACTTCGTGGTCCAGGCCAACATCAAACGGAGGCTTGCTCGTGGCTAAATCGAAAGAAACCGTTACCCGGACGGTCATTGTTGCCCTGGTGCTGAGTGTATTCTTCTCGGTGATCGTGTCCACCGCGGCCGTCACGCTCAAGCCGCTTCAGGTCAAGAATCAGAACCTGAACATCAAGACCAACATACTCTCGGCGGCGGACATGCTGCCGCAGGCCGCAACCCCTCAACAGATCGATGAGGTTTTCTCCCGCTTCGAGGTCAAACTGGTCAACCTCGAGACGGGCAAGTACGTGGAACCGGGCTACGTGGGCGTCCAGGACCCCATGAAGTACGATATGTACAAGGCTGCATCCAACCCGGAGTTGTCAACGGACATCCCGGCTGACGAGGACAGGGCCGGCATCGGCCGCCGTCCGGATGTCGCAAAGGTATACATCCTGCGCGAGAATGGTGAGCTCAGGAAAGTGGTGCTGCCGATCCATGGTTATGGCCTGTGGTCCACCCTGTATGGTTTTGTTTCCCTGAAAGGGGATGCCAACACCATTGAAGGCCTGGGTTTCTACCAGCACGGAGAAACACCGGGTCTCGGAGGTGAGGTGGATAACCCCCGCTGGAAAGCCAAATGGGAAGGCAAGGTAGTTTACGGCCAGGACATGACCGAACCACAGATCAGGCTGGTCAAGGGGGGTGTCAACGAAAACACCAGGAACAGGGAGCACAAGGTTGACGCCCTTTCCGGTGCTACGCTGACCAGTAGGGGCGTTGAAAACCTGCTTAATTACTGGTTGGGTGATCGTGGCTACGCCCATTTCCTTAAAAACTTGCGTCAAGGGGAGGTCTGATCATGGCGACTACATCAGCCAAGCAGGTCCTGTTCGAACCGATTTTCAGTAACAACCCGATCGCCCTGCAGATTCTTGGTATCTGCTCGGCGCTGGCGGTAACTTCCAGCCTGAACGTGACGATCGTCATGTGTATTTCAGTGATTGCGGTAACCGCTTTCTCCAACCTGGCGGTGTCCCTGATTCGCAGCCAGATTCCCGGCAGTATCCGGATCATCGTGCAGATGACCATCATCGCGTCGCTGGTTATCGTGGTGGATCAGTTGCTGAAAGCCTACGCGTACGAGATCAGCAAGCAGTTGTCGGTCTTTGTCGGGCTGATTATCACCAACTGCATCGTCATGGGCCGTGCGGAAGGTTTTGCCATGCAGAACGGCCCGTGGCTCAGCTTCCTCGACGGTGTCGGTAATGGTCTCGGCTACTCGGTACTCCTGCTGTTCGTGGGTTTCTGGCGCGAACTGTTCGGCTCCGGCTCGCTGTTCGGCTTTACCATCCTGTCACCGGTGAACGAAGGCGGCTGGTATGTCACCAACGGTCTGCTGCTGTTGCCGCCGAGCGCGTTCTTCATTATCGGCCTGAGCATCTGGGCGCTGCGCACCTGGAAGCCCGAGCAGGTGGAAGAGCCCGGTTACAAGCTGTCTGCCCATAAAGTCCGGGAGGCCTTCTGATGGAACATTATCTGAGTCTTCTTGTACAGGCGGTTTTCATTGAAAACATGGCACTGGCTTTCTTCCTGGGGATGTGCACCTTCATCGCCATCTCCAAGAAGATCGAGGCTGCCATCGGTCTGGGTATCGCGGTGGTCGTGGTACTGACCATCACCGTTCCGGTGAATAATCTGATCTACAACTACGTACTCCGGGAAGGCGCGTTGGACTGGGCCGGCATGCCCGGTACTGACCTGAGCTTCCTGGGCCTGATCACCTACATCGGTGTAATCGCCGCGATCGTACAGATCATGGAGATGGTACTGGACAAGTACATCCCTGCTCTCTACGCAGCGTTGGGTGTGTTCCTGCCGCTGATCACCGTAAACTGCGCGATCCTTGGTGCCGCGCTGTTCATGGTTGAGCGTGATTACAACTTTGGCGAGAGCGTGGTGTTCGGCTTTGGTGCGGGTCTCGGTTGGGCGCTGGCGATTGTTGCCCTTGCAGGGATTCGTGAGAAGCTGAAGTACAGTGACGTGCCTCCGGGCCTGCGTGGCCTGGGTATCACATTTATTACGGTTGGTCTGATGTCGCTGGGCTTCATGTCCTTTTCCGGCATCTCCCTCTAACCCACCGGTGATTCGGTTTAACGAGAAGGCAAGACCATGAGTGCAATTATTCTTGGCGTGGTCATGTTCACCGTTATCGTTCTGGCGCTGGTCGCGATTATCCTCGCGGCCCGCTCCAGGCTGGTAAGCACCGGTGACGTGACCATTGAAATCAATGACGACCCCGAACATACCCTGAAGACCAGTGCCGGTGGCAAGCTGCTGGGCACTCTCGCGAACAATGGTATCTATCTGTCCTCCGCTTGTGGCGGCGGTGGCACCTGCGCCCAGTGTAAATGCAAGGTGTTCGAAGGCGGCGGCGCGATGCTGCCAACCGAGAAGACCCACTTCACTCCCCGGGAGGAAAAGGAAGGCTGGCGCCTGTCCTGTCAGGTGCCGGTCAAGCAGGACATGAAAATTGAGGTGCCGGAGGAATTCTTCGGAGTCCGGAAGTGGGAGTGCGAGGTTATCTCCAACCACAACGTAGCCACGTTCATCAAGGAGCTGGTGCTCAAATTGCCGGAGGGCGAGGAAGTGGACTTCCGTGCCGGCGGCTATGTTCAGCTCGAGTGTCCCCCCTACGAGATTTCGTTCAAGGATTTCGATATCGAGGAAGAGTTCCGGGAAGACTGGGATAAGCACGACCTGTGGCGCTTTGTTGCAGTCAACAAGGAAGAAACTGTGCGAGCCTACTCGATGGCAAACTATCCGGAAGAGAAGGGGCTGCTCAAGTTCAACATCCGTATCGCCACACCGCCCCCGGGAACCGATCATCCGCCGGGCATCATGTCCAGTTATGTGTTCAGCCTGAAGCCGGGCGACAAGGTGACGGTGATGGGACCGTTCGGTGAGTTCTTCGCCAAGGACACGGATGCCGAAATGATCTTCATTGGTGGCGGTGCCGGTATGGCACCCATGCGTTCCCACATCTTTGACCAGCTCAAGCGCCTGCATTCCAAACGCAAAATCAGCTTCTGGTACGGTGCCCGCAGTGTCCGCGAGATGTTCTACGTGGAAGACTTCGACGGCCTGGCCGAAGAAAACGACAACTTCGAGTGGCACGTGGCCCTGTCGGACCCGCTGCCGGATGATAACTGGCAAGGCCCGACCGGCTTTATCCATAACGTGCTGTATGAAAACTACCTCAAGGACCACCCGGCGCCGGAAGACTGTGAGTACTACATGTGTGGCCCCCCCATCATGAACGCCTCGGTTATCAAGATGCTGAAGGATCTTGGTGTCGAGGACGAAAACATCATGCTGGATGACTTCGGGGGGTAATCAGCTCAGATGACATTCCCCATGTTACGACCCGTCAGGGTAGCCCTGGTCAGCGCCTTTATTGCGCTGGCCTTTGCCGCTCTGGCGGGTTGTTCGTTTGAGCCCGAGGAAAAAGTCTGGGAAATCTCCGGTGGAGTTTTCGGTACCACTTACCACATCAATGCCGTACTGACCGATGATCAGCAACGCCTGGAAAATCTGGCCAAAGGCATTGAGGCAGAGTTGGAGAAGGTGGATGCCGCCATGTCGACCTGGCGGGAGGACTCGGAACTGTCACGGCTGAACAGAATGTCGGATCAGAGCGAATGGATCAGGATTTCCGAACCGCTCTACGACGTTCTGGCGAAAGCTGTGGAAGTATCCGAACTGACCGACGGCGCCTTTGATGTGACCATAGGCCCGGTGGTAAACCTCTGGGGGTTTGGCCCCGAGGCCCGGCCGGAGCAGGTTCCGAGCGAGCAGGAACTGGCAGGTGTGTTGTCTGCCACCGGCTACGAAAAGCTTGAACTTCGGAAAGAACCGCCGTCAGTGCGAGCCACGCAACCCCAGTACATTGATCTTTCAGCCATTGCGAAAGGTTACGGTGTGGATGTGGTGGCCCGTTATCTCGACAGCGAAGGTGTGAACGCTTACCTTGTAGAGATCGGCGGTGAAGTCCGCGTTAAGGGGCGTAAGCCCGGCGGCGATGCCTGGCGTCTGGCCATTGAACAGCCCATATCGGAAGGCCGGCAGGTCAATCGAGTGGTCGCGCTCGAAAACGAGGCTATGGCGACGTCCGGAGATTATCGTAACTATTACGAATCGGAAGGGCAGCGTTACTCCCATACAATTGACCCTGAGACCGGGAAACCCATCACCCACAATCTGGCCTCGGTGACCGTGCTGGCAGAAGACTGCATGACCGCGGATGCACTGGCCACCGGCTTCAATGTGATGGGCCTGGAACGGGCTCAGGCACTGGCAACGCGGGAGAATATCCCCGCCTATTTTATTATCAGGACGGAAAACGGCTTTGAAACGCATCAGACGCCAGCCTTTTCCTCCTATGTGATCCAGTAAAGGGAGGGCAACATGGGTACCTTTCTTCTTGTTTTGTTCATCGTGATTGTGCTGGTGGCGGCAATGTCCATCGGCGTCATGTTTGGTCGCAAGCCGATCAGCGGAACCTGCGGCGGCATCGGTGCACTCGGTATCAGCACCTCCTGTGAGATTTGTGGCGGCAATACCCGGAAGTGTAAGGAAGAAAACGATCGGCTGGAGGGTGAAGCCAGGGGCGCTGACCACCTGGCCTACGATGCTTCCAGCGCCGATCGTCACTGACTGTTACGCCGCCGTTCCATATACAGGATCAATAATCAGAATCAAATTCTCACGACGTAGATAAGGAGTCACTGCGCGCATGGCAGACCATCATTACGACGTCGTCGTTATCGGCGCCGGTCCGGGCGGCGAAGGCGCGGCGATGAATGCGACCAAACACGGAAAACGTGTCGCAATCATCGAAGACAAGCCGACGGTCGGCGGTAACTGCACCCACTGGGGCACCATCCCGTCCAAAGCGCTGCGTCACTCGGTCAAGCAGATCATCACGTTCAACACCAACCAGATGTTCCGTGATATCGGCGAACCGCGCTGGTTCTCGTTCCCGAGAGTTCTGCAGAATGCGCAGAAGGTGATCGGCAAGCAGGTGAAACTGCGCACTCAGTTCTATTCGCGCAACCGGGTGGACCTGATCAACGGCCGCGCGGCGTTTCTGGACCGGAACCGGGTCGAAGTCCGTGGCAACAAGTCCGTCGAAATCCTGCATTTCAAACAGGCCATCATTGCCACCGGTTCCCGTCCGTACCTGCCGCCCGATGTCGATTTCCGCCACCACCGGATCTACAACTCCGACACTATCCTGAACCTGTCCCATACTCCCAGGACACTGATCATCTATGGCGCGGGTGTCATCGGCTCCGAATATGCCTCGATCTTTGCAGGGCTTGGCGTCAAGGTGGACCTGATCAACCCGGGCAGCCGCCTGCTGTCGTTCCTGGACGATGAGATCTCCGACGCCCTGAGCTACCACCTGCGCAACAACGGCGTGCTGGTGCGCCACAACGAACTATACGAGTCTGTCATCGGTGATGACCATGGCGTGGTGCTGTCGCTGCAGTCCGGCAAGAAGATCCGGGCGGATGCCTTCCTCTGGTGTAATGGTCGCTCAGGCAACACCGAAAGCCTGGGGCTCGAGAATATTGACCTGGTGCCCAACGGCCGCGGCCAGCTCGCCGTGGACGAGCATTACCGTACCGAAGTGGAAAACATCTACGCAGTGGGTGATGTGATCGGCTGGCCCAGCCTGGCCAGCGCCGCCTATGACCAGGGCCGTTCGGCGTCCTCGGATATCGTCAGGGATGAATACTTCCGGTTCGTTTCAGACGTGCCGACCGGCATCTACACCATTCCCGAAATCAGTTCGGTGGGCAAGACCGAGCGGGAACTGACGGAAGCCAGGGTGCCCTATGAAGTGGGCCAGGCTTTCTTCAAGGACCTCGCCCGCGCCCAGATCACCGGCGAAGCGGTGGGCATGCTGAAGATCCTGTTCCACCGGGAAACCCGCGAAATCCTGGGAATCCACTGTTTCGGTGACCAGGCCGCTGAGATCGTCCACATCGGCCAGGCCATCATGAACCAGGAAGGGGAGGCCAACTCCCTGAATTACTTCATCAACACCACCTTCAATTACCCGACCATGGCCGAGGCCTATCGGGTGGCGGCGTTGAATGGGTTAAACCGGATCTTCTGATGAACTCCGGGCCAGATGAAAGCCTTCATCCGGCCCCATCTTCACCTCATTCCCGGCCTCGGGACTTGCCTCCTCCCTGACCGGCAACTGCAACAACGCCTGAGCGCGATTGTCAAAAAACATCCGGGTACTGGTCGGGTAGTCGGTAATGATGCTGTCCACACCCAAATCCTCAAGCTGCAGCATGTCGTGGATCCGGTTCACCGTCCACGTCGACACATGCATCCCCCGCCGGTGAGCCAGATCCACCGTGTCCTTGCCGAGGATTGTCCATTTCGCGCAGAAATACTGGCAGCCCAGCCGGGCGGCAATATTGAGTGGCCGCGGGAACTTCCGGTCCGCAACCAGTCCGGTGCGGATATTCTTGTCACGGCGCCGGATTTCCCTCAGGAACCAGGGGTCATTGGAGGTTACGGCGGCGCGTTGGTAAAGGCCCCGGTGCTGGATGATTTCGGTCAGCCGGTTGGACAGGATGTTCAGGCGCTGGCGGGCATCCTTTTTGACCTCAAGCTGGAGGTGCTCCAGATCATCACACTGGTCCAGCAACTGCTCCAGGGTTGGAATGCCCACCTTCCTGGGCCAGGCAGCAGTGTTCCGGCGTGCATCCATATTCGCCAGTTCGGCAGCGGTGTAGTTGCACACGCCGCCCCTGGCTCCGGTGGTGCGGTCCACCGTCAGGTCATGCACGAGCACCGGGATGCCGTCCCTGGACAGAACCACATCCAGCTCGAAATGCCGTATGCCGTGGCGATAGGCGTGAATGAATCCGGGGAGGGTATTCTCCGGGGCCTCCCCCTTGGCGCCCCGGTGCCCGTAGACAATCATTCTGGTGCTGAATCCTTCAGTCGTTGGTAAATGGCCTGGCGCTTTTTCCAGGTTTCATGGCACAGGCGGATATCTTCAAGATAGGCCGACAGTTCGTGCATGAGCAAGGCCTGGGGGCCATCCACCAGAGCTTTTTCCGGCTTCGGGTGGAAATCCACCAGTACCATGTTGGCGCCCGCGATCACGCCCTGAGCGGTAGCATGCTCGATATCGAGAATGCCATCGGGAGAGGCATCCCGGGTTCCCACCGAGTGGGACGGATCCACGGACACCGGCATCCGGGTGAGGCGCTTGACCGTCGGTACGTGGGCAAAATCCACCATGTTGCGATGCGGACTGCCGGCTTCGGTTTTCATGCCTCGCAGGCAGAAGATGACATTGGAGTTGCCTTCACTGGCCAGGTATTCCGCAGCGTTCAGGGACTCGTTCAGGGTGATGCCGAAACCACGCTTGAGCAGCACCGGGTAGGTGCTCTGGCGGCCAATTGCCTTGAGCAACTCGAAGTTCTGGGTATTGCGGGTGCCCACCTGCAGCATGACACCGGTCGGGCGGCCCAGTCTCTCCAGACAGGTGTCGATTTCCTCGATGTGGCTCTCGTGGGTGATCTCCATGGCGACCACCCTGATGCCGTGCTTGCCCGCCTTCTCGAACACCCAGGGCAGGCAGCCCTTGCCGTGGCCCTGGAACGAGTAGGGGTTGGTCCGCGGCTTGTAGGCACCCATGCGGGTACAGACCTCGCCATGTTCCTCCAGCGCCTGCATCATCATTTCAACGTGCTCGGGCACATCCACGGCGCACAGGCCGGCAAAAACGTTCAGGTTCTGCTGGTTGAACTCCACGCCGTTGTAGGTAAAGCCGCTCTGGCGCTGATCATCCCGGTGCCGGCCCAGAATCCGGTAGTCCTCGGAAATGCGGATGGCCCGCTCCACCGCCGGTAACGCCTCGATTTCTTCCTTGTCCAGGGATTTGGTGTCTCCCAGCAGGTAGATCTCGGTCAGCCGCTGGCTGGCACCCTGCACCTCATGCACACGCAGGGATACGTTGGGCAGGTTTTCCAGGTAGTGCATGGTCTGCCGGTAGGCATCACTGTCCAGTGGGGTGTTGGGATGAAGAATGGCTAGCATGGTATCTCCTTGTATTAACCGGTCCCCTCGGCCCGGTGCCGCGCCTGCATGTATTCCCTGTGGTTAAGATGCAGCAGGTCTGCTATGCGGCGAATAAGGTGTTCTTCGTATTTGTCGATGCGCCCGTCGGCCAGAGCCACGTGCCAGATGCTCTCCAGCAGGGCCTGTTTCTGTTCCTGGTCCAGATGATCGTTGATCTGACCGGTAAACTCATACAGTGACGTGGCGTCTTCGGCATGGGCGAGGGCATCCTGCAGGATCTCCCCGGCTTCCTCCCGGGTTACCTGGTGCGCCTTCACGGCACAGTCCACGATGGTTTTCAGTTCCCGCTCGTCCTCGTCGTTGTCGACCCTGGACAGTTGCACCATCAGGGCCGTCGCTGCGACAGCAAGCTGATGGGCGTTCGGTTTGACCGGCTCGGATCCGGAAACGGCAAACAGTTTCTTCAGGCGCTCGATCATGATCGGTTACTTCGGTTGTTGAATCACTCAGGCCGCACGGGCCAGTTCGCGCACCCGGTTCTCCAGCTCGATCTGATCGGCGGTGAACCGGCGGATGCCATCAGCCAGTTTCTCGGTGGCCATCGCATCCTCATTGGATTCCCAGCGGAACAGTTTTTCATCAATGGAACCGAACCGGTCGCTGGTGCTGGCATTGTCCGGGTGCAGCTGGCGGTCAAGGGTGCCGGTATCGTCCTGCAGTTCCTGCAGCAGGGCAGGGCTGATAGTCAGCTTGTCACAACCGGCCAGCATCTCGATCTCGCCGGTGTTGCGGAAACTGGCGCCCATCACCACGGTATCGAAGCCATTGGCCTTGTAGTAATTATAGATCCTGCTGACGGAGAGCACGCCCGGATCTTCGTGCGCGGGGAAGCTGTCCCGCCCGCTGTTGGCCAGGTGCCAGTCCAGGATACGACCCACAAACGGTGAAACCAGATGTGCGCCCGCCTGGGCACAGGCAGCGGCCTGGATGAAAGAGAACAGCAATGTCAGGTTGCAGCGGATACCTTCCTTCTCCAGTTGCTCGGCGGCGCGGATGCCTTCCCAGGTGGAGGCGATCTTGATCAGCACCCGGCTGGTATCCACACCCTGGCGATCATAGAACTCCACCAGGCGACGGGCCCGCTCCAGGGTGCCGGCGGTATCGAAGGACAAACGAGCGTCCACTTCGGTGGATACCAGGCCCGGGACCAGGTTCAGGATTTCCCGGCCGGCCAGTACCGCCAGCATGTCGGTGGCTACGGTAAGCTGTTCCGCATCGGAACCACCGTGGCGCCTGGCTTCCGCCACGGCCTTGTCCAGCATCGGACGATAGGCCTCGGAGGCAGCTGCCTTCAGTAGCAGCGACGGGTTGGTGGTGGCATCTTCCGGGCGCCACCTGGCGATGGCTTCGATATCGCCGGTGTCGGCTACCACGGTGGTCATGGTCTTCAGTTGATCAAGCTTGCTGGTCATTCGTCCTGTCGTCCCGGTTGTACGTTGTTTCAGGCATCCATTTCCGGGATGCCGGTGTTTTCCCTACAATAACGGGCTGTTCTGACAGGAACAAGACAACTAAAGGTCAGGATTGTGTCAGCTTTCGGCCAGAGTCTCCGGTTCCGGCTCGCGAACCTTGGCCAATGCCGCCTGGATGACCTCCAGACCGCTACCGGGTTTGTGGGCATTCTCGCTGATATGGCGCCGGAACTGGCGCCCGCCGGGCATGCCGTGGAACAGGCCCATGATGTGCCGGGAGATGTGGGTGAGATACACGCCCCGCTCCAGCTCCTGCCGGATGAACGGGAACATGGCCCGCAGAGCTTCATGGCGACTTGTCACTGGTGCCGGCTCACCAAAGAATTCCGTGTCCACAGCGGCCAGCAGCCACGGATTGTGGTAGGCCTCGCGGCCCAGCATTACGCCATCGGTGTGGCGCAGATGCTCATGGCATTCCCCGAAGGTCCTGATGCCGCCGTTGATGATGATTTCGAGGTGCGGGTACCGCTCCTTCAGCTGGTAGACCCAGTCGTACTTCAGCGGCGGGATGTCCCGGTTGTCCTTGGGGCTGAGGCCTTCGAGAATCGCAATGCGGGCATGCACGATGAAAGTTTGGCAGCCGGCGGCGGAAACCCTGTCGATGAACTCGCACAGCTCGTCCCAGGACTCCCGGCCATTGATGCCGATCCGGTGCTTGACCGTCACCGGCAAATCCGTGGCCGCAATCATCGCCGCCACCGCCTCGGCCACCTTGTCCGGATGACCCATCAGGCAGGCGCCGATCATATTGTTCTGAACCCGGTCACTGGGGCAGCCGACATTCAGGTTCACCTCGTCGAAACCGAACTGCCCGGCCAGCTTCGCACAGTGAGCCAGCTCGCCCGGATCGCTGCCGCCAAGCTGCAGGGCCAGGGGATACTCGGAAGCATCATGACGCAGGAAGCGCCCGGTATCGCCATGGATGAGGGCACCGGTGGTTACCATTTCCGTATACAGCAGGGCACGCCGGCTCAGGATCCTGGCCAGGTAGCGGAAGTGCGGCGTGGTCCAGTCCATCATCGGGGCCACGCAAAAGCGGCGGGACGGGCCGGAGTTGTGGCGAACGGCATCCAATGTGGAGTTTGCGGACATTGCGGTAACCTATCTACGGAAAACAGTTGTCAGTACGAAAATCTGAGCGCCGTAGTTTAACAGGGTTGGCGGGGTGATTGCCGTAAGGCTTTGGCGAAGTGTCCGGCGAGTACTTCCAAGGTAATGACCTTCTGAATCGGTATCCGGAATGGTGGAAGTCCCGATTCTCGCGGGCATCGAGTGCCCTATAGTATTTTTGTATCCAGTTAGATACACTCTGCTCATGAACGAACTGTACGAAACGGAAGAATTCGCCAGTTGGTTGTCGAAGCTGAGGGATCCGATTGGAAAGGCAAGTGTTCTGCGTCGGATAAAAAATGCTCGTAAAGGTAATTTTGGCGATCACCAGTCCGTTGGAGAGAACGTCTCTGAAATGCGTCTCTTCAATGGCCCTGGATACCGACTCTATTACACGATGGTAGAAAACCGAGTGTATTGGTTGCTGGCAGGTGGAGATAAATCAACTCAGGAGAAAGATATAAAGCGGGCCAAGGAAATGGCTGCAGACATTCACGGTAAAAACCGTGAGAGGTGATGAACATGACTGTCAATCAAGAAGCAATCGAAAAGCACGGTGTTCGGCCATTTGATGTCGCCGAATACCTGGATGATGATGAGGTGATTGTTGCCTATCTGTCGGAAATCCTGGCAGATGGTGATATGGATGAACTCCTGGAAGCTCTTGGTGAGGTTGCCAGAGCCCGGGGTATGACCAGGCTCGCGGAGGATACAGGCCTAGGTAGGGAAAGTCTTTATAAGGCTTTGACTCCGGGAGCAAAACCGCGATTCGATACTATCAACCGCATTTTGAAAGGGCTTGGTATTAACCTGCGGGCTGAGCCGGTTGAGCCACAAGTAACCAGGACTGCTATGGCTACTTATACTCGTGATCGGCGCCGTGGTATGAAAGCGGGCGCACGCAAGGTTGGTGCCAGGAATAGATTGAAGCACGCTTAAAACTTGGCTAAGGGGGGTGTTTAGAGAATAAGCCGTTCCAGAATCTCCACCGCTGAATTCTCCCGGCACCCCGACGCGTTCTGCCCACACCACAAGGGCGAAAAATCTCCGGAGCCGGTGGCCTCGGCCGCGGTCCGAAGTGGTGCAATGGCACTGGTGGCGAGGGGAAACACCGGTGCCTCGGTGGCCACCGGCCTCAAGGCCCTGGGCAATGATGACGTCGGCACCGTTCTGCTCCAGCCAGAGCGCCTCCTCCACCGTGGTCGCGGTCGACAGGATCTTTGCGCCGGCCTTCCGCACCCGTTCAACCAGGGCAGGCTCCGGCAGCCCGAAATGAAAACTAACCACCGCCGGGCGGAACTCTTCCACAATAGCGGCGGCGTCTTCATTGAACGGCATCCGCCCCGGCCAGGAGCTGATGGAGTCAGGATCGATGCCGAATTCCTGATAATAGGGCGCGAGCGCCTGACGCCACCTCCGCGCCCAACATGGCGCAGGGCAGGGAGCCCAGGCCACCGGCATTCGAGACGGCGGCGGCCAGTCTGTGATCCTGAACACCGGCCATGGGCGCCTGGATAATGGGAAGCTGTTTCAGACGGGCTCTTGCTCTCCGGCATGGCTGATCAGTATCCCCGGTGCACCCTCGGTCAACTGCGCCCGAATATGATCCGGAATGGTTACCTTGGACATGCTGGATGACCGGATCATCACATCGGTGATGTCGGCATCGGCGATGAACTGGCCATCCCCGTAGCGATAGAATTCCAAATGCAGGGTGAACGACGTGTTGCCGATCCGCCCGGTGCGAATCCTTGCTTCCAGCACATCGTCAAACCGCGCAGGCGCTTTCCAGTTCACCGTGAGGCTCACCACCTGGACATCCAGATCCTGATCCAGCAGGCGCTGGTAATCACCGAACACGGCCCGGATGTATTCGTTGACGGAAATATCCACAAAGTCCGCGTAGCGGGCGTTGAAGACGACGCCCTGGGCGTCGCATTCGCCGTAGCGGACTCGGAAGCGGAATTTGAAGGAAGGCTTGTTGTTTTCGGTCATGGTTCACTAATGCGGATGAATGAGATTCAAGGCTAACCGATTCCCGAGATCATGCAACTTGGCCATCTCAGGACCTGCTGGTAACCTGGTTTACAATAATGCGCGAATTAGTAGTAAGGAAACTGTCCCATGCCCGATACGCCAGGCTATTACGATAACAACGCCGAAGCGTTTGTGGAGTCCTTTGATGTTGTTCTGGATGAGATTCATGGAGAGCTCCATTAAACTGGAACCTAAGTGATGCAGCAAACCGGAATCTACGAACAGCTGATCACAAAGCTCATCCAGAGCCGCCTGGACCGGGAAAAGTTTTACGTTGGCGAGCGCCAGCTCAGCAGCGCGGAAGCCTCGGTGTGGTTGTCTCGATTCCTGTCAAATATTCTTGAGTTCGCCATCGAGTCAGTGCCCTCGAGCGACGACCGGCTGCAAGAGCAGATTGAGTTGTCCAACCAACTGCTAATGTGGTTGAAAGGGCAGATTCAGGACGACGGATTTCTGGAAGAGAACCTCCTCGATAGCCAGGGAAAGATTCTGACCGCTCTGTACGAGCTCGAGAACCCCGTTGCAACTAACCTCAAGCAATACGTAGAAGACATTTTCCCTCTCACGGGCCTCACCCAGAGCGAGTTGTTCTCGGGAAGCAATGCGGGCCTGTCACTTGAGTCTGAATTGAAACGCGAGATCCTGTCAGCGGACAAAATTTACTGGCTGGTGTCGTTCATCAAATGGGCCGGGATTCGTATTTTCAGGAGAGAGTTGGAGCAATTCACGGCCAGCGGTCGGGAGCTGAAAATCATCACCACATCCTATATGGGCGCGACAGATGCGAGGGCTGTTGAGTATCTGGCCAGTTTGTCGAACACCGAAGTGAGGCTGAGCTACAACACCGAGCGCGAGAGGCTGCACGCCAAAAGCTATTTGTTCCTCCGGAATTCGGGATTTCATACCGGCTATATCGGGTCGTCAAATCTCTCCCGTTCAGCACTAACCAATGGCCTCGAATGGAACCTGAAAATCACCTCCCAGGAAATTCCACACATCATCAACAAGTCCCTCAGTACCTTTGAAACCTATTGGGCATCAGATGAATTTGAGCGGTTTGATGGCCAGGCTGAAAGTGCTGAGAAACTCAAGCGTGCACTGAAGCAACAGAGAGGACGGGATGACGCCGGCGCGTTGCATTTTTTTGATATTACGCCGTTTCCCCACCAGAAGGACATTCTGGAACAGCTTGCTGTGGAACGGGACGTACACCAGCGATATCGAAACCTTATCGTAGCTGCAACAGGTACAGGCAAGACGCTGATTTCAGCTTTTGACTTCCACCGATTCTTGAAATCGAAACCCAACGCCAATTTTCTGTTTGTTGCACATCGGGAGGAAATTCTGCGACAGGCTCGTGAAGCCTATCGGGGAGTATTGAGAAACAGCGCTTTTGGTGAGCTATGGGTAGGAGGACAACTGCCTGATCACTACCGCCAGTTGTTCGTATCCATCCAGACATTAAACAACCAGCTGGATCAGCTGAAACTGACACCGGACTACTACGACTACATCGTTATCGACGAGGTGCACCACATTGCCGCATCGAGTTACCGAGCGGTGCTTGAGCATTTCTCGCCTTCGATACTTTTGGGGCTGACGGCCACACCAGAGCGGCATGACGGAGGCGACATTCTTGGTGACTTTGACGGCGTAATTGCGGCAGAGCTTCGCTTGCCGGAAGCAATCAACCGTCGTTACCTTTGCCCTTTCCAATACTTCGGGATTGATGACGACACCGATCTTCGTACTATTCCGTGGAATCGTGGTCGTTACGATCCCGTTCAGTTGACCAACTTGTATACGCATAATCATGACCGAGTAAAAAAGATTCTCCGCAGTTTGCGGGAAATCGTCACTGAGATAGATAGCATGAAGGCCCTGGCCTTTTGCGTGAGTCGCGATCACGCCAACTTTATGGCCCAGCAGCTGTTACTTCAGGGTATCAGGGCTGATGTGCTAACCAGCGACAACAGCCATGAACGACAGCAAAAGCAGCAAGCCATTCGCTCGGGGCAGATCAACGTGTTGTGTGTCGTCGATATCTTCAACGAAGGCATCGACATTCCGGAGGTTGATACCTTGCTGTTTCTGCGTCCAACGGAGAGCTTGACCATTTTCTTGCAGCAACTCGGCCGTGGCCTGCGTCTGGCGGAGGGTAAAGATTGCTGCACTGTTATGGATTTCGTGGGTAATTCCCGGCCTGAGTATGATTTTGCGAATAAATTCAGAGCGTTGGTGGGCAAATCTGAACGTTCGATCACCGACGAACTGAAACAAGGCTTCCCCCATGCGCCGTTGGGTTGTCGGATTGAGCTGACCAGGAAAACCCAGGAGATGGTGCTCAGCAACATTCGACAGGCCACTTTGACGATGAAGCGTCTGGTGTCACTGGTTCGCCAGTTTCCTCAGCATTCAACGCAGCCGCTGACACTGAAGAACTTTTTAATTCAGCATCCACACATTGATCTCAATGAGTTGTATAAGCGGGGCAGTTGGTCAGAGCTGGTCAGTAAAGCCAAGGATGAGGACGTTGTTGATGAGTCGCCGTTCAAACTGGCGAGAAAGGCGATCTACAACCGGGTTTTGATGTGTGACGATCATCAATATCTGCTTTTCCTTAAGAAGTTGTGCCAGAAGGGGTTTGTCTGGGACCACGCAGATAATCGTCTGGCTCTGATGTGCCATTACGATTTCTGGCAAAAAGCCGGGCCTGAACTGGAGCTCGAGTCACTTTCCCAGAGCCTGGCCGAACTCAACAAGCTGGGGGTCAAGCAAGAGCTGTCTGATGTGCTCGATTGGAAATTGGCGCAAACCAAGCATGAGCAACCAAGTATGCCCGACCTGCCGCAAGTACCTTTACGCCTACATGCGCGATACTCTCGAGAGGAGATTCTGGTTGGATTTGGTGCAATGACATTCGACCACCAGCCTCCGTCAAGAGAAGGCGTTTTCGTAATGCAGGATCAGAATATCGAGCTTTTGTTTGTCACGTTAGACAAAAACGAAAAGCAATTTTCCCCGACCACCATGTATCACGACTACGCCATAAACGAGGAGTTGTTTCATTGGCAGTCGCAAAACAGCGCGCGACCTGACCGGGGGCGAGGGAAGGACTATGTTCAGCACAGCTCCATTAACAAACGGTTGTTCTTGTTTGTAAGGGAGCAAGCCAAGGATGAATATGGTCGCACGATGGGCTTTGTGAATTACGGAGAGGTAGACTACGTGTCCCATACTGGTTCACAGCCAATGAGTATTACGTGGAAACTCCGTACGCCTATGCCAAACTTTATGTGGCAACAGGCTGCAAAGTTAGCGGTAGCATGACGTACGCCCCCTACAACAAAAACGCCCGGAAATTCTTCGCCCAATACCAGTCCCTGACCTTCGAACAGGTCCACAGCGACTGGCTTCCCCAACTGAACAAGAAAAGTGGCTTGGCTCTGGACGTCGGTGCCGGCAGCGGTCGAGATGCGCTGGCCTTGGCGGAGCGTGGCTGGGACGTCGTAGCAGTGGAGCCTGCGACCGAACTGCGCCGCCTGGGCGAGGTAGCAACAGCTCACCGCAGTATCCAGTGGGTGGATGATTCCCTGCCGGACCTGAGTGAAATCCGCAAACTCAGCTACCGGTTTGATCTGGTGCTGGTGTCTGCCGTCTGGATGCACCTTCCGCCTGGTTCCCGCGCGCGGGCGTTCCGCATTCTGACGGAGCTGTTGGCTCCCTCCGGCATGTTGGTGATTACCCTGCGCCACGGGCCGGGGGATGGTGAGCGGCAGTTTCATGAAGTCAGTAAGGCGGAGCTGGACAGTTTCGCCCGCCACCGTGCGGTTATGCCGGTGCCTTTGCCGGATACACCCCGTGCCGATCAACTCAAGCGCGCAGATGTCTGGTGGGAAACCGCGGTGTACCGCTTGCCGGATGATGGCACCGGATCGCTGCCCACGCTGCGGCACATCATTATCAATGACAACAAATCTTCAACCTACAAACTCGGGCTGCTGCGAACGCTGGTGCGTATGGCAGACAGTGCGCCGGGGCTGGTGCTGAACCGGTCGGATGACTGGGTGGAACTGCCGCTGGGGGCGGTGGGCCTGTTCTGGATCATGCTGTATCACCCGTTGGTGCTGAGACACCATTTACGGCAGGCTCCGGGTTCCCGTGGGCTTGGCTTTGCAGGGGATGACTTCTACGAGCTGGGCAAGCTGTCGCCGCTGGATTTCCGTGTGGGGCTGTCGCTGTCGGCGGAGGTTGCGCCGGTGGTGATGCGGGCGATCAGGCTCGCGGCTTCAAACATTCTCAAGAATCCGGCACATTTCACCACCTGGCCGGGAACCAATCGCCAGATTTTTGAGGGTGGCGCAAGCCGCCTGACCATTCGCAACGAGCCGGTCCGGCTGGATAAGGGAACCCTGGCCCGATTCGGACGCTTCCGCGTACCGGCCATGCTCTGGGATACCTTCAGCCGTTATGCCTGCTGGGTAGAGCCGGCCATTGTGAATGAGTGGATCAACCTGATGGGCAGCTGGGAGGCTCGCTATTCCTCGGAGACCTATCACAAGGCGCTGCAGTGGGTCGAAGGGCGGCGTGATACCTCGGTGGTGCGCAAGCTGGTGGAGCAGCAGTTATCTTACGGTTCAGTTGAGTGTGTGTGGACCGCCAGAGACCTTTCCCGGAGCCGCTATGATATTGACCACTGTTTTCCCTGGTCCCGCTGGAACAATAACGATCTGTGGAATCTGTTGCCTGCTACCCACACCGCCAATGCTGCGAAGTCCGAAAGGCTCCCGGCAGATTCCCTGCTGAAGCAGGCCCGGCCTCGGGTAATCGAGTGGTGGGAGCATGCCATTATCGGTTCGGAACGTGAGCGGCAGTTTTACTCCGAGGCGGAAGCGGCGCTGCCGTTACTGGGCGAGAGTCGTACCTTGGACGGTGTATTCGAGGGCATGCTGCAGCAGCGTTTACGCTTGAAAACCAATCTTCAGTTGGCGGAGTGGCTGGGGCTTTGAGTGCCTTACTGCTTCAGCCTTTTGCTGATTCTTTTGAAAACTTCCTCGCCAAGGATCGCTTCCACCTTACCAGACTCGAGCCGGGCCAGGCGACTCTGGGCTACCTCTGCCCATTTCTCGTCAATAGTGCTATCAGTCGGGTTCAGACTCCTCAGAAGTGATTCCACAACTTGTGCGCGCACCTCGAGCGGCAAGGCGCTTGCTTCGTCTATCAGTTCCTGAATACGCACGATGATCATCTCCTCAGTCAACATTGGCCATTTACCAATAGCCCTATCTTAGCGGTCCAGGCACGATTTTTCGTCATGAGATAAAAGATACTATTGCTTGGCCACACTATTCGAAATCGAACCCATGGCAGAGGCCGTTGCGGAGCTTTCAGCCGAAGGCTTGGTCCAGGGCCTGGTTGAGATCCGCGATCAGATCCTCGCTGTCTTCCAGCCCGATGGACAGCCGCAGCATGCCGTCGGTAATGCCCCGCTTGAGCCGCTCCTCCTGGCTCAAGCCATGGTGGCTGGTGGCGCAGGGTTGGCTGACGAGGCTCTCCACGCCACCGAGACTGGTGGCCAGCAGGAAGAGACGCAGGTTGTCTGCCACCGCGGTGGATGCCGCCCGGTCACCGTCCACCTCGATTGTGACCATGCCTCCAAAACCTTTCATCTGCCGGGCGGCCAGTTCGTGGTCGGTAAATCCGGGCAAGCCGGGGTAGAGCACACGGCGCACCCTCGGATGTTGTGCCATGGCCTGTGCCACCGCCATGGCGTTCTCGTTATGCTGGCGGATGCGCACTGGCAGGGTGCGCAGGCTCCGGGAGAGCAGGGCGGCGGTTTCCGGGGCAAGCAGTTGCCCCAGGTTCTTTCGCCAGGGCACAACCGCTGCCGCCAGTTCTGCCTTGGTCATCAGTGCGCCTGCGGTCAGGTCGCTGTGGCCGCCCAGGTACTTGGTGGCGCTGTGCAACACCAGGTCGGCGCCCAGTTCCAGTGGTTGCTGGTTGATGGGACTGGCAAAGGTGTTGAGATGGCCCGGCGCGCGGCCCTCGATCACGTCCAGCAGCGCGTCTGTGTTCTCGAACTGGTAGGTGGTGGTGTTGTAGACCGGCGAGTAGGGGCTGCCGAAGCTGTCCCGGTGATGGCGGTTGTGGATGATACCTGTGGCGGGGCCGTGGGAGTTGTCCTGGTTCATTGCAGTTCCTGCTGGTTGGGCTTGAACGAGAATTCTTGCACGGGGATGTCTGCGGTGAAAGGCACAAGCTTGATGTAGATGGTGAAGATATGGATGCGAGCCCGGCCGGCGGGTAGACTTGCGCCTGTTTCTTCGGG
>JAXHVJ010000050.1:0-18689 GCA_034189235.1 Pseudomonadota bacterium
GCAGATTGGATCAACGAATCCGATACCCTTCGGGAGGTAAACCTGTGTGCTCAGCCCGCTGCCGTGGTTCGGTACACCCTGGCCGATGTGATCCGGGATCAGCACCGGCCAGAGTTGTTGCGTCTGCTTCAGATTGCCTGAGGCACCGCTTTCCTGCTTTCCAGGCGGGTACGCACCCGGTCTGGCAGGGAGTAACGGAAGATACGGTTGAGCACGGTGCCATATTGCTTGCCAAAGCTTCCGGTGTTGTATGGTATGCCGTGTTTGCGGCAGACCGCCTGCACCTTTTCGGAAATTTCCGGGTAACGGTGGGCGGGCAGGTCCGGGTACACGTGGTGCTCGATCTGGTAACTCAGGTGTCCGCTCAGGATATGCAGCCAGCGTCCGCCGGTGAAGTTCGAGGAACCGCTAAGCTGGCGCAGGTACCAGTGGCCCTTGCTTTCACCCTCGCACTCCGCCTCGGAGAAGGTTTCCGCGTCCTGGGTGAAGTGGCCGCAGAAGATGACTGTGGACGCCCACAGGTTGCGGATCAGGTTGGCCCCGGCATTCCCGGCCAGCACGATTGGCGCAACGGGCAGGGTCAGCAACGGGAAGAACACGTAGTCCTTGAATACCTGCCGGCCGCCTTTCCGGGCAAAGTCCTTCAGGAACGGCAGCTTGTCCTGCCAGCCGATCTCCCGGCGACGCAGTTTCTCGTTTTCCAGTTCGTGCAGGCCCACGCCCCACTGGAAAAGCGCGCTGAGCAGTACATAGTTGATGAACTGGAGGCTGTGCCTGGGTTTCCATTCGTCGTCATCGCTCAGACGCAGTACCGCGTAACCGTAATCCCGGTCCTTGCCGATGATATTGGTGTAGGTGTGATGCTCGTAGTTATGGGTACGGCGCCAGGAATCGGCAGTACACGCGGTATCCCACTCATAGCTCTGGGAGTTCAGGGTAGGATCGTTCATCCAGTCGTACTGGCCGTGCATCACGTTGTGGCCGATTTCCATGTTCTCGAGGATCTTGGCGATGCCCAGTGATGCGGTTGCGGCCACGAAGACCGGCGGAATGAAACCGAAGGGCATCATCACCCGACCGCCGATTTCCAGAGTCCGGTGCAGGCGGATGATGTGGCGGATGTATTGAGCATCGCGCTCGCCCAGATCTGCCAGCGTCTCGTCGCGGATGGCGTCGAGATCCTGTTCCAGTTCCTGAAGTTGGGTCTCGTTCAGTTTTTTCATGGTGAACTCCTTGCAGCAATTGAAAGAAAGTAAAGGCTGCGTTGATTCGGATAATAGGGATTAAATGTCGACAGAGACCGGCCCCTGAGGCACGGAGATGCAAAGCTGAACGCTTTCCTCGCCGGGGCCGGAAGCCTGGCCGGTGAGTCGGTTGATCACGGTGCCGCTGGTCTTGCGGCAGCTGCACTGGTGGCAGATGCCCATGCGGCAGCCGTATTGCGGGCTCAGGCCGGCCGCCTCGGCGATATCGAGCAGGTTGGCACCGCCTTCGGAGCCGACCTGCACATCGCTTTTTGCAAAGGTTACCTGGCCGCCAAGCTCGCTGCCTTCCAGTTGCGCCGGGGCCGGCGGGGCAAAGAAGGTGCTGTGGATCCGGTCATCGGCGATCCCGCGTTGATGCAGCAGGTCGCTGGCCAGGTCCATCAAGCCCTTGGGGCCGCACAGGTAGACCTCCCGGCTCTTCAGGCCGGATATCTCATCGAGATCCCCGCCCTTGAGAAAACGGGGTTCTTCGCTTTCATTGGTGGCGATAACTCGCACCGTCAGTACCGGGCAACGGGACGCCAGCGTCCGGAGCTTCTCTCCCGCGATTACATCCCGGTCGGTCCGTACGAAATACAGCAGCGTGACCGGCGCCGGGTAATCCTGTGCCACCATGGTCTCCAGCTGACTGAGTACTGGCGTGATGCCGCTGCCGCCGGCAATGAACAGCACCGGTTGAGCGGGTTCGGGGATCAGGAACTCGCCGAAGGCTTCACCCAGGCCAACCACCTGGCCGGGTTCGACCTGATCATGGAGCCAGTTGGTGACCAGGCCGCCAGCCAGGCGTTTGATGGTCAGGGTCACCAGGCCCTGAGTCTTCCAGAGCAGGGGAGCGCTGGAAAGGCTGAAGGTGCGGTTGCGACGAACCCCGCCGATCTCGGTACAGATGTTCACATGCTGTCCCGCCTGGAAGCCGGTCCAGCGCCGTGCCGGTCGAAGCACGAAGGTCCGGGTGTCAGCTGTTTCCTGAATTACCTGCTCGACTCGAGCCGGTGTGTACGCGTTTATCCACATGGGATTGATGCGAGCCATTAACGGGTCCAGCCAGGAGGCCGGATTGTTCTGGTTCGATAGCTGGCGGCCCAGCCAATGCATGGTATTGCTCTGTGTCACTCTCGCTAACATGGTGGTGCTCTCCATGGAATCTTTGGTACCCATCCGTCTTGATGTGTACACTTGTTCACTAATGTGTACGACTGTACACGTGGTTAGTTGCGGAGACAATCCGGGTTGGTGATTTGGCGCAGAATGACAAGTGCGGGCAACTTTCTTACGCGCAAATGTGTACACTCGTGAACATGAAGATCAGATGACGCGGCAGGACATGACACAACGACAACGACGAAAGCCCGGGGAAACCCGGGACAAACTGATGGGCGCGGCGCTGGCCCTGGTGGGGAAGGGACGGCACTTTGCCAGTCTTGGTATCCGGGAAGTGACGCGGCAGGCGGGTGTGGTGCCAACCTCGTTTTACCGGCATTTCCGCAATATGGATGACCTGGGGCTGCAGCTGGTGGATGAGCTGGGGCTGGTATTGCGCCGCATGATGCGGGAGGCCCGCGCCAATGTGCTCCAGTCGGACAAGCTGATCGAGGAATCGGTGGGTATCTTCGTGGCCCATGCCCAGACCAACCGGAACTTCTTTATGTTCATGGCCCAGGGGCTGGCGGGAGGGAGCCGGGCGGTGCAGGAAGGCATCCGCAGTGAAATGCGCTTCTTTGCCAGTGAGCTGGCCAATGATCTGCGCCGGCTAAGGTTGATGGATCATCTGAGCGATGAGGATATGAATCTGACCTGCGACCTGGTGGTGCGTACTGTTGCCTTCAGCCTGACCGATCTGCTTAGCGTCTCTCCGGATGACGACTACCAGGTCGCCCAGATCCGGAAGCGAACCGCCCGTTTCCTGCAGATGATCTTCGTCGGCGCCGGCCACTGGCGAAGTGACGGCGCCTGACCTTTGTGCGCTTTACTTGCTTGTAGTTGCCGCTTTTTTCCGGCTGCCGGTGGTTTTCGGCTTCGGAGGCAGGATCAGATTCTCGATCTCTTCCAGCGCCTCACCGGTGTACACCGCCAGTTTCTGCATGCTGGGCAGAGTATCCCGGCAGCCGGTATAGCCGAAATTCAGCGATCCGGCGTAGCTGAGGCAGGTGATGTTGAGTGCGCCACCGTGGGCGATCAGCGATATCGGATACATGGCTTCGAGCTTCGCGCCCTCGTAATACAGTGTCTGGCCCGGCCCTGGTACATTGGAGATGGTGACGTTGAACACCGGGCGCATGCGCCCGCCAAGCCCGGAGATCAGCTGAAGGATGTACGGCGACATCAGCATCATGGTGTACTGGGTCAGGGCGCTGCGGGGCAGTTTTTGCAGATGCTCCTTGGCCCTCCGGGTGGAGGTCTTGATGCTCTGCAGTCGGGTCAGCGGGTCGGGTTCATCGGTTGCCAGAGAGGCAATCATGAAGCTGATTTGAGTGCCGGTGCCGTCGTCGTCCGCGGGTCGGATGTTCACCGGGATGCCTGCGGTGAGTGGTATGTCCGGCAGCTGGTTCTGCTCTACCAGGAACCGGCGCAGCGCCGTGCCGCAGAGGTACAGTACGATATCGTTGAGGGAGCCGCCGGATGCGCGGGCCAGAGCCCTGAGCCGGTCCATTTGGTAAAGCTGTGTCGCGAAACGGCGCTGGGGTGTAACGCGGTGATTCAGGATCGAGACCGGGCCGGCAAAGGGCGCGGTCAGGCCGTCTTCGGGATGGCGAACCGAGTGCACCAGCCGGCTGCCTGCCTGCCAGAGTCTCGGTGCTATGTGGGCCTGCAGTTTCAGGGCATCCATGGCCTGGGAGACAACGGCGGAAATGCTGGCTTCCTTGTCGGTCTTGCTGCCCCGGCGGCGCTGTGGTTCGACTGACCAGGGCGGAGCCATATCGCGGCGGTCCGGATCGGTGGTCAGCACCCGCTGCATCAGGCGCACACCACTGATGCCGTCGATCATTGAATGGTGCATTTTGGTATATAGGGCAAACCGGTTGTTTTCCAGGCCCTCGATCACGTGGCATTCCCATAGCGGCCGGGCAAAATCCAGCGGGTTGGAGTGCAGGCGTGATACCAGGATACCCAGTTCCCGCTCACCTCCGGGGCGTGGCAGCGCCGAGTGCCGCACGTGGTAATCCAGGTCGATCTCCTTGTCTTCCACCCAGTAGGGGGCAACCAGCCGGCCGAGAAAACCGGACCAGGCAAGTTTGTAACCCCAGGGCGAGGCGATGTCGCCGGCTTCTTTCATGCGGGTGACCATATCCCGCAGGAAGGTCTCGGGAGCGCCCTCCGGCAGTGAGAAGATCTGCAGGGTGCCTACGTGCATCGGGGTGTTCTCGGATTCCACGGCCAGCCATGAGGCATCCAGTGTTCCCAGACGTTTCATTCCTTGTCGTACTCCACCAAAGTAAGGGATTTTTAGTTGTAGGTAGGAAGTATACTGATAATGGACCGTGTTCACGATTCAGGCAGCCTTCCGTATCGGGCTGATCATTCCTCCCGGCCACGGTGAAACACCGTCCCTCCGCCCCCGGCATTGAGTTGCCGGATGGCGGAGGGCGCGCCCTCCTCATCCAGCCGGACATCACCGATGCCGGCATGATTCCATAGCCGCTCCCCGGCATCCCGTCCTTCCGGCAGCCTCGGACGAATCCGCATGCGCCGGCGCTTGGTGAACCAGTTCAGGGGCGACCAGGGCGCGAACAGCCAACGGTTCAGCCGGTCCAGCCATTCCAGCAGCCGGTGGGGAAACTCGTTCTTGATGCCGCTACTGGTGATCTGCCAGATCTCCGGGCTGTTGCGTTTGTGTTTCAGCCGGATGTCGTAGGCGAAGGAATAGTGCACATCCCCGGACAGGATCACGAAATGCTTCGGGGTTCGCGGATGGCCGAAAATATTGAGCATCACGTTCGCGGCGCCCCGGTGTGCCATCCAGTTTTCCGCATCCACCAGCAGTGGTTTGCCGAGCCAGGTGAACACCCTCTGGATCATCTCGATCAGCTTGACGCCAAACATGGGTGCCGGTGAGACCACGACCACCGCGTCTTCATCCATGATCTCCTGCTGGAAGTCGGTCAGGGACTCCCAATCCATCAGTCCGGATGGACGACTGCGCCGAATTTCGCTGCGCCAGCGGTGGGTGCGGGTGTCCAGCACCACCAGTCTGGGGTTGGTGGCCAGGCTGTAATGCCAGTGACGGAAGTGGAACAGTTGGTCGATCAGTTCATCCTGGATGTCCTTGTCCAGTTCGTGGTGATCTTTCTCTGGTGCCAGCAGGTCCTGACACTGCTCCAACAGGTCCTTGAACGTGTCGGGTTGGTTGCCCCAGCCCTGGCATAACAGATAGCCAAGCAGGGCATTACCGATGATCCGGCGGGAAAAGGGATGTTCGTAGGCGGTGGTTTCCCAGAGCGCCGAGAGGTTCCAGTCGTCGGTCACGTCGTGGTCATCAAAGATCATGTAAACGGGCACGTTGGCCAGGGCCCGGGCAGCCCTGGGCAGGCCGGCCCGGAACCGGTCAATCGTTTCCTGTTCCCGGCGGTAGAGAGCCAGCTCCTCCGGGTCACTGACGGGTTCGGCGGGTGTCACCATGGCCCAGGGCTCCGGTGACCAGACCAGCAGGTACATGGCCATCACTTCGGCAAAGGAGATCAGGTGATTGCCAGCGTTGGCGGTAGTGAACACGGGCTTGCGCACGCCACCAAAAAAGCGCTCGGCCAGGTCCTCATTGAATTCCGTTTCGGGCAACAGTCTGTCCCGGTGATAGTAGGCCCTGTCCAGAGAGGTCAGCTCCCGGCTGTGGCTCAGGGAGGCCCCTTCCAGAACCTCCTGATACAGCCCGAGCTGATGAATCACGCACTGGATGGCGTGCAGCATGGGGCCGGCGACATCGTCTGCGTAAATCTGGTCACCGGTCATCAGCAGCAGTGCCGGGATATCCTCCAGATGGCGGGCTGTGTGCAGTTCCTCGTCGACACGGACCAATCCATCACCGGAGGGGTGGTGGGGGCGGCGGCAGGAGCCGTGCAGGATGCGATCAAGCCGTGACTTGAGGACAAAACCGGGCCGTTCCCGGTTATCCGGGCACAGATGCGGCGCCCAGTCCCGGATCCAGTGGACGCCGTCCGTGGCTGTAATGCCAAGGTCGTATTCCAGCCGGGTATCCCGGGGCAGGGGATCGTCAAGCCGGAGGTCCACCAGATGCAGCCAGGCGTGGGTGCCGATCCGGAGCCGCGTCAATTCGGCGTCACAGAGGTTCCGGTCAGAAAGTGTCCTGGCGGGATGGTCCCGCTCGGATATTCTGGCGCAAAGGTTCAGCGGTTCCCGGGCTGCAAGCCAGAGGACCAGCTGATCCGGGCTTGCATGGCGAAGCAGAGGGCCGGCCAGCACCGCAGAGCGATTGCTGGCCGGAAGATCGGTTTGAGCGTCGGGGATCCGGGTGGTTTGTTCAGTTGCCTGCACGGTTACTCGTCATCGGGATGGCTGAGGGGACAATGATATTCCTCCACGACCATACCGTCATCCACGCTTTCCAGGTGCACATCGAAGCCCCACAACCGGTGGACATGGCGCACCACTTCTTCGGTGTCTTCACCCAGGGGCACCCGGTCGACCGGGATGTGCCGGAGCGTGAGGGAACGGTCGCCGCGGACATCGACATTCCAGACCTCGATATTCGGTTCCCGGTAACTCAGGTTGTACTGGCGGGCCAGTTTCTCCCGCAATGGCCGGTAACCCGGGTCGTCGTGAATGGCGGTGACCGTGTAATGGTCTTCCTGGTCGTCATCTTCGATGGCAAAGAGCTTCAGATCGCGCATCACCCTGGGTGACAGGAACTGCTGGATAAAGCTCTCGTCCTTGAAGTTGCCCATGGCGAAGTGCAGTGTCTCCAGCCAGTCCGATCCGGCAATGTCCGGGAACCATTGACGATCCTCGTCGGTGGGGTTTTCACAGATCCGCCTGAGGTCGGTGAAAATGGAGAAACCGAGGGTGTACGGGTTGATGCCGGAATACCACGGGCTGTTGAACGGCGGCTGGTATACCACCGCCGAATGGTTCTGGAGAAGCTCGAGCATGAAGCCGTCATTCACCAGCCCCTTGTCATACATGCGATGCAGCAGGGTATAGTGCCAGAAGGTGGCCCAGCCCTCGTTCATCACCTGGGTCTGGCGCTGCGGGTAGAAGTACTGCCCGAGCTTGCGCACGATGCGGATGATCTCCCGTTGCCAGGTCTCCAGCAGGGGGGCGTTCTTCTCGATAAAGTACAGCAGGTTCTCCTGGGGCTCCTCCGGGAAGCGGCGCTGGCGTTTCACCGGGTCCTCGTCATCCTCCGGCCTCGGGATAGTGCGCCAGAGGTCATTGATCCGGCGCTGCTGGTACTCTTCCCGTTCCTTCTGTCGGCGGGCTTCCTCGGTGGCCGAAATGGGCGGCGGACGCTTGTAACGGTCCACGCCGTAGTTCATCAGGGCGTGGCAGGAATCCAGGATCTCTTCCACCGCATCGACACCGTGGCGTTCCTCGCACTCGGCCACGTAATTGCGGGCGAACACCAGGTAATCGATGATCGCGCTGGCGTCGGTCCAGGTGCGGAACAGATAGTTGCCCTTGAAGAAGGAGTTGTGGCCATAGCAGGCGTGGGCAATCACCAGCGCCTGCATGGGCAGGGTGTTCTCCTCCATCAGGTAGGCGATGCAGGGGTTGGAGTTGATCACGATCTCGTAGGCCAGCCCCATCTGTCCCCGCTGGTAACCCTTGGCGGTGTTGAGGAACTGCTTGCCGAAGGACCAGTGATGGTAACCCACAGGCATGCCCACGGAGCTGTAGGCATCCATCATCTGCTCGGCGCTGATCACTTCGATCTGGTTCGGGTAGGTATCCAGCCCGAACTCCTCTGCGCACCTGGCGATTTCTTCGTCATATTCCCGGATCAGATCGAAGGTCCACTCGGAACCGGTGGAAATGGGCTTCCTGGCCCCGGGCTGTTCGTTTTCCGGAACATTCGGACGGTCGACGATGCTACTCATGCGGCTTTCCTCTCGAACAACTGGCGGAACACCGGGTAGATCTCACCCGGGTC
This sequence comes from Pseudomonadota bacterium, assembly GCA_034189235.1. Lineage (GTDB taxonomy): Bacteria > Pseudomonadota > Gammaproteobacteria > Pseudomonadales > Oleiphilaceae > Marinobacter. Next base: position 8,368 of record JAXHVJ010000050.1, read on the forward strand.
TGCGATCTGCTGCATGGCAAAGCTCTGTGGGAACCGTTCCATGATCTTCTCATACTCGTACCAGAGCATCTGGTGATCCTGAGGCGTGATTTCCACATAGGCGTAATACTGGACCAGCGGCAGGATGCTGTCGGCCAGTAATTTGCCGCATACCGGGGAGTCGTCGTTCCAGTTGTCGCCATCCGATGCCTGGGCGGCATAGATGTTCCATTCCGCCGGCGAATAGCGGGATTCGATGATCTTGTGCATCAGCTTGATCGCACTGGAGACAATGGTGCCGCCGGTTTCCCGGCTGTAGAAGAACTCCTCCTCGTCCACTTCCCTGGCGCTGGTGTGGTGGCGGATAAAGACCACGTCGATCTTCTTGTAGTTCTTCTTCAGGAACAGGTACAGCAGAATGAAGAAGCGCTTGGCGATGTCCTTGTGTATCTGGGTCATGGACCCGGAGACGTCCATCAGGCAGAACATCACCGCACTGGTTGCCGGTTTCGGTTGCTTCAGGTGCTGGCGGTAGCGCAGATCAATCTCGTCAATGAACGGGATCCGGCGCACGTTGGCCTTGAGGCGCGCGATCTCGTCCTCCAGCACCTTGATCTGGTCCTCGTGGCTGAAGGCCGGGTCAAGATCCTCCGGCGTTGATCTCAGCGCTTGCAGCTGTTTTTCCAGGTCCCGGATTTTCTTTTTGCGGGCACCACCCAGTCCGAGGCGCCGGGCGTGGGCGCCCCGGAGGGAGCGCACTACATCCAGCTTGGCCGGAGTGCCCTGGTTGGTGAAGCCGGCCCTCACATATTTGAAGGCTTCAGTATCCTTGAGTTTCTTGCGGGCGAGATTGGGCAATTCGAGGTCATCGAACAGGAAGTCCAGGAATTCCTCCTGGGTGATCTGGAAGGCGAACTCGTCCATGCCCTCGCCATCCGGGCTGGCCTGGCCCGGGCCGCCGCCCTGGCCACCGTCACCCTCGGGTTTCGGAATGGTGTCACCGGCAACAAAGTCCTGATTGCCCGGGTGCACCATCTCCCGCCGGCCGCCCTGGCCATGGTGGAAGATGGGCTCGTCTATATCCCGGGTGGGAATACTGACGCTTTCCCCCCGTTCAACGTCCGTGATCGAGCGCTCGTGCACCGCATCCGCCACCGCTTTCTTGATGTGGTGGCGGTAACGGCGCAGGAACCGCTCCCGGTTCACCGCGCTCTTGTTCTTGCCGTTCAACCGCCGGTCGACGATGTGGGTCATACCCATAGTGCTACTCCCATCAGTGACTGGTCACTGATTTCAGTGAGACTTGCGAACACGCAGGTACCATTCGGCCAACAGCCGTACCTGCTTCTCGGTGTAGCCTCGCTCGACCATACGTTCGACGAACTGCTTGTGCTTTTTCTGATCTTCCTGACTGGCTTTCGGGTTGAAGGAGATGACCGGCAGAAGGTCCTCGGTATTGGAGAACATCTTCTTCTCGATCACGCTACGCAGTTTCTCGTAGCTGAGCCAGGACGGGTTACGACCCTGATTGTTGGCCCGCGCCCGGAGCACGAAGTTGACCACCTCGTTGCGGAAATCCTTCGGGTTGCTGATGCCCGCAGGCTTCTCGATCTTCTCCAGTTCATCGTTGATGGACCCGCGGTCGAGGATCTCGCCGGTCTCCGGATCCCGGTATTCCTGGTCCTGGATCCAGAAGTCGGCATAGATAACGTAACGGTCGAACAGGTTCTGGCCGTATTCGCTGTAGCTTTCCAGGTAGGCAGTCTGGATTTCCTTGCCGATGAACTGGACATAGTGCGGCGCCAGGTACTCCTTGATGAAGCGCAGATACTTTTCCTGGATCTCCGGCTGGAACTGCTCCTGCTCGATCTGTTTCTCCAGCACATAGAGCAGGTGCACCGGATTGGCCGCCACCTCGGTGGTATCAAAGTTGAACACCCTGGACAGGATCTTGAAGGCGAAACGGGTGGACAGGCCATCCATACCCTCCATCACGCCGGCCGCATCCCGATACTCCTGAATGGACTTGGCTTTGGGATCGGTGTCCTTGATGTTCTGGCCGTCGTACACTCTCATCTTCGAGAAGATGCTGGAGTTCTCCGGTTCCTTGATCCGGGACAGCACCGAGAACTGCGCCAGCATGTCCAGGGTATCCGGTGCACAGGGCGCACCATGCAATGAGCTGTTGGCCAGCAGTTTCTTGTAGATCTCGATTTCCTCGGTGACCCTCAGGCAGTAGGGCACCTTGACGATGTAGACCCGGTCGAGGAACGCTTCATTGTGCTTGTTGTTCCGGAACGTCTGCCATTCGGATTCGTTGGAGTGGGCCAGGATCACGCCATCAAACGGCACCGAACCCATACCCTCGGTGGTGTTGTAGTTGCCTTCCTGAGTAGCGGTCAGTAGCGGATGCAGCACCTTGATCGGCGCCTTGAACATCTCAACGAATTCGAGCAGGCCCTGATTGGCCTTGCACAGACCGCCGCTGAAGCTGTAGGCGTCCGGATCCTCCTGGGAGTAATCTTCCAGCATGCGGATGTTGACCTTGCCCACGAGGGCGGAGATGTCCTGGTTGTTGTCATCCCCCGGTTCGGTTTTGGAAACGCCCACCTGATCCAGTACTGACGGGTATTTCTTCACCACCCGGAACTGGCTGATGTCGCCGCCGTATTCGTGCAGGCGCTTCACCGCCCAGGGTGACATGATGGAATTGAGGTAACGGCGGGGAATGCCATACTCCTCTTCCAGGATATGGGCATCCTCGGCCGGGTCGAACAGCCCCAGTGGCGACTCGTTCACCGGTGACCCCTTGATGGCGTAGAAAGGCACCTTCTGCATCAGGGCCTTGAGCTTCTCGGCCAGGGAGGACTTACCACCACCCACCGGGCCCAGCAGGTACAGGATCTGTTTCTTCTCTTCCAGCCCCTGGGCAGCGTGGCGGAAGAAGGAAACGATGTTTTCCACGGCATCTTCCATGCCGTAGAACTCGGAAAATTCCGGGTAACGCTTGATCACCTTGTTGGAAAAGATGCGCGACAGTCTTGGGTCGCGAGAGGTATCTGCCAACTCCGGCTCGCCGATTGCAATTAACATCCTCTCAGCGGCCGTGGCATAGGCCGTTGGGTCCTGTTTGCAGATCTCCAGGTATTCCTCAAGAGAGTATTCTTCCTCCTGGGTAGCTTCATACCGGTCTTTGAAGTGCTGCATTATGCTCATAGATGGCCCCTCGCTCGCTGCTATTCAGCTTTTCAGTTCACGCAATTTCCCCGTTGCTGTTGGCACTGCCTTTCCCGGCGGTGTTTATCTGGTTATGGGTAAAAGGGATGGATACTTACAAGCCGCGATGCAACTTCTCTTCGCGGCTTGCTTAATCTGAGCTTAGTTCAGGTTCGGGAAGTTAGACAGTGGGCGAGAGGGGAAGGTTCATTAAATTGTGTCAGGTGGGTGTGGCCGGCTTAGAGTTTGGTCAAGCGGAATACGCTTTCCGAGGCCCCCTCAAGCCCGCGGCGTTTGGCGAACGGATGATCTTTCGCCAGGGTGTTGGTCAGCACGTGCTCGATGTCGTAGTCCTGACCGTACAGTTCCCGGACTTCGTCGTTGGAGACGTTGAACGGGGGACCCTTGATTTCGGTGTCGTAGTCCAGGGTGATCAGCAGGACCCGCGTGCCATCGGGAATGATGGCCGTCAGGTGCTCGACATAATGCTGCCGCATGGAGGGAGGCAGGGCGATCAGGGCAGCGCGGTCGTAGACCAGGCGGATGTGTTTGAGATCGTCCGGAACCAGCTGGAAGAAATCGCCACACCACAGTTCCAGGTCGTCGTGTTTGAAGGTGGTGAAGGGTTCACCGGGGTGGACCCTGGCTTTTTCACCGGCTTCCTCAAAGAAATCCTTACAGGCGATTTCGCTCAGTTCCACGCCGATGACGGGGTGGCCGCGGTCGTGCAGCCACCATATGTCGTGGGCCTTGCCGCACAGGGGAACGAAGACCGCATCGGTGCTCTCTCCGGCCAGTTCGGGCCAGTGATCGTGCAGGTACTGGTTAACGGTGCCCTCGTGGAAGCCGATTTCTTTTTTTGCCCAACGTTCGTGCCAGAATTCGTGTTCCATGGTTCTTTCCCTTCGTCGGTATTTGGATGTTTTCTCCAGTCTACCTTAATCTGTGGCGATCTTGAGATGGGAGAAAATCATGAAAGCCATATTATATCCCTGATAAACTGGCTAAAATTTCGTGTAACAGGATGTCACGTGGCTTCATTCCAACTCAAAGAACGGCTGCAGGCCGCAGAAGACTGGATTCTTGCGAACCCCAACCCGCCTCAGAAGTGGCCCTGGACCTGGCTCTACAAGGTTGGTCGGTCAGTCTACGCGCTGGTGCGGGATGTACTCAGCGGGCAGCTCACCCTGCACGCCATGAGCCTGGTCTACACCACGCTGCTCAGTATCGTGCCGTTGCTCGCCCTCAGCTTCTCCGTGCTCAAGGCTCTGGGTGTACATGAGCGCATGGAGCCGCTCCTGTTCCGGTTCTTCGAGCCTATGGGGCCGCAGGGTATTGAGTTAGCAAATAAAATCCTTGGTTTTGTAGACAACATGAAAGTGGGGGTGCTCGGGTCGGTCGGTCTCGCTCTGCTCGTCTACACGGTGATTTCTCTGATCCAGAAGATCGAGCGGTCCTTCAACATGATCTGGCGGGTGCCGGATATGCGTTCTCCGGCCCAGCGGTTCAGCAATTACCTGAGTGTGATCATGGTGGGGCCACTGTTGATGGTGTCCGCGATCGGGGTGACCGCCACCATCTTCTCGTCCGACATTGTCCAGACCCTGGTGGAGATCGAGCCCTTCGGGTCGCTGATTCTGGCCGTCAGCCGGTTCACCCCGTTCTTCCTGGTGGTTGCCGCGTTTACCTTTGTCTATATCTTCATCCCCAACACCCGGGTCAAAGTTCGTTATGCCTTTGTCGCCGGTTTGGTTGCGGGGGTTTCCTGGCAGGCTGCCGGTATGCTGTTTGCCTCTTTTGTGGCCGGCTCAGCCAAGTACGCGGCCATCTATTCCAGTTTCGCAATCGGCATTATCCTGCTGATCTGGATCTATCTGAACTGGATGATCCTGTTGCTCGGCGCGAGCCTGGCGTTCTATCTGCAGTATCCGGGGTCCGTGGCCAAGCGCAGGCAGGTCCAGCTCGCGCCGGAACTCCAGGAAAGGGTGGGGCTGACGGTCATGTGGATGGTGGCCAGGCCGTTCAGTGAAGGCGAACCTGCCCCCCAGCAGGAGGCGTTGGAGCAAAAGCTCCGGGTGCCGGGGGAGGTGACGCGCACAATCAGTGACAAACTGATCCGGGCGGGATTGCTGTCCCTGGCGGGCCGGCAAGGCGACCAGTTGGTGCCGGGGCGGGCGCTCGACCTGATCACTGTCCGTACTATTCTGGATGTCGTTCGCAGGGATGAAGACCGGGTTGTAGACCGGTTGCCGTCGGTCCTGCCGCAGGCCCTCATGGATGGCGCAAGGGATCAGGAGTCTGAAACCCTGGCTTCCTTGCTGCGTCAGTCGAAGGCTTGAGAGAACTCTCAGGCCCGGCCGCCGGTGGCCTCCTTCATCAGTGCAGGACTTCTCCAAACACGAAGACCAGTTGGCAGAGACCGGCGGCAAAACCCAGGAAGGCGCCCACCAGGATCAGCTTGATCTCCTCTTCCTCGAAGCAGGGCCGAAGCAGGTCCTGGAACTCCTCCGGTGACAGGGCGATCATCTTCTCCACCATGATGGATTCCACCGCCCGGGCCCGGTCCTTCTCGAACACCGGGTTGTTGAAGGAAGTCCGGGAAATTTCGAGTGCCTTCTCTCCGACCTGGGTCTTCAGGGTGGCGAAACCGGTGGGGCCGAAGGCCATTTGGGTGAGCGCCTTGCCCATGCCAGCGGTTTCATCCACCAGCGGTTTGATGTGCTTTTTCACCATGTTGCGGGCACGGTCCCTCTTCGGTCCTTCCAGGATCGCGCGGATGATGTTGCCCACGGTGAGGATTTCGTGGGTGACAATGTGGCAGAAAGACTCGGCCACTTCCGGCTGCCGCTTCAGGAACAGCCCCTGAATCCGGAGCGGTCCCACTTTTTGCTCGCGTAAGGGCCGGAAAATGATGTTCAGGGCGATCCAGTTGGTGGCCCAGCCGACCAGGAGGCCAAAGAAGGGCAGTACCCACCAGACAGGGAAAACATACCAGACGGCCATCTGGATCAAACCGAACAGGAAGCCGAAGTACAGACCTGAGTTGATGATGAAGCGGAATTCCACTTCGCCGCACTCGAGAAAGATGCGGTTCAGCAGTTGTTTGTCTTTGGTCAGCCGCTCGATAACCATGCCTTTGATGTCCAGCAGGTCCTCAATATTGTCGGAGATGTCCTCAACCAGGTTGTCCACCAACTGCGGGACGGATTTGCGCACCCGGTCGTAGACCATCTTGCGGGCCGAGGTGGGCAGGTTTTCCCAGAAGGTCGGGTATTCGCGGATCATCATTTCGTCGACGTATTCTTCGATGCGGGGGTCGACGGACTGGATGATGTGGGCGGCCAGTACCTTGGGGTCGATCTGCTGGAAGATTTCCCGGACGGTGCCGATCCTGGCGATGGTAGCGTCGACGCTTTTGGAGGCCATTTTCCGGGCCTTGGAGGGGATGATGCCCTGCCAGCCGAGCAGGGGCGGTTTGCCGATGAATTCCAGAGGGTAGAAGGTCATCTTGATGGCAAGCCAGTTGGTGGTCCAGCCGATCAGGGCTGCGATCACGGGGATGCTCAGGTATTGCCAGAATTCTTGGGTCGTCAGCAGGCTTGTCATGCGGTACTCGCTCTCGTTATTTATTTTTCGGCCTGGGCCCGGGTGATGGTGCTCGCCCGGGCCAAATTGTCAGACAGGGATGATGTTGCCCGGTCCGGTTACTGTCAATGACTACAAAGCTGAAACGGGGCGCCTCAGGTACCGATATCGCCCCAGAGCCATTGGCACAGGGCCATGGCGGCTACCGGGGCAGTCTCGGTGCGGAGGACGCGGGGGCCGAGTGCCACGGGGAGGAATCCGGATTGTCCGGCCGCCTCGATTTCATCCGGGCTCAGGCCTCCTTCCGGGCCGATCATCAGGGCGACTGATGCCGGTTTGGCCAGGGAATCGAGGCTCTGTCCGGTGCGGTGGTGCAGGACCAGTTGCAGGTCGCAGGTCTGGCTGTGTTCGAACCACTGGTTCAGGTTCATGACCGGGAGGATTTCCGGGACGCGGGCGCGGCCGCATTGTTCGGCGGCGCTGATGGCGATCAGTTGCCAGTGGCGCAGGCGTTTGTCTTCCCGGTCGCCCCTGAGTCTGACGTCGCAGCGTTCGGTGGTCAGGGGCACGATCTGGCTGACGCCCATTTCCACGGCTTTCTGGACGGCGTAGTCCATGCGGTCGCCTTTGGACAGGGTCTGGCCAAGGATGATTTCCAGTGGGGGCTCGGTGGTGGTGGCCGTTGCCCCGGCGATTCCCACCCGGACATGTTTCTTGCTGACATCCTGGACGGTGGCGTCGTAGTCCTGGCCGTCGCCGTTGAACAGGATCAGTTGCTGTCCGGGCTGCATCCTCAGAACCCGGCCTACGTGCCGGGCGGCGTTGTCGTCCAGTTCGCAGCTGCTGCCAACGGTCAGTTCCGAGTCTGTGTAGATTCTGGGGATGCGCATTCGGGTCAGTCCTTTACGGCAATTTCAATGCCTTCAGTCGCGACCTGGGCGAGGTGCCGGATCTGCTCCTCGGTGATCACGTAAGGCGGCATGAAATATACCACGTTACCCAGTGGCCGTAGCAGTGACTGCCGGGTCAGGGCATGCTGATAGACGCGGATGCCCCGGCGTTCCTGCCAGGGAAACGGGGTCTTGCCGGCCTTGTCTTTCACCATTTCCACGGCCAGGGTCATGCCGTGCTGGCGGATGTCGCCAACGTTCGGATGATCTGCCAGGTGGGCAACGGCTTCGCCCATACACCGGGACAGATGGCGGTTGTTTTCGATGACGTTGTCGTCCCGGAAGATGTCGAGGGTGGCCAGGGCCACGGCGCAGCCGATGGGGTTGCCGGTGTAGCTGTGGCTGTGGAGGAATGCCCGGAGCGTTTCGTAGTCGTCGTAGAACGTGTTATAGACGTCATCGGTGGTCAGGACCACGGACAGGGGCAGGTAGCCGGCGGTGAGGCCCTTCGAGAGGCACATGAAATCCGGGGTGATGCCGGACTGTTCGCAGGCAAACAGGGTGCCGGTGCGGCCAAAGCCGACAGCAATCTCGTCGGCAATCAGGTGTACGTTGTAACGGTCGCAGGCCTCTCGCAGTTTGGTGTGGTAAACCGGGTGGTGCATGCGCATGCCGCCGGCGCACTGGATCAGGGGTTCCACCACCACCGCGCAGATTTCCTCGTGTTTCTCCGCCAGGAGTTTTTCCATGGCTTCGAACCGGCGCAGGGCGTATTCCTCGTCGGTCTCGCCGGCCTCTTTGTTGAAGGCATCCGGGGAGGGGGCTGTGAGCACTTCCATCAGCAGCGGCTGGTAGGTGTCCTTGTAGAGGGCGACGTCGCCGAGAGCCAGGGCGCCGAGGGTTTCCCCATGGTAGCTGTTGCTGAGGTTGACGAAGTTTTTCTTGCCCGGCTTGCCCTGGTTTTTCCAGTAGTGGTAGCTCATCTTCAGGGCCGCCTCGATGGCCGATGAGCCGTTGTCGGCATAGAAACACCTGTTCAGGCCTTCGGGGGTGACTTCGATCAGGCGCTCCGAGAGGTTGACCACCGGTTCGTGGCTGAAGCCGGCCAGGATGACGTGTTCGAGCTTGCCGATCTGATCCTGTATTGCGGCGTTGATTCTCGGATTGGCGTGGCCGAACAGGTTGACCCACCAGGAGCTGACTGCATCGATGTAGCGGTTGCCCTCGAAGTCTTCCAGCCAGACACCTTCACCCCGTTTTACAGGTATCAGGGGCAGGGATTCGTGGTCTTTCATTTGTGTGCATGGGTGCCACACGGATTTGAGATCGCGGGCGACGAGATCGGCGTTGCGCATGGTGAGTCTCCGGTCACGTTGTCTGGTTTCGAATGGTCGCTGTTAACCTGCGCCGATATTACAGTTAACAGCGGGTAGCCGCCAATCGATTTCAGGTCGACCTGGCCCGGCATTGCCTGACGTTTTCCGCCTGCTTGATTCCATCACTCTCCGGAATCGAACGATTTGGCTGGAAGAGCGCTTTGGTATATACTACCGCCATACACCTGAAGGGCCTGGATGGCTCGGCAAAACGCAAAGGACGCGACATGAGTAAAGCGATTGTTCTGCTCGGAGACCTTGGCTCTGATCACGAAGGTTTCCCGCCCACACCGGTGATTGCCGGTTCCCCCGATGTACTGATCGATGGCAAGCCCGCCGCCCGGGTAGGCGACCCGCTGGCACCCCATTCCAAACCCAGACATCCGCCTCATCCGCGCACCATTGCTGGTGGTTCGTCGACTGTCATGATCAATGGCAAGCCGGCGGCGGTGACCGGTGGCGCGATTTCATGCGGTGGTGTGACGATCGGGTCGGGGTCTGTGGTTATTGGCGATACCCATACGCCGGCGTCTTTCCCGGGAGTCTAAGCCGTCGCGCCAAGGACAGTGGCAAACCCAGCGACTGCGGCAGAATCGGCTCAGTTGACACCAGAGACCGGGAATTCAAAAAGTCTTCCTGAACCGGTGTCTTCCTCGCGGAGTTCCTCATCGGCAACGGCGCTCGAAATCTCCGGCGCAGCCACTTCGGACGCCGATGAAAATCGAGATGTGAGCGAACCCGGATTCCACGTTGTCCGAAAACCCATGAGCCGCAGTGAGCTGCAGGCGGATTTTTATGGCGATGCCTCAGCAAAACCCGATAATTTTGATCGTCTGAATCCGGGGCCGGGTAGCCAAGTCTTGCCCGGTGAAAGGATCGTGGTCGCTGATCCTCGCAGCCTGGAGTGCACCGCTGAGGAAAATGACCTGATGGACGTTGCGGCAAGTTGGCGCGTCGACATCTGTTGAAGGTTAAACTGCCCTAACGAATCAGAAGCGTCTGCTGACAGGCATTCAAGAAAAAAGCCCCCGCAAGCGGAGGCTTTCGAAGCTGGCTCAGTGCGCCAGAACCCGCGAAAGAAACCCCTGGGTACGTTCGCTCTGGGGGTTGTCGAACACATCATCCGGCTTACCCTGTTCCACAATCTGGCCTTCATGAATGTAGATCACGCGGTCGGCCACTTCCCGGGCAAAGCCCATCTCGTGGGTCACGACCATCATGGTCATGCCTTCCCTGGCCAGTTCACGCATGACGTCCAGCACTTCACCGATCATTT
>JAXHVJ010000051.1:0-18358 GCA_034189235.1 Pseudomonadota bacterium
TTCCGGACGAAGCTCCTCTGGATGGCAACGCCAAGTTCTATGATCTTTATATTTTTGACTTGAAAGCCAACTCCTTCATCCTCCGTGCTGTTCCCAAGAATGGGCAGGCCGGTGACGGCTTTCTCCAGCTAAGATCCAATGGTGTTCGTGAATGGGATGCCGATAACTCTGGTGGAATTGGAGGCAGTGAGAATACCTGGTCAGAGTAACTGGCCAGGTATTGCTGTCTTAAAATATTCAGCTGCAGTTGACGGCATTGCCGTTGGCGTCTTCAATCAATCCATCATCGTCATGATCCTCAGATAGGCGAGGCCGGCCTCCCATATTTATCACAATCTGCGCAGCCAGCTTGCTATCTCTATTGCTTGGACACCACACCATGTTGCCGATGGCGTAGCTGGCCATTCCGTTGGGGAAAAAACGCAGGTATGGTCGACTGGCGGTGTTGCCAGTCCAGTACCCATTCTCAGGAATGGTTCCAACGCGAATAATATCAGCGGAATCGTCGAGGATCCGGTCAGAGTTGTCATCCCGAAATACGGTGATCGGTCGCGTATTCCACTCCGCTACGCATTTATGGGAAAGGTCCAATGGGCATACCGTTATGGTTCGTTGTTCCATGATGGCCGTGTTGCGGGCGAGATTAATAAGCGCAATCGCCTCGGATACGGCCGAGTGGCGTTGGGATCTCTGAACAAGATTATTCATTGAGGGCACCGTGATGCTAGTAATCACTGCAACGACGGCGAGGGTGACCAGCAGCTCCACGAGCGTGAAGCCACCGAGAAATTTTCGGTTGTTCATCAGACTATTCCTTGTCCGGTTATTTAAAGTTGCCGGGCATCCTGCCCGGCAAAGAATACTATCCTAAATGCCTGGTCTTACTCCATCCCCAACTTCTTCAACCGATACCGCAAAGCCCGAAAACTGATCCCCAGCCTTTTGGCCGCCGCCGTCTTGTTCCAGCGAGTGGCCTCCAGTGCTTTCTCAATGGCCTGGCGCTCTATGTTCTCCAGGAACCCTTCAAGGTCGATCTCCCCCTCCGGCACGCTGGGCGCATCGGTGCCAGGGTTGGCCGTGCCAGAGGCTGAACCGCCGGGCTGCACCCCGTTCCCCAGATGCAGGTCGTCGGCACTGATATTGTCCTCATCACACAGGGTGAAGGCCCGTTCCAGAATGTTTTCCAGCTCCCGCACGTTGCCGGGGAAGTCGTAGGCCTTGAGCCGTTCGATGGCATCCTGGGTGAGGGCGGCCGGATCGCATTCGTATTCCCGGGCGATGCGCCCGAGGATATGGCTGGCGAGCAGGGGTATGTCATCAGGCCGCTCCCGCAGTGGTGGCACGGCCAGTTCGATCACGTTTATGCGATAGAACAGGTCCTGGCGGAAGTTGCCTTCCTGCACCAGCTCGGGCAGGTTCTTGTGGGTGGCGCTCAGTACCCGGATGTCGACCGGCACTTCCCTGGTGTCGCCTACCGGGCGTACAGCCTTTTCCTGGATCGCCCGTAGCAGTTTCACCTGCATGGCCAGGGGCAGGTCGGCCACTTCGTCCAGGAACAGGGTGCCGCCGTTGGCGGAGCGGAACAGGCCTTCCTTGTTTTCCACGGCGCCGGTGAAGCTGCCTTTCTTGTGGCCGAAGAATTCACTTTCCATCAGCTCGGAGGGAATGGCCCCGCAGTTGACGGCCACGAACGGCCCATCCCTGCGCGGGCCCTGCAGGTGGATCATCCGGGCCACCAGTTCCTTGCCGCTGCCGGATTCGCCGCTGATGAACACCGGCGCCTGGCTGCGGGCCAGCTTGCGGGTCTGGTTGCGCAGTTTGCGGATCTGTGGCGAGTTGCCCAGCAGAAGGCCCGGCTCGTCGGTTTCCGCTTCGTTATCCGGTTTGGCGTCGGACAGTTTCAGGGCGCTGCTGACCAGCTCCCGCAGTCTCGGCAGTTCCACCGGTTTGGAGACAAAATCGAAGGCACCGGCTTTCAGGGATTCGATGGCCGTGTCCATGTTGCCATAGGCGGTAATCACCGCCACCGGCGTGGCCGGGGCGTGCCGCTGGATCCAGTGCACCAGGTCAATGCCGTTGCCGTCCGGCAGGTTCATGTCGGTCAGGCACAGCTGGGGTTGGAGTTTTTCCAATAGTTGCCTGGCGGTGGTCAGGTCCGGAGCGGTGAGGGTTTCAATGCCCATCCGGCTGAGGGTGATTTCCAGCAGGTCCCGGATATCCGGCTCGTCGTCAACGATCAGTGCGGTATGCGTGGTCATTGTCTCGTGTTGGTTCCATCTCGTTGTGCGGGCCCCGGGGTCAGAAAAGGTCCTGATCAGATCATGCGCCCGGGTGGGGCAAAGGTAATGCGGAAACAGCACCCTGGCTGGCCATCCTCCACCAGGGAAAGGTGTGCCTGGTTAGACTCGCACAGTTCCCTGGCCAGATAAAGGCCCAGTCCGGTGCCGCTTTTGTCGGTTGTGAAGAACGGCTCAAATACTGAACTCCGGTGTTCTTTCGAGATGCCCGGGCCGTAGTCCCGAACATCCAGATAAGCCCGCTCCCCATCCTCGGTGGCGCCCGCGCTCAGCTTTATATGTTTCTCGCCGCATTGCTGCTGGCTGTAGCGAAGCCCGTTGTCACACAGGTTGACCAGAACCTGCTCGATCTGGCTCTTGTCGAAGCGGGCGGCGGGGACCTCAGGATCAATCACAAGGTCGATCCGGACCGGTATCGACTGGTCATCCTGGGTTTGCAGGAAGTCATTACGGAACTCGTGCAGCCAGACCGGAATATCCACCAGTTCGGCATTTGCTGCCTTGCGCCGGGACAACTCCAGGACATTTTCTATGATGCCGTTTACCCGTCTGGAATGTCGCCGGATGATGTCCAGCATGCGCTTGTCGCTCTCGCTGAGGGAGGGGGATTCTTCCATCAGTTGTGCCGCATGGCTGATAGCGCCCAGGGGATTGCGGATTTCGTGGGCGATGCCGGCAGTCAGGCGCCCGAGCGAGGCCAGTTTCATCTGCTGGGCTTGCTGGGTCACCTTGCTCATGTCATCAATGAACACCAGGATCAGGTCTCCCTGTTCCTGGTCCAGCTGCGTGAAGTTGGCCTGTAACAGGGGTGAGGTCGGTGCGGACTGGAACGGCGTAACGCGTTTGCGGGGATCCCTGAGCCAGTCTTCCAGGCCCGGTTTCAGGGGCTGGGGCAGCACCCTGTTTTGCACTTGGCCTGAATCCTCCGCGCCCGGCGTGCCGAACAGCAGTTCCTCGGCAGCCGCGTTAGCCAGGCGGATCTGGCCGGCGCGGTCCAGCACCAGGATGCCGGTGCGCATGCGCTGGATAATCTGCTGGTTGATCTGCTCCAGTTCGGCGATGCTGCGGGCGTGGCTCGAGGCGAGGGCTTCGCTTCTCATCATTCGCCGGGAGATGTTCTGCAGGATAAAGGCGACGGCGAAATAGAGAATGCCCAGGAAGCCGGCCCGGACGATATTGTCACCACTCTCATCCAGTATCAGGACCGCCCAGCAGGAAATTCCCAGTGAACAGATAGCGGCCAGGGCGGCATAGAAGATGCCCGTGCGGCTCGGGGTCAGGATGTTGCCGGCGGCAACCGAAATGATGACCAGATTGGCCAGGCCGTTGGTGATGCCGGTACTGCTGATCAGCAAACCGTGCATGATCAGGATGTCCAGCAGGATAGACAGGGTGATATGCCGCTGGCTGGGCTGGAAGCCGGCCAGCAGGGTCATGCCGATAAAGGCATTCAGGGCCAGGTAGGACACCACGCCGGCCTGGTAATAATCCTGCCAGCGGAAACGGGGCTCCATGGCGACCGGATCAATGAACAGCAAGCCCACCAGCATCAGGCTGACCACCAGCCGGTAATGGTTGTAGATCCGGAACAGCTTCACTTGCTGCCAGTTCCCCGGCCGGTTAAGTGCCTGTGCGCTGCCAGTCGGTGACGTACTGCCTGCCATGGTTGCCTTTTGTCTGTTATTGGTCGGAAGAAATTCTTGCCCTCGCGGGGTTATAATAGCCTTTTCATGGCAATGAGTTACAGGAGCCGATTTATGTCCGTGTCCGGGAACCTCCCGTCCTCCCAATCGCCTGCCCGGAAGTTGCGGGTGGTCATGGCCCAGCTGGATTTCCTGGTAGGCGATATTCCCGGTAATGCCCGGCTGGTGATTGACGCCACCCGCAAGGCCGCCAGCGAGCACCAGGCGGACATCGTGGTGTTCCCGGAACTCTGCCTCACCGGTTATCCGCCCGAGGATTTGCTGCTGCGCCCGAGCCTGGACCTGCGGGTGGGTGAGGCGCTCGAGGAATTGAAGGCCGCGAACCTCGGGCCTGCTATTGTCATTGGCGCCCCCCTGCGCCACTACGGGCTGCTCTACAACGGTGCCGTGGTGATTGAGAATGGCGAGATCACCGGCCGCTACTTCAAACGGTTCCCGCCCAATTACCAGGTATTTGATGAAAAGCGCTATTTCGCCGAGGGCAGGGATGTGCTCACCCTGGATATCCGGGGCGTTCCGGTCGGTATTACCGTCTGTGAAGACATCTGGAAGGACGGGCCGGTGGAGGATTGTGCCGCCGCGGGCGCACGGCTGATCCTGAACCTGAATGCGTCGCCCTACGACATTGACAAGCAGGCCCGCCGCAAGGCTCTGCTGGAACGCAAGGCGCAGGAGAATGTCATCAGTATTGTCTACGTGAATCTGTTCGGTGGCCAGGATGAACTGGTGTTCGACGGTGGTTCCATGGTCTTTGACCATTCCGGAGAGCTGGCGGCCGAAGCGCCCCAGTTCTCCGAAGGCCTGTACCCGGTCGAGTTTATCTGTGATCACCATTGCCAGCCGGTATCCCAGCCACTGCCCGGGGAGCCGTCCCTGGAAGCCAACGTCTACAGTGCCCTGGTCACCGGGGTCCGGGACTACGTGAACAAGAACGGCTTCAGGTCCGTGGTGCTGGGTCTGTCCGGTGGGATTGATTCCGCCGTCACCCTGGCGGTCGCGGTGGATGCCCTGGGCAAGGACCGTGTGCGCGCCGTGATGATGCCATTCCGCTATACCTCCGGCATGAGCCTGGAGGATGCCGAGGCCGAGGCCAACGCCCTGGGTGTGCAGTACGACGTGTTCTCCATCGAGCCCATGTACGATGCCTTCATGGCCACCCTGGCGAAGCCGTTCGAGGGCACAAAACCGGACACCACCGAGGAAAACCTCCAGGCGCGACTGCGGGGTGTGCTGCTGATGTCCCTGTCCAACAAGTTTGGCTCGCTGGTGCTGACCACCGGCAACAAGAGCGAGATGGCAGTGGGCTATTCCACGCTTTATGGCGACATGGCTGGCGGGTTTGATGTGCTGAAGGATGTGCCCAAGACTCTGGTGTTCCGCCTGGCCCGCTACCGCAACACCGTTTCCCCGGTAATTCCCGAGCGAGTCATCACCCGTCCGCCCTCGGCGGAGCTGGCACCGGACCAGAAGGACGAGGACAGCCTGCCGGGATACGACGTGCTGGACCAGATTCTCAATCTCTATGTGGAGCGGGATTTCAGTGCCGAGGCCATTGTGGCGGAGGGCTTTGATGCCACCGATGTGGCGCGGGTAATCCGACTGGTGGATATCAACGAGTACAAGCGCCGGCAGGCGCCGATTGGCGTGCGGATTACCGAGCGGGGATTCGGGAAGGATCGGCGGTATCCGATTACCAATGGCTGGAAGAGCGGGAAGTAGCGGGGATGATTGAACATGGGGTCAGAAGAAGGTTTTTTCTGACCCCGAGAACCTGACCCCGTTTTCACGCCAATGTCACTCGTCCCCCATCAGCCCGAAAGTCACCACATTCGTCAGCGACCGGTTCTCCCCCTTCAGCCGGTCCGCTACAAACTCTCCGTCTTCGTTCAACGCCTTACTTTCCGGGAAATTCTCCCGAAGCAGGGCAATACTGTCCCGCGCGGCCTTTTTCAGGTCCAGGAACTGGTAGGTCTCGGCCATGATGATCAGGGCTTCTTCCACCGCAGGGGCTGACGGGTAGTTCTCCACCACATGGCGCGCCCGGTTATTGGCGGCCAGGTAGGCCTGGCGCTTGATGTAATAGCGGGCCGCATGCAGCTCCAGTTCGGCCATGCGGTTACGGATGGCAATCATCCGCTGGCGGGCGTCGCTGGCGTAAGGGCTGTCCGGGTAGCGGTTCAGCAATTGCGAGAAATCCCGGAATGCCTGGGTCTGTTCACCCGGGTTGCGGGCGGCCACGTCGATGGGAAAATAGCGGGCAGCCAGGCCGATATCCAGGTTGTAGGAAGCCAGTCCGCGCATGTACAGGGCGTAATCGGCATGGTCGCTTTGCGGGTTCAGTCGCAGGAAACGGTCCGCCGCCGCCCGGGCGCCTTCCAGATCGAGGTTCTGGTAGCGGGCATAGATCAGGTCGAGCTGGGCCTGTTCGGCGTAGCGGCCGAACGGGTAATAGGTCTCCAGGGCATCCAGGTTCTGCTCGGCTTCGTTGAAGTTGCCGGAGTCCATCGCCTGGCGGGCATTCTCGTAATAGGTCTGTTCCGGCAGGACTTCCTCCTGCTTGTTACTGGCGCAGGCGCTGATCATCACCGCCAGGGTGGACAGCAACAGCAAACGAACAACTGATCTCATGCCGGAATCCCGTATAATGTCGAAAAGTTTTTGAGCAGCGGCCATTGTAGCGGGGAAGTCGGTCCATGTGCAGAGGTTACCTCGCCCGATTGCCAGAATCTGATCAAAACGTAACACACCGGCCCCGGGGGGCTTGATGTCATCTGAAAACCGAATTACCGCACGTTTCGTTGTTCCACCCGATCTGAGTGACCGCAGGCTCGACCAGGCCGCAGCCGCGCTCATGCCCGGGCACTCCCGTTCCCGCCTGCAAGGCTGGATCAAGGACGGCACTCTGACCGTGAACGGCGAGGCCCGCAAGCCCCGGGACAAGGTCATCCTCGATGACGTCATCGAACTGGATGCCGAGCCCGAAGTGCAGGTGAGCTGGGAGGCGGAAGACATCGAGCTGGACATTGTCTACGAAGACGAACACCTGCTGGTGATCAACAAACCGGCGGGCCTGGTGGTGCATCCCGCTGCAGGCCACGCGGCGGGGACCCTGGTCAACGCAGTCCTGAGCTATGCCCCGGAGGTGGAAAATCTGCCCCGCGCGGGCATCGTGCACCGGCTCGACAAGGACACCTCCGGCATCATGGTGGTGGCCCGCAGCCTGATTGCCCATACCTCGCTGGTCGATCAGCTTCAGACCCGCACCATGGGCCGTGAGTACGACGCCGTCGTAGTGGGCACGCTCACCGGCGGCGCCACGATTGATGCCCCCATTGGCCGACACCCCCGTGAGCGCAAGAAAATGGCGGTGGTTTCCAGCGGCAAGCCGGCGGTCACCCATTATCGCCTGGTGGAGCGCTTTGCCGCCCACACCCACATCCGCTGCAAGCTGGAAAGCGGCCGGACCCATCAGATCCGTGTACACATGGCCCATGTCAAGCACCCGCTCGTGGGCGATCAGCTCTACGGCGGCCGCATGCGCCTGCCCAAAGGCTCCACCGAGGAGCTGCGGGAAGTACTGTCCGGCTTCAACCGCCAGGCGCTGCACGCCCGACAACTGACCCTCGAACACCCGGAAACCGGCGAAGTCCTCACCTGGGAGGTGCCGTTGCCCGAAGATATGGTTCACCTGATTGAAGCCCTGCGTAAACACGTCCGGGAGCTGGAGAGTGATGATTTCTGAACAGGCCGTCCTCCGCCCCGGCTGGTCAGCGCCCGGAAACGTCCAGGCGCTCTGTACCACCCGTCAGGGCGGCGTGAGTCAGTCGCCCTGGGACAGCCTCAACCTTGGCAGTCATGTCGGCGACAACCCCGACCATGTCCAGATCAATCGACAGCGCCTGGCCGACTTCACCGGCCTGGACGCTTCCCGTATCGCCTGGCTGAACCAGGTCCACGGCACCAGCGTGGTCGAGATCACCACCGACAACGTCACCACGGTCCCGGAAGCCGATGCCAGCTTTACCCGGGAGCCGGGGATTGCCTGCGCCATCCTGACTGCCGACTGCCTGCCGGTGGTGTTGTGTGACCGGACGGGCAGTGTGGTCGGTGCCGCCCATGCCGGCTGGCGGAGCCTGTGCGGTGGCGTACTGGAAAACCTGACCAGCGCCATGACAGTGCCCGGCGATGAACTGATCGCGTGGCTGGGCCCGGCCATCGGCCCGAAACGATTCGAAGTCGGCCCGGAAGTCCGCGACGAGTTCCTCTCACACGATCCGGACGCCGCCAGAGCGTTCACGGAAGAGGGGGCTCGCCCCGGACACTACCTGGCCGACATCTACCTGCTGGCCCGCCAACGCCTGGCCGGCGCCGGCGTTCGCTCCGTTTCCGGTGGCAGCCTGTGTACCGTCCGCGACCGGGACTGGTTTTTCTCCTACCGGCGAGATGGGCAGACCGGACGTATGGCGACCCTGATCTGGTTGGAATAACGGGGCAGGCTACCTCCTCGCTTCCCCCCGAATCTGAATGACCGCGGTCAATTTCCAGCCATAATCAGCCCCACGAGCTTGAAGTCCCACCATCCGCCCCTACATTTAAATGCAAACCAATTTGGATATAACCGAACCGTCAAAGAGTTCGCCGGATATCCGCTAACTGATTTGGGGAAAAGGAAACATGAGAATCGACAAGCTCACCAGCAAACTGCAGACCGCGCTGGCGGACGCGCAGTCGCTCGCAGTTGGCAAGGACCACAACTTCATTGAGCCGCTGCATCTGATGCAGGCGTTGCTGGACCAGGAAAGCAGTTCCATCAAGCCGCTGCTCAAGCAGGCCGGCGCGGACCCGTCACGTATCCGCGAGGCTGTCGCCCAGGAAATCGAGAACCTGCCGGAAGTGAAGGGCTCTGCCGGCGATGTCTCCATGTCAAACGACATGGGCCGATTGCTCAACATCGCTGACAAACTGTCCCAGAAGCGCAAAGACCAGTTTATCTCCAGTGAACTGATACTGCTGGCCGCCCTGGAAGACCGGGGAACCCTGGGCCGGGTGCTGCGTGAGCAGGGCGTGGACAAAGCCGCCCTGGAAAGGGCCATTGACGAAGTTCGTGGCGGTGAGACCGTCAGCGATCCCGGTGCCGAGGAAAACCGTCAGGCCCTGTCCAAGTACACCATCGACCTCACGGAACGTGCTGCCGAAGGCAAGCTCGACCCGGTCATCGGTCGTGATGACGAGATCCGCCGCACTATCCAGGTGCTGCAGCGCCGACGCAAGAATAACCCCGTGCTGATCGGCGAACCCGGCGTGGGCAAGACCGCCATTGTGGAAGGTCTGGCCCAGCGTATCGTCAACGGCGAAGTGCCCGATGGTCTGAAGGACAAGAAGGTACTGTCCCTGGACATGGGCTCCCTGATTGCCGGAGCCAAGTTCCGCGGCGAGTTCGAGGAACGCCTGAAGGCGCTGCTGAACGAACTGTCCAAGCAGGAAGGGCAGATCATCCTGTTCATCGACGAGATCCATACCATGGTCGGCGCCGGCAAGGCCGAAGGCTCCATGGACGCCGGCAACATGCTGAAGCCGGCCCTGGCCCGGGGTGAACTGCACTGCGTGGGTGCCACCACCCTGGACGAGTACCGCGAAAACATCGAAAAGGATGCCGCCCTCGAGCGCCGGTTCCAGAAAGTGCTGGTCAACGAGCCGAGCGAGGAAGACACCATTGCCATCCTGCGTGGCCTGAAAGAGCGTTACGAGGTTCACCACGGTGTTGAAGTCACCGACGGTGCCATCATCGCGGCGGCCAAGCTGTCCCATCGGTACATCACCGACCGGCAGCTGCCGGACAAGGCGATCGACCTGGTGGACGAAGCTGCCAGTCAGATCCGCATGGAGATGGATTCGAAACCCGAGGCGCTGGACCGTCTCGAGCGCCGGCTGATCCAGCTGAAGATCGAGCGCGAGGCCCTGAAAAAAGAGAAGGATGAGGCATCCAAAAAGCGGTTATCAGAGCTCTCCGATGTCATTTCCGAGGTCGAGCGGGAATACGCCGATCTGGAAGAAATCTGGAATTCCGAGAAGGCGGCACTGCACGGTTCCCAGAAGATCAAGAGCGACCTGGAGCAGGCACGGATTGACCTGGAAAACGCCCGCCGTGCCGGCGATCTGGGCCGCATGTCGGAGTTGCAGTACGGCAAGATTCCGGAGCTGGAACGCCAGCTGGAAATGGCGGGCCAGGCCGAGATGAAGAAAATGGAGCTGTTGCGTAACCGCGTCACGGATGAAGAGATCGCCGAGGTGGTTTCCAAGTGGACCGGTATCCCGGTATCCAAGATGCTCGAAGGCGAGCGCGACAAGCTCATGCGCATGGAAGAGGCCCTGCATGGCCGGGTGATCGGTCAGGAAGAAGCCGTGGAAGCTGTCTCCAACGCGGTTCGCCGTTCCCGCGCCGGCCTTTCGGATCCGAACCGGCCCAACGGCTCGTTCCTGTTCCTCGGCCCGACCGGCGTGGGCAAGACCGAGCTGTGCAAAGCCCTGGCCTCCTTCCTGTTCGATACCGAGGAAGCCATGGTGCGCATTGATATGTCCGAGTTCATGGAGAAACATTCAGTAGCTCGCCTGATCGGTGCGCCTCCCGGCTATGTCGGCTATGAAGAGGGTGGCTACCTGACCGAAGCGGTACGTCGTCGCCCGTATTCAGTGCTGTTGCTGGATGAGGTGGAGAAGGCGCATCCGGATGTGTTCAACATTCTCCTGCAGGTGCTCGAAGATGGCCGCCTTACCGACGGCCAGGGCCGGACCGTGGATTTCCGCAACACTGTCATCGTGATGACCTCGAACCTGGGCTCCGACATCATCCAGCAGAAAGCAGGAGAGGAGAACTACGAGGCCATGAAGAGCGCGGTGATGGAAGTGGTAGGCACCCATTTCCGCCCGGAATTCATCAACCGCGTGGACGAAGTGGTGGTGTTCCATCCGCTGGCGGAAGACCAGATCCGCGGAATTGCGAAGATCCAGATCGCCGGCCTGAGTAAGCGCCTGAAGGACCAGGACATGAAGCTGGAGCTGGACGATGCCGCCATGGATCTTCTGGCGGAAGTGGGCTACGACCCGGTCTACGGTGCCCGGCCGCTGAAGCGGGCGATCCAGCGGAACATCGAAAACCCGTTGGCGCAAAAGCTGCTGCAGGGCGAGTTTGTGCCGGGGGATACCATTCGCGGCACGGTGAAGGATCACCAGCTGGTGTTCGAGAAAGCCTGACCGGTGAAGGCGGAGTCAGGAGTCAGAAGAGGGCATTCTTCTGACTCCTCCTGACCCTCTTACTGCTCCATCGGCCCGCAATTCTCTTCGGCAATCTTCTCGAGCTTCATTCGTTGCTCGGCAATCTCCTCCGGCGACAGGTACCGCCGCTCGCCGTTTTCCTCCACCTGAATCCGCGCATTGCTGTCGATGATCTTCAGGTTGGACCGGGCAGTAGCGCAGTTGGCTTCGCGCTGCTTGCGGATGGCTTCCATCTCGGCCCGCTCACGCTCGGTCAGTTCGCGCTTTTCCGCTTCCTGCGCCAAGGCCTGCACCTGCTCCTGGGGGCTGGTGCGGTTGGACGCGTTGGTCGAGCCCTGGCCGGTACGGACGCTGATCTGCTCGGCCTTGCTGCCCGTGGGCTGGCGGTCGCCAAAATGGGTGACGCCGTTTTCGTCCGTCCATTTGTAGACGGAACCGCTATGGGCAATGCCCGGTACCAAAGCCATTAACAGGGTCAACATCAGGATTTTTCTGTTCATGGATCTACTCGCCGTGGTTTGCTACCGGCCAGATTCCGCTGCCGGTTGGAATTATTGGTGGAGTCTATCATGCCATCCGAAACGCCGGTTTTCTTTCGTCTGGTTCAAATCTCCGGGTCCGGATTTTCCAAGTATGGCAGACCTTCGGCTAAATGGGACACTAACGCCTATTGACAGGGAGTTTCGCGCTGTCAGAATTGGCGATTGCCTGAAACTGGGGTTAATTCGGCAGGCAATCCCGAGCGAGTATCCCCCGTTAATCACCACACTGAACACGTCGGGTCCCGATGTGCGCTGGTTGTTGCTTACGTGCAACCCGTTGATTGGTCGTTCTCCGCAACCCTCAGGAGGGCGGCTGGCCAGGAGACAACCTCTTATTTTTGCAGGTGTGGAGGAGCAAGCCGGTTCCGCTTTCACAAGAAGCAGGGAGACCGTGAATCCAGGCACCCGGGGCGAAACCCGGCTCATTCACTCGTAGAAGAGGGTAGAAAATCGTGGAGTTATTGTCTGGCGCCGATATGCTGATCCGGTCCCTTCAGGACGAAGGTATCGAGTACATATACGGCTATCCGGGTGGTGCAGCCCTTCATATTTATGATGCGCTGTTCAGGCAGGACAAAGTCAAGCACATTCTGGTGCGGCACGAGCAGGCAGCGGTCCATATGGCCGACGGCTACGCCCGCGCGACCGGAAAACCAGGTACCGTACTGGTGACCTCGGGTCCTGGAGCCACCAACACCATTACCGGCATTGCCACCGCTTTCATGGATTCCATCCCCTTGGTGGTTCTGTGCGGTCAGGTTGCCTCCCACCTGATCGGTGAGGATGCCTTCCAGGAAACCGACATGATCGGTGTTTCCCGTCCCGTGGTGAAGCACAACCTGAGTGTGCGGCACCCCGAGGAAATTCCCGAAGTCATTCGCAAGGCCTACTATATTGCCGCGACCGGTCGCCCCGGCCCGGTGGTGGTGGATATCCCCAAGGATATGACCACGCCGAACGAGCGCTATGAGTATTGCTATCCGAAGAAGGTCAAGTTGCGCTCCTACAACCCGGCCATTCGTGGCCACTCCGGCCAGATCAAGAAAGCCGTCGACATGATGCTCGCCGCCAGGCGTCCGATTATCTATGCCGGTGGCGGCGTTATTCTTGGCAAGGCGTCCGGTCAGCTCACCGAGTTGACACAGATGCTGGGGTATCCGATCACCAATACCCTGATGGGTATCGGCTGTTATCCGGCTTCCGACAAGCAGCACCTGGGCTGGCTGGGCATGCATGGTACCTACGAAGCCAATATGGCCATGCACCATTCGGATCTGATCCTGGCTGTGGGCGCCCGTTTTGATGACCGGGTGACCAACGCCACCGAGAAGTTCTGTCCGGGCGCCCGGATCATCCACATCGACATCGATCCGGCCTCGATCTCCAAGACTGTGGAAGCGGATGTGCCCATCGTTGGCCCCGTGGATGCGGTGCTCAAGGAGATGGTTGCCCTGGTGAAAGAAAGCAGGGACAAGCCCGATGCCGACGCCCTTGCCTCCTGGTGGAAGCAGATCAACGAGTGGCGGGCGTTCCACGGCATGCGTTACGAAACCAGCCCGGATGTGATCAAGCCGCAGGAAGTGATCGAGCTGTTGTACAGGCTGACCAACGGTGAGGCGTTTGTCACCTCCGATGTCGGCCAGCACCAGATGTTCGCTGCCCAGTACTACAAGTTCGACAAGCCCAATCGCTGGATCAATTCCGGTGGCCTGGGCACCATGGGTTTCGGGCTGCCGGCGGCCATGGGGGTCAAGCTCACCCATCCGGACGACGAGGTGCTGTGCATCACCGGTGAGGGCAGTATCCAGATGAACATCCAGGAGCTGTCCACCTGCAAGCAGTACAACCTGCCGGTGAAAATCATCAACCTGAACAACCAGGCCCTGGGCATGGTGAAGCAGTGGCAGGACATGAACTACGAGTCCCGTCACTCCCAGTCCTACATGGAGTCCCTGCCGGACTTCATCAAGCTGGCGCAAGCCTATGGCCACGTGGGTGTACGCATCGAGAAGAAGGAAGACCTTGAGCCCGCGCTCAGGGAAGCGCTGGCGATGAAAGACAAGCTGGTCTTTGTCGACATCTATGTAGACCGCTTCGAGCATGTCTACCCGATGCAGGTGGCCCGCGGTTCCATGAAAGACATGTGGCTCAGCAAAACGGAGAGGGTGTGAGCATGCGTCGGATTATTTCTGTTTTGCTGGAAAACGAGCCGGGTGCGCTGTCACGGGTTGTTGGCCTGTTCTCCCAGCGCAACTACAACATTGAAACACTGACCGTGGCGCCGACCGAGGACGAGACCCTGTCCCGTCTGACCATCACTACCACCGGTTCTGACAAGGTCATCGAGCAGATTACCAAGCAGCTGAACAAGCTGATTGAAGTGGTGAAGCTGGTGGACCTGACCGAAGGTGCCCACATCGAGCGCGAGCTGATGCTGGTGAAGCTGAAGGCCACTGGCTCCCAGCGTGCCGAGATCAAGCGCACGGTGGATATCTTCCGGGGCCAGATCGTGGACGTCACCAGCTCGGTGTACACGGTTCAGCTGGCAGGCGACAGTGACAAGCTGGACGGTTTTATCCAGGCCGTGGGTACGGCGGGTGTCCTGGAGGTGGTTCGTACCGGTGTCTCCGGTATTGCCCGTGGTGAAAAGGTGCTCAGCCTGTAACGGCTCTCATCAAATACTTTGAACATCATGGTCCTGCGGGGCCATTACCAATAAAAGAGGTTTCTCATGCAGGTTTATTACGATAAGGATTGCGATCTTTCCATCATCCAGGGCAAGAAAGTTGCCATCATCGGTTTCGGTTCCCAGGGCCATGCCCATGCGTGCAACCTGAAAGAATCCGGTGTTGACGTGACCGTGGGTCTGCGTCCGGGCTCTTCTTCCATCGCCAAGGCCGAAGCCTATGGTCTGAAGACCAGTGACGTGCCGTCTGCCGTAGCTGCCGCTGACCTGGTCATGGTCCTGACTCCGGACGAGTATCAGGCCCAGTTGTACAAGGCCGAAATCGAGCCGAACCTGAAAGAAGGTGCAACCCTGGCGTTTGCCCATGGTTTCGCCATCCACTACAACCAGATCGTTCCGCGCGAGGACCTGGACGTGATCATGGTGGCTCCGAAGGCTCCGGGCCACACCGTTCGCACTGAATTCGCCAACGGTGGCGGTATTCCTGACCTGATCGCCATCTTCCAGGACGCTTCGGGCAACGCCAGGAACCTGGCCCTGTCCTACGCCAGCGGCATCGGTGGCGGCCGTACCGGCATTATCGAGACCAGCTTCAAGGACGAGACCGAAACTGACCTGTTTGGCGAGCAGGCCGTTCTGTGTGGTGGTACCGTTGAGTTGGTCAAGGCCGGTTTCGAGACCCTGGTGGAAGCCGGTTACGCGCCGGAGATGGCCTACTTCGAGTGTCTGCACGAGCTGAAGCTGATCGTGGACCTGATGTACGAAGGCGGTATCGCCAACATGAACTACTCCATCTCCAACAACGCGGAGTATGGTGAGTATGTGACTGGCCCGGAGATCATCAACGAGCAGTCCCGCCAAGCCATGCGTAACGCTCTCAAGCGCATCCAGAGCGGTGAGTACGCCAAGATGTTTATCTCCGAAGGCAGCCTGAACTACCCGTCCATGACTGCGCGCCGTCGTGACAACGCGGCTCACCAGATTGAAGTGGTTGGTGAGAAGCTGCGCTCCATGATGCCCTGGATTACTGCCAACAAGATCGTGGACAAGGACAAGAACTGATCCGGATTCCCGGCATAGTTCTCAAAACGCGGCCCGGGTGGCCGCGTTTTTCGTATATACTCCGCCCAAATGTTTTCCGGAGTTTCAGGAATGACTGACGAGAAAAAATCTGTCGACACAGAAGCCACCTTCAAGAATGAACAGCCAGAGAATCTTGATTCGGAGATTGAGTCCGGCGAAGTTGTAGAAGAGGAACTGGTCGAAGGGGCACCTGTCCGTCGCAAGGGCATTTACCTGTTGCCCAATGCCCTGACAACCGCGTCCCTGTTTTCAGGGTTTTATGCCATTGTCTCGGCCGCCAACGGCGTTTTTGATAACGCTGCGATTGCGATTTTTGTGTCAATGATCCTCGACGGCCTGGATGGTCGTGTGGCCCGGATGACCAACACCCAGAGCAAGTTCGGCGAGGAGTACGACAGTCTCGCGGACATGGTTGCCTTCGGTGTGGCGCCCGGGCTGGTGGCCTTCTTCTGGTCCCTTAACGGTCTTGGCAAGTTTGGTTGGGCGATTACCTTCATCTATGTTGCCGGCGCTGCCTTGCGGCTGGCACGCTTCAATACCCAGATCGGCTCGGTGGACAAGAAGTTCTTTGTCGGTCTGGCGAGCCCCTCAGCGGCCGCCTGTGTTGCCGGCATGGTCTGGTGTTTCCACCAGTTCGAGACCTCCACCTGGCTGACCATACTGACGGTCATCGTGGTTGGGGGCTCCGGGGTGCTGATGGTCAGCAACATTCTCTATCGTAGCTTCAAGGATCTCGACATGCGGGGGCGGGTGCCGTTCACAGCCATCTTGCTGGTGGTGCTGATCTTCGTTGTGATCGCCCTGGATCCGGCAACCGTATTGTTTACTGTGTTCCTGCTTTATGCGTTGTCCGGACCTGCCCGTGCCCTGTTTCGCGGCAAACCCCGCCGTCACTAGCAGCCCTGAGTCCGACAGGCTGCTAGCCTTCGGTAATTGCCCCGGGGAATTCTGGAGGGATACTCCGGTCAACCAATCAGGCTTCTGGTTAATGGAGATTCCCGATGCTTATCAAGAAGCGCCCGTCCTGGGCCCTTTCCCATTCTGACATCACGCCAGAATCGGTTTACCTTGACCGCCGCCGTTTCATGGGCGGCATGGTTGCCGCCGCGCTGGCGGGTGCCGGAGTGCCTCGCCTTGTGGACGCTGCTGCTCCGCCAGTGCAGGGTGAATCCCTCAAATTTACAGGTGCACCGGGATTCTCTACGGATGAAAAGAAAACCCCGTATGAAGATGTAATCCGTTATAACAACTTCTACGAGTTCGGGACCGGTAAAGGTGATCCCGCGCAGCACGCGGATGAGATGTCCGTGGATCCCTGGTCGGTGAGGGTCGAGGGGGAGTGTGACAAGCCCGGAACCTACGCCCTCGAGGACCTGGTCCGCCCCCACGACTACCAGGAACGAATCTACCGGCTACGCTGCGTTGAAGCCTGGTCCATGGTGATCCCCTGGATCGGAATCCCGCTGGCGGACATGCTCAAACGCTTCGAACCCAATTCCCGGGCGAAATACGTGTATTTTGAGACACTCTACGATCCTGACCAGATGAGGGGGCAGCGTTCGTTGTTCAGCACCATCGACTGGCCCTACCAGGAAGGACTGAGGATGGATGAAGCGATGAACGAGCTGAGCTTCATGGCGGTCGGTCTCTATGGCAAAACCCTGCCGAAACAGAATGGCGCGCCCATGCGGATGGTTGTGCCCTGGAAATACGGTTTCAAGAGTATCAAGTCCATCGTGAAGATCCGTTTCCAGGAGGAGCGGCCGAAAACCACCTGGGAAATGATTGCTCCACAGGAGTACGGCTTCTACGCCAACGTGAACCCCGCGGTGGACCATCCGCGCTGGAGCCAGAAGCGAGAGCGCCGGCTGCCGTCAGGACTGTTGAGCCCGAACTGGATGGAAACCCGGAAGTTCAATGGTTATGGCGAGCAGGTTGCCCATTTATACAAGGGTATGGACCTGACCAGATACTATTGACCGGAAATCAGGGCCAATCATGATCATCCCGATGCTGCCGTTCAGAATACTGGTCTTTCTGCTGTCCGGTGTGCCATTTGCGTTACTGGTCTTCGATATCGTTACCGGTTCCCTCGGGCCCGACCCCGGGCAAACGGTAACCGAGACGCTCGGGCTGTCGGCACTCCAGTTGCTGATTGTAACGCTGTTAATGACGCCCCTGGCGCGCTGGACCCATTGGTCCGGATGGATAAAAGTCCGCAGGATGGTCGGTTTGTTTGCGTTCTTTTATGCGACTCTTCACCTGATGGCTTTCCTTCAGTTCATCCTTGGGTGGACCGATTTGTGGGCGACTTTTACCAAACGCCCCTATATTATTTTCGGAAGTATTGCGTTCCTGTTGCTGATTCCGCTGGCAGTTACGTCCACCAAATCGATGATGCGCAGGGTGGGTCGGCCGTGGAAGCCGCTGCACCGTCTGATCTACCCGGCTGTTGCCCTGGTGTGGCTGCATTTCATCTTCCAGGCGCGGAGCGATATTACCGAGATGGTGATTTATGGATTGGTGGTGGTCTTTTTACTCGGCATAAGAGGGTACTGGTTCGGATGGTATTCCCTGATTCCGCTGAAGGCACCCAGAAGAAGCTGAAACAGGTGATTGGTTGACCATTTTGGGCGGTATTTGAACAGCCGGATAGGTGGAAACCGAGGTCCGGGAAAATAAATGAAAATTGGTCGTTGACAGTTTCCCTGAGGGCTGTAGAATGCGCACCACTTCTGAGGGACAAGCCGCTGAGGCGGTGGGATCTGAGGAAGT
>JAXHVJ010000052.1:0-18279 GCA_034189235.1 Pseudomonadota bacterium
GCGCGACGTTACCGCCTGCCCCGCCCATCGCCCCGATTCTGTTTCAATCCACGCGCCCGCGAGGGGCGCGACCTGTGTGGCCTCTTTCTGCTCAAACCCCAAATCTTGTTTCAATCCACGCGCCCGCGAGGGGCGCGACCGCTCTATCCTAACCCAGTGAATGCAAACCCGCCATCTCTCAGGTTTCGCTGACGTAAATGGGTAATATCATTTCGTTGCTGCTCATTGGATGAGCAAATACAGAAAAGCCAGGCACCACACAGGTCCTGGCCTTTCGCTAACTTTCCGGGTTTTTAATGAGCACTACCGGTTAGCGATTACAGAATCATCGCATCCCGGAAAATATCAGGAGCCGGCTTGGCACCATGATGTTCAATCCGGTTCTTCCAGTTCTTGCCTAATTTGTAGAATCTAAGGCTGTCCTTTTCTTCATCATAAAGGCTCAACAATTCATCCCTGAAAAAGGTCCACTGAGCCGGATCAACCTCGCATTCAAAGACTGAATACTGAACACGCACGCCGTAATCGAGGCAGGTTTTTGCAACTCGCCTCAAACGCCCCGGACCTTCCGGGTCTTCCATCGAGATGTCATAGGTAACCAAT
This sequence comes from Pseudomonadota bacterium, assembly GCA_034189235.1. GTDB lineage: Bacteria > Pseudomonadota > Gammaproteobacteria > Pseudomonadales > Oleiphilaceae > Marinobacter. The sequence goes on from JAXHVJ010000052.1 coordinate 604, forward strand.
ACCATCATGGCTGAATTCTCCTATCGCACGACACAGGGCGGGTATCTTTCAAGATCCGTTCTGAGGTGACGGGCAAGCAACATCGCCTGGATATGGGGAATGATTCCTATAGGCACCTTCTCTTTGAGGAAGGGATGCATCACCTCCTGCTGTTTCCTTTCCTGGTAACTGACCAGTAGCGTTTTGCGTGCCTCATCGGACATCCTGACAGCTCCGGAGGATTCAGTGACGAAATCAGTTGCTCTCAGTTGTTTCCGGTTTATCAGGCTCAGCACAAGCCTATCCGCCAGCCAGGGCCTGAATTCTTCAAGAAGGTCCTGAGCCAGGCTGTCCCTGCCCGGGCGATCGACATGCAAATAACCTACCTGGGGGTCCAGGCCCACCCCGTTGAGTGCTGCACTGATATCCTGGCCCAGGATCGAGTAGACAAATGACAAGAGTGCATTAACCGGATCCCGGGGCGGCCTTCGGTTTCTCCCCGAGAACATGAACTCTTCACGGGAGTTCTTGTTTATCAATTCCCCAAATACCGCAAAGTATTTTGCGGCGGCATCCCCTTCAATTCCTCTCAGGGAGTCGAGATTATCAACATGCTTTGCCAACCGGATGGATGCCGCCAGATGCTTCACTGCCCTCCCCAGTGATTCTGTTGCACCATGATTGCGCTGCTGCCTGAGGAGAACATTACGGCATCCGACCAGCTTTGCGGCGACCACAGAACGGGCAATTTCAAGACTCGTTGATTCATCGGCATTATACTGGGCACGCCTTAGAAGCACGTTTCCGGATTTCTTTCCCTGAAGCCGGCCATAGAAGCGACCATATTCCGTAAAGAACGCCAGGTTAACGCCATTCTCCCCACAAAACCCCATTAAGGCCGGAGACACCAATACGTTGCCAAAGCAGAAAAGACCAGAGACCGAGTGAATTGGTACCTGCATCAGTTTCTTGCGTTCATGCTCTATAACGACCGTTTCACGCTCCTTGTGCACATAAGCACCTTGCCGGGTAATATAAAGACTGTTCTGAAGCTTCTTCACTGCCGGTCCACCTCATCAAACAACCCTTCTACGTAACGGGTGCTTCGATCATTTCCAAGTAATTTCGGATTGCACAGATCGTATAACGAACAGGAAGCACACTTCTTTTCGTAAACTGCTTTGGGGGTTTGTCCGCTGAGAAGCAAATCGCGCACTCTGGCAATGACAGCCCGCGTCTCTTCCCTGAGCTCTTTTGTAAATTCCACTTCATCGCGGCGGCGGATTTGCCAGTACCAGAGTGCGCCAGAAAACACAGGCTGCCCCTTCATCTCCTCAAGGCAGAGCCCCTGGGCACAAAGCTGAATGCGGTCCCAGCTATCGCGCTTGGGTTTGCCTCTTTTATACTCGACCGGCTTCATATTGCCGGTTGACAGCTCGATTTCCACAAGGTCCAGCTTTCCGGTGATCCCGAGCGACTCCGCACTTACCATAACACCTCGTTCATAGCGAATACCTTTGCGGGTTTCCGGCTCGCCCCGGTCTACCCGCTGATGCAATACCTGCCCTTGTGCCGTCAGCCAGTTCTCTGCCCATACCTGTTCGTTATGTATGAGAGCGCATTGCCGGGGGCAAAAGGCATAGTGCTGCAACGCAGAAAGCGGAACGAGCTTTTCATCCTGCATAACCAGGCGACCCTTTATTCAGGCGGCGAACTGAATTACTTCTACCTCATGGTTCTGCTTGATCGCTTCCTCCGCCATGCTCAGAACCTTTGCGGAGATCGCTTCATCGAGGTAATACTCACCACAGTTATCACACACCTCAGCCGGCACATTTTTAATAACGATGGTTGCCTCCCCTCGCGTCATGGTAATGGTAGTAGTGCCAGGATGGGTTTCCCCGGTTTTACAAATTGCGCATTTCATTCAGTTTCTCCTGGTTTTAAAGTCATCATTCCAGATTTCTGCCGATGGCACATAAGCGGTAATGACATAACACTCGCTGTTCTCCTGACTCTGTGCCACGACGACATGTACAGGTCTGCCATTGACCCAACCCAGTCGTAATTCACTGGGGTAGGGTTTATCGTCAGGATAGCCTGTTATCGTTTCTCCGGTCTGGATAGTGAATACGATTTCTTCCGTAGACAGCGATCTTTCAAACATACGCCTGAGCGCATGACCGCTGAACTTAACTGAAGTACATTGTTTCATCCCTGAAACGCTCTCCCTTATGCCTATACTGAATGAGTCAGACAGTTCCCCGCTAATCCAGGTACTTGATCAGCTCTACACCGTCCGGCAACTGGTCCTCGTTGACTGTCACTTCGTAGTCACTGAAGTCCCTGGCAGGCCCCTCAGACTTACGCTTCACCTCAACCAGTTCAAACAGCTTCCTGGCTGGTGCGTTACCGAGCGCCGAAGCATGCTTGAATACCAGCAATGCACAAGGTGACATCTCCCCTCGGCTGGCAGAACGATCATGGTCAAACATGTTCACCAGGGCATCCCAGAACAGCTCCAGATCCTCTTCACTGAAACCGGTCTGCTTCGCCAGGTTTGCCGAGATGAATCCGTGGCAACGGTACAGGCCATAGGGGATGGTAAACTTGCGCCCCATCGTACGGTTATCACCACTCTGCGCCTCGGCTTCTTTTTCCGTCGTCACGGCCATTCTGGTAATACTGTGTTCCGCGCTGACAACCGGCTCAACGCTTCGGGCAAAATTCATCTGAACAGGGCCACGAACCTGACCGGTGTTCACATCCGTAGACATGACGGCACCGAAAGTCCGGATATCAAAGAAATTCTGACACATCCACTGGGTCACCTTCCTGGCATCCTCTTCTTTTTTGGGCAGCTTCTTTGACTCGTGCTTTAACTCCAGCGCCTCGTAAGCCCGCAGGTTGTTCTTGTTCAGCACCGCCTTTTCCTTGATGTAGATCTCAAACGGCGGAGTTTCCTCCTTCACCATGCCGACGTAGTTACGTACTTTGCGTTTCAGGCAAACATCAGTAACCAATCCCTGCCCGGTCTCGGCATCCACGCGTGGCAGGTTGCCAGCATCCGGGTCCCCGTTGGGGTTGCCGTCTTTTACATCAAAGAGGTACACAAATTCATAACGGTTGTTCAGGCTCATGCCTCGACTCCTTCTGGTTCATCATGGGCTTGTTCTTTTGGGTGCCTGGTGAATAGCGCCTGGCGTTGATGGTAGTAGCCAATAGCGAATAAACCCTGTTCTTCCAGGCTGAGGTGGGCAGGGAATTCGTTGATATCCGCCATGATTTCTCCAATGCGCTTCTCGGCAACAACTCGTTGTCCCTGATGCGGCAGCTTTTTCAGGTGATGAGCGTGCAGCCGCATCAGCGTTCCGAAAACGGATTTCGGATTACAGCTGGCGCTGCTGTAGTATCGGTCCCGGATTCCCGCGTTCAGTCCCGGGTTGGCATCTGATTGCAGCTTTTCCAGCACGGCAAACAGGCATCCCAGACGATAACCAATCCGTTTTTCTTCAGGGTTATAGGCCATGGTCACTTCCTTATTGGTGAGATTCTGGTAACGATAAGAACGGTTCAGAAAGGCTTTGATCAATCGTGCCCGATAGGGTGTCACCTCCCCCTGCTCCGCTTTGATGCGTTTGATTACACCCTGCATAAGACTCGCCGGCAGCGGCAAACCCATCAGGATGACACGCACCGTTTCGCCGACCAGGTGAGGCGGCAGGTTTTCATCTTTTCCCAGCAGTGCGGTTGAGCGCAGCAACGGTTTCAATGGTGGGTAGTCCGCGTTTCTGCTGACAATTTCGATGTCCCGGAACCACTGGGCCAGCTGTCTGCTGAATTCGGCCACTGTGCCCACCTGCCAGAACCGGACAGAAATTCGAGCTGCGTTGGGAGAAAGCCCGAGGAGATAGAAACGCTCTGTACCAGCACCTTCCAAAAAGGCGCCGGAGTGGAGGCTTTCGAACAGCTGCCTGACCGCCCGGGTGCCACTATCCGGGTCATCTTTGGGCGTATCGTTGAAGAATGACTGCAAGTTGCTTTCGAGAAAGTTCTCCCCGGTTGACCACCAGACCACCGATGTCTCGTTCAACTGCAACCGTTGGGGACTGCTCGTCCGCAACAGTTGATTAAGGGCTGTGGTGTACTTGAAGGCGGCTTCTTCACCTACTGGCGCGTTATTGCCCTTATCCTTGCCCCAGGAATTGAAGGAGTCGATATTGAAGGAAACAATATTCGCGCCTGCCATCTGCGCTCCCCACACGCCTTTTACAGCCGGGTGCAGGCGGGCAATCTTGGTTTTTTCGCCCGTAACCAGGCAAATACCATCCTGGTTCTCACTGTCCAGAGGCTGCTCCGCGAGCCACTGGCGAACAGCGGGCGACTGGCAGACCAGATTATTGTCCGTACTCAACTGAAAGGTGAGATTGCAGCCGGAAATCTTCAGGCATTCCTGAAATTCCGGTGCCTGTCGGACTTTCTCCTTCTCGGCTTCGTCGTGAAGGAATGCATGAACGGCCTGCACGCCGTCATCATCCGGTATCTCCGTACTAAGCCGGTCAACCAGTTCAACGAAGGTCTGGTGCTGCTTTTTGGCCATTTCCACTTCTTTCGGGCTGGGTTCCGCGCCCGGTTTGGAGACCTTTGGCTGTTCCAGCACATAGCCGAAATGATCCCAAAGGCAGTAGGCTGTTTCATACGATTTGGCACCACTACGTTTCGCGCCTTGTGGCACAGTGAATGCCTTGGCTACTGGCTTACCTTTGCCCTGAAATTCACGGGTATCCCTCAATTGAATAAATTTCCCTTCAGGACTGAGGACTATGACAAATGGAATTTCCTTCTCTTCAAACCCTACCGGTGGTAACGGACTACCCGCTGCCTTTTTCCGGTCGTAATACTCACACAATGCCTGCAGAATCATCCCCTTACCTCCGGACTGTTGCGGTCAGGTACGGCCACTACGCCATCCTGCATATTGGCTCTGAAAAACAGTGGTTGGGGGGAGGCTGGATCTGCGTAATCCAGGTCGTACAACATGAATCCGAGATCTGACGACTGCTGAATTGGCTCGGGCCCATTGGTGGCATCCACTAAAGCAAAATCACAACTGAACTCACGGCATCCCAGGTAGGGTTGGTTGAAACACTGTCCCTTCTCTGCGCGGCGGCGAAACATATCAGCGAACTTGGCGGCTGAATCCTGCGGGCCTGCCTTATCCGTCATTTGAAACTCGGCATGGAGCCGGTAGCGAACATCTTTCAGCAACAGGCTGGCGCGCTGCTGGCGCTGTTCGTCAACATAAATCCCCAGATGCCCCTCGCCGCTGGTCATTGCCGACTTGGCCGTGCGGGTGGACACGATAGATTCCACTTCGTTGCGCCGCAGGTTCATCCATTTGATCGGATTCAACACTTCGATCCGGGTGACCTGCCACTGAATGGCGGGTTTCCAGAGAATGGCCTCAAAAATGGCTCTGGCGGCAGACGGGGTAATCACGTCATAGCTCACCCGCTCTACCTTCATCTCCGGTCTGGTGAAACACGCAAACTCTCCACTGACTTCCAGGCAAAAGCCCATGAGCCCTCCTATATAACGGTTGATTCGGCGGGAATCAGGCTATCCGGTGCCTGAACACCCCAAACCGGATGATAATGACTGGATTCAACAACAAATTTACCGGCACGTTCATAGATTGCCCCCATACCATACAACTGCCTGGCGAGAGACTCCGGCAATGTGACGCTGTATCTCTGCAATTTCCGGTGAACCCATTTCCGGGAGCCGTCCTGCTCCAGCATCGACAGCCACTGATCAACCGGTGTCTCTCCGTCTCCTTCCGGGCAGAAAGGGACCACCACACCAATACCCTTGTCATCAATCAGCCGGAACTTGTCTGCTGCCTCACGGAATTGAATCGCCAAGGGTGCATCTGACGAACTCTCGGCCTTCAATAATCCGCAAATTCCATGCTTGTCACGGTCGCCCTGTGTATTGAGATCGCTAAAAAACGCCTGTATCGCCTGCGGGCTGAGTGGTTCATTCAACTGACCACTTCTGAGTAGTTTGAGGGTTACCTGTGCGCCTTGCCTCAGGAAACCGGGAGGCGGAAGTTGCTCGGGCTGGAACACCACGACACGACCGGACTCCAAGCGCCCTTCACGGTTGCATCGTCCGGCAGCCTGGGCAATGGAATCCAGGCCCGCCATGGCCCGGTATACCACCGGGAAATCGACATCCACACCAGCCTCAATCAGCTGAGTGCTGACTACTCGCAGTGGTGCTTCAGATCCGGCCCGCCGCTCGGACAGTTTTTGCCGAATCTCCACCAGGATCCGGGATCGATGCTCCGCACACATATTGGCAGACAGGTGGTAGGTATCGCCCTCATCATGCAGTAGCTCATAAAGCATTCTGGCGTCCTGACGCTTGTTAACGACTACCAGCACACAGTCCTCTTGTGTCAACTGCTGAGCCAGCGATTCCCAGGAGGTTTTCTCATCCGGATCTGACGGCATCTCAACTACCACCCGCTCCAACCGGACCGCGAGCTCCGCAGGGCTGGGTATTATTTCACGTATATTATCGAGGCCGGTGTGAAGCACTCCGCCAAAAGCATCTACCTGCCTTCCAAGATCTGGCTGTGTAGCCGTGCAGAGCACCCAGGTCACCCCAAAATGATCGCTCATCTGCTGCATTGCCCGGGTGATCGGTTCGTGAAAATCACGTGGAATTTGCTGGGCCTCATCCAGAATCACAATGCTGTTCACAAGATTATGCAGTTTCCGACAGCGACTGGTTCTGCTGGCAAACAGGGATTCGAACAACTGGACGTTCGTGGTGACAATTAATGGCGCATCCCAATTCTCTGCCGCCAGCCTGGATCCCGCATTCTCAGAACCGGGGTCAACATCCAGACTGCTATGGTGTTCCAGAACAGCCTCCTCGCCCAGAAACTGACGGAATACGCCAGCGTTCTGTTCAATGATGCTGGTGAACGGGATGGCATAGATAATCCGGGACTTATCATGCAACCTGGCATGTTCCAGCGCGAACCCGAGACTAGCCAGTGTCTTTCCGCCACCGGTGGGTACCGTCAGGCTGAAAATTCCGGGCGTTTCCGCAGCATTTTTCTGGCAGGCATCGAAGATCACCTTACGAGTGTTATTCAGCGGGGTATCGTCTGCCGCTTTCTGCAACTGATTCATCCGTTCAAAGAACACCGGATGAAGTTCGGACAGTTGCGGCAATCGGCCTCGCTGGTTCACCCGCTCCGGAGCCATGTAGCTCTCGGTGTCCAGAAAATCGGCATCCACCAGGCAGGAAAACAACAGCCGCATCCAGAGGCTGATTGAGTCGGTGCTCCTGGCCGAAGCGGGAACATCCGGCTGGTTTGCTCTGAGAACATATTCAGGAATCGGTGCCGCCATGGCTTCTGAATACTCCGCCCCCGCCTCTTGCAGACGAAACTGCAGCGATCCACGATTCCCCGACCAGTCCGGCAACCCTGCGTGATGCCCGGCGATCAGATAGGCAATGATGTAACCGGGAACCGATGGCCACTGGTTGATGGCGTGAACGGCGCCCGCCGTGGAATGCGTAACCCTTTGCGGACTCTCAACGTGAGCATTCTCCCGCTCATAGCCGGACGCATCACGAATATAATTCTGAAAGGCAGCGCGATACTTGCCCAGATCATGCCAGAGCCCTGCAGCCATTCCCCAGCCATCAGACCGAAACTCACCAGCCCTTGTGCCACTGAGCCTGGCCACTTTCTGCAAGTGTTCTTCCAGGCTATGCGGCTCCAGCCAATTTCCGGAACAATCATCCAGCTTAACGTGGGCCACATACTCGCGATTATGCATTTCAATCCTTCGGGTCTTTCCTTGTGCATGTCCTGGCAGCCTAAACGACTTACTGCCCCAAAGAACGCACCACTGTCCAAATTATCAGTACATATCCGCCATTTTCCGTATCCTCTGTACAATTTCACTTCTTAGTTCAGGCGGCTCTAACACCTCCACATCCGGCCCATAGCGCAGCACTTCCATTGCAAGTTCTCGCTCATCAGAATAGGGCATCCTCAGGTGATACCCATCATCCCTGTGTTCTCCAATCTGATCCGAATGCCAGATCTCATCCGCAACCCACTCAGCCGCATGTTCAGTAAACCTGAGGTGTGCAATGCCCTTGGGCCCGCCACCAAAAATTCCGAAGCTGGAGTAGGAAAATCCGTCTATATCCTCGACGGGTAGTTGCAATGAGGGCGCATCTTCCACCCGGGGTTCGGAAATCCGGTCCAGGGAAAACAGGCGAAGGGCATCGGCTGTGCGGCATACCGCCAGCAGATACCAGTTCGAGCGATAATGCAGTAGCCGCTGAGGGTCTGTCTGGCGGTGGGTGTTGCCGGCGCTGCTGCGGGCTCTGTAGGAGAAGCTCAGTCGTTTGCCAGCGAGTGTTGCCTCGGCCACCGGGCGGTGGGCATTGCGGAGAATATCGTGAATTTTGTAGATGCGGTCAAATCGACTCACTCGCGATCCTTACAGTCTTTTTATTATCTTCTCTTTCAACGTTAGCGAAGTATTCATACGATTGCTACCCGACAAACAAGGGTTACCACCGCCCCTGAAGCGTGGCGACAATCCGGCGGCTGCCGGCCCGGTCCCGGTGTTCACAGAGATAGATCCCCTGCCAGGCGCCCAGGGCAAGGTGGCCTTGCGAGACCGGCAAGGTCAGGGAGGGACCGATAAGCAGGCTCTTGATATGGGCCGGCATGTCGTCTGGCCCCTCCATGACATGCTCATAATGAGGCGCATTTTCCGGCACCATGACATTGAAGTGGCGTTCCAGGTCGCCGCGCACATCCGGGTCGGCGTTCTCGTTGACCGCCAGGGAGGCCGAGGTGTGTTGGAGAAACAGATGCATCAACCCCATCTCGCAGTTAGCCAGGCTCGGGGCCTGGGCCAGCACCTCGTTGGTGACCAGGTGGAAGCCCCGCGGGAGCGGGGCCAGTTCAATAATGGTTTGATCCCAGATCATGGTAACTCCAGAGTTCCGGTTTATTTCTGCAGTTCGTCCCAGGGATGGACCGGCACCACCGCTTCACTGACCTCGGCTTCGAAGGAACTGCGGAAATAGTCCATGGCCTTCTCCGCTTCGCTCAGTTCGTCGAAGCGGGCAATGTGGTAAATGGCTTCCCCCTCGTTCACCAGCGGCAGGTTGTTCACACAGATCACAATGCCGGAGCAGGGAGAAGTGACTGCCTCCTCGGCCTCACCGAAGGGATCGGCCACCATGGCGAGCTTCTGGCCTTTACGCACCTTTTGCCCGAGACGGGCCACCGGGCGCATGATGCCGTCAACGTCCGCCCGCACCCACTGGGAGTTGGCCGCGGTTTCCGAGCGTTTCTTCGGGGCCCTGGGCCCCTTCTTCGCCGGCACCATCTCCAGCTCCCGCATGACCCGGATCACACCCTTGACGCCGCTGGTGATGACCACGTCATCAAACCTCAGGGCCTCGCCGCCCTCGAAGGTGATCACCGGAATGTCCTGGGAGTCCGCATAGGCTCGCAGGCTCCCCTCCCGGAGGCTGGCATTGATGATGATCGGGGCTCCGAAGGCTTCGGCCATGCGCACCGTTTCCGGGTTCTTCAGCTCAGCCCGGATCTGGGGCAGGTTGAACCGGTGTATGGCGCCCGTGTGCAGATCGATAATGTGTGTGACGCGTTCCATTAACTGGGTGCGCAACAGGTAGGCGATGCGCCCGCCCAGGGAACCGGTTTCACTGCCCGGAAAACACCGGTTCAGATCCCTTCGATCAGGCAGGTAACGGGTGCGCTGGACAAAACCGAAGATATTGACGATCGGCACGGCCACCAGGGTACCGCGCAGGTGCCGCAACGCGGAGTTGGTCAGTACCCGCCGGATGATCTCCACGCCATTGATCTCGTCACCATGGATAGCGCCACACACCATCAGTACCGGACCATCCCGGCGACCGTGCACCACCTCAACAGGAATGTGCAGCGGGGTATGGGTATAGAGCTTGGCCACCGGTACCTCAACGGTTTCCCGTGTACCCGCCCTGATCTGGGTGCCAGCAATCTCGAACGGTGCCCGCGCCATGGTTCAGCCCCTTCCCTTGGTTCTGGTTTGCCAGGGCTTCTGGTTCTTTTCGGTCCAGTTGATGATCATGCCCGCCACATTCTTGCCGGTGGCATTTTCGATACCTTCCAGGCCCGGCGAGGAGTTCACCTCCATGACCAGGGGACCGCGGCTGGAGCGCAACAGGTCGACACCGGCCACGTTTAACCCCATGGACTTGGCCGCCATGATCGCCGTGCGGCGCTCCTCCGGGGTAATACGCACCAGGGAGGCGGTGCCACCACGGTGCAGGTTGGAACGGAATTCGCCTTCCGCGCCCTGTCGCTTCATCGCCGCAATCACCTTGTCACCGATGACAAAACAGCGAATGTCCGCACCGCCTGCTTCCTTGATGAACTCCTGGACCAGGATGTCCGCCTTCAGACCCATGAAAGCCTCAATGACGCTCTCCGCAGCCTTTCGGGTTTCCGCCAGCACCACCCCGATACCCTGGGTACCCTGCAGCAGTTTGATCACCACCGGCGCACCACCCACCATTTTCAGCAGTTCAGGCACGTTATCCGGCTTGTTGGCGAAACCGGTAACCGGCATGCCCACACCCTTCCGTGCGAGCAACTGCAGCGAGCGCAACTTGTCCCGGCTGCGGGTGATTGCCACCGACTCATTGACCGGAAACACGCCCATCATCTCGAACTGGCGTAACACAGCCGTGCCATAGAAGGTCACCGATGCCCCGATACGCGGAATCACCACATCAAAGCCCTCGAGGATCTCCTCGTGGTAACTGATCTGGGGCTTGGCGGAGGTGATATTCATGGAACAGTGCAGGCAGTCGATAACCCGCACCTCATGGCCGCGATTGATACCCTCCTCCACCAGGCGCCGGGTGGAGTAGAGATTCTTGTTTCGCGACAGTACAGCTATTCTCATTTCTCGGTCCTTATAACCGGCTCGCCGGCAAGATAGGAAGCTTCAGGAAACACCACCGAACGACCGGCCATGGCGGTGCGCCCGAGTAACATGCGAAATCTCATGGCGTCCCGGTTGGTGAGAGTCATTTCAACGGGCCAGCTCTGATCACCCACCACCACCGTGGTTTCAATCACCAAACGCAGTTCACGGTGGCCTCCGGAATCGGATACGTCGCGCTCGTCCAGTACCCGGGCATCGCACTCCGCCACATGGTGCAGGTCATTCTGGACCGGATGCACCCAGAACCGGACCCGACGCTCGCCGTTCTCGGTATAGGGCTCGGTCCGGAAGGTATGCAGGCAGGAGGTGCGTGCACCAGTGTCCACCTTGGCCTTGATCCGGGAGATATCGAGGTCCGGCAGCGCAACCCATTCCCGCCAACCGAGGCTGACCCTGTCATCCGCCGGTGTTGGCTGAACCGCGTGGCGCACTTTTCCTGGTTTTTTCGGCATCCGGTAAGTCCCTTTTTTCTATAGGCAAATCAGCCTTAACTATAATCCAAACCGGCTACCCCGGCGAATATCCAAGTCAGTGATTTTGTTACAAGAGGCACTGGCTGGATGCACAACCGCCTGCGCATGATCACCGCCATGTTCCTCACCAGGAACCTGTTCATCGACTGGCGCCCGGGGGAGGCTTACTTCATGTCAAAACTGGTGGACGGCTTCCTGGCCTCCAACAACGGCGCCTGGCACGAAACTGGACGGGAGACGGATCCACGATCCGGGCAAAGGGGGGTTATTCCAAAAGGCTATCCAAGGCCGATTGTTGACCTCAAGGCAAGCAGAAAAAAAGCAATTGCGAAGTTTCAGGAACTGAAGGACTGACTCACAGGCCAGGGGCAGGGTTGGGGAAGGTCTGTCCAAAACTGTGCGGAGCCATGGATGGCGGAGCCCAAGCGCCACAGGGATGTGCCGCCAGGAGCGTGTTTTGGACAGACCTTCCCCAACCCTGCCAACCCCGGGGCTAGACAGAGCAGACCGGACAATCAGGATCCCGAGCCAGCTTCATCTCCCGCCACTGCATCTCCCAGGCATCCAGCAACAGCAACCGGCCCACCAGCGGCTTGCCCACCCCCGTGATCACCTTGATCGCCTCCATAGCCTGGGCCGAACCGATCATCCCAACCAGTGGCGCAATCACCCCGGCCTGGGAACAGGTCAGATCCTCATTACCCTGCTCCGGATACAGACAATGATAACAGGGGCTGCCTTCAACACGGCTGTCATAGACCGACAACTGCCCCTCACCACGGATAGCCGCACCGGACACCAGCGGTACTTTTGCTGCAACGCAGGCCCGGTTCAGGGCAAAGCGGGTGTGAAAATTGTCACTGCAATCCACCACCAGGCTCGCTTCCTCCACCCACCGGGCCAGCTCCTCGCCATCAAGCCGGGCCTTCAGGGCGGTCACCGACACCAACGGATTGATCCGACGAACCCGATCCGCCAGGCTCTCCGCCTTGGAATCCCCCAACTGGCTCTGGTCAAAGCCGATCTGTCGTTGGAGATTGGCCAGCTCGATATCATCGTCGTCCACCAGCGTCAGGTGGCCAACCCCCGCAGCTCCGAGGTAAAGAGCCACCGGACAACCAAGGCCGCCGGCGCCAATCACCAGCACCCGCGCGGATTTGAGCTTCTCCTGGCCGGCGATATCAAACCGGGGCATCAGGATCTGTCGACTGTAGCGCAGCAGTTCCTCGTCAGTGAGCATACCCGCCTCCCCCTTTTGTCATGGCTTGTTATCCGGATTGCCCGACCACTGGCCGAGCGTCATACGGTCACGCTGGCCGTAATCCTGCCGGCTTGCCACCGATCCGAAGCCGCGGGCCCGGAATAACGCCTGCACGGCTCCAGCCTGATCATAACCGTGCTCCACCAGCAGCCAGCCATTGACGGCCAGCCAGTCCGGAGCCTGTGCCACAATTGTCCGGATATCATTCAGGCCATCAGCACCAGACACCAGGGCCGACCCCGGCTCAAAACGGACATCTCCTTCCGCTAGGTGATAATCACCTTCCTTTATATAGGGGGGATTGGACACAATCAGATCAAAGCTGCCAGACGGCAGATCGTCAAACCAGTGGCTCTGCATCACCGTCACAGCCAGCCCCAGCGCCCCGGCATTTTCGCGCGCCAATGCGACGGCTTCAGCCACGGTGTCACAGGCGCTGACCTGCCAGTCCGGGTGCTCCGAGGCCAGTGCCAGGGCAATGGCACCGGTGCCAGTACCCAGGTCGAGCACCCGTGCATTGGCAGGCAATGGCAGCGAAAGTGCGATCTCCACCAGGCACTCGGTATCCGGCCGGGGGATCAATGTGGAAGGACTGACGTTCAGCGGCAGGGACCAGAACTCCTGATGCCCCAGCAGGTAAGCAATCGGCTTGCCGGAAATCCGCTCGGTCACCAGGGCTTCGAAAGCCTTCACCTTGCCCGGCTCAACCTCCCGCTCCGGCCATGCCCGGAAGCTGGTCCGGCTCAGACCGGTCACATGGCTGAGCAAGAGCTCCGCATCGAGGCGCGGAGTATCGCTGGTGATCCGGTTTGAGGCCTCACGAATCAGGGTTTCACAGGTCAGTGAGGGATTACTGGTCATCGGCAAGTGCGGCCAGCAACTCGGCCTGGTGTTCCTGCTGGAGCGGCACGATCACTGCGTCAAGGTCACCGGCAATCACCTCGTCCAGCTTATAGAGAGTGAGGTTGATGCGGTGGTCGGTCACCCGCCCCTGGGGGAAGTTATAGGTGCGGATACGTTCGGACCGGTCGCCGCTACCCACCAGGCTTTTTCGCGTCTCCGCCCGGGCTTTCTGCTGGCGTTCGGTCTCCGCGTTCTGCAAGCGGGAAGCGAGCAGGCTCATGGCCTTGGCACGGTTCTTGTGCTGGGAGCGTTCTTCCTGGCACTCCACCACGATCCCCGTGGGCAGGTGAGTGATCCGGATCGCCGAATCCGTCTTGTTGACGTGCTGGCCGCCGGCACCGGAGGCACGGAAGGTATCCACCCGCAGATCCCCCTTGTTGATCTCGACGGCCTCGGCCTCGTCAGCCTCCGGCATCACCGCCACGGTACAGGCGGAGGTATGGATACGTCCCTGGGATTCGGTTTCCGGTACCCGCTGGACCCGGTGGGCACCGGATTCGAACTTGAGTGCACCGTAGACACCATCGCCACTGACCCGGGCAATCACCTCCTTGAAACCGCCATGCTCCCCCTCACTCTCACTGAGCACCTCCACCTGCCAGCGGCGGCGCTCGGCGTAGCGAGAGTACATGCGGAACAGGTCCCCGGCAAAGATCGCCGCTTCATCACCACCGGTACCGGCACGGATCTCCAGGAAGGCGTTCTTCCGGTCATTCGGGTCCTTGGGCAGCATCAGGCGCTGGAGCTCCTCGTCCAGCTCCTCGCTTTTCTGGCGGGCACTCTTCAGTTCCTCTTCCGCCATCTCGCGCATGTCGGCATCGCCGTCGTTCGCCAGCTCCTCGGCGGCTTCGATGTCTTCCAGGGACTGCTGCCAGGCCTGGAAGCAATGAACTACCGGTTCAATCTCGGCGAACTCCCGGGACAGGTTCCGGAACCTGTCCTGATTGCCAATGACAGAAGAATCGCTCAACAGCGCGCTGACCTCCTCGAAGCGGTCAACCAGCTGTTCGAGGCGGGACTGAATGGATGGCTTCATAGTTTTTCCGGTGTGGTGGCGGCGTCCGCTTCCAGGGCATCGAGCTGGTGCAGCTCTCGCAGCCACTCGGTAACCTCCGTACGGCCCTCGGTGGTGGCCTTGCGGACCTGTACGGAAGGTTCATGCAAAAGTTTGTTGGTGAGGCCCCGGGCGAGGCTGCGAAGAACCGTTTCCGGATCGCTGCCGTTGCGCAGCGCACGCACGGCTTTTTCTGTTTCGGCATCCCGTAGCGTTTCGGCACGTTGGCGGAACTGCTTGAGGGTGGAAACGGCATCGAGTGCCCTGAGCTGGTTCAGAAACGCCTGAACCCCGTCAGCAACCAGATTTTCCGCCTCCCGGGCGGCGCCCTCACGGGAGCGAATATTCTCCTCGATCACCTGACGCAGGTCGTCCACCGTATAAAGATAGACATCCGCGAGGGAAGCCACCTCCGGCTCGATATCCCGGGGCACCGCAATATCCACCATGAAATACGGGCGGTGCTTGCGCTTTTTCAGCACCCGCTCCACGGCCCCCTTCCCCAGGATGGGCAACGGGCTGGCCGTGGAGGAAATGATGATATCCACATCGGCGAGATAATCGGGAATCTCGGACAGGACAATTCCCCTTCCACCATGGGCTTCCGCCAGTGACTGGGCCCGCTCCAGGGTTCGGTTGGCGACCACGAAGTCCTTCACGCCCGCCTCCGAAAGGTGCTGGGCCACCAGCTCGATGGTCTTGCCGGCACCGATCAGCAACGCCCGGTTGTGGGACAGGTCGGAAAAGATATGGTGCGCCATGCTTACGGCGGCATAGGCCACAGACACCGGGTTTTCGCCAATCGCGGTCTGGGTGCGCACCCGCTTGGCCACCGAGAAGGCCTGCTCGAACATGCGCGACAGGAACGAACCACTGGCGCCATGCTTGCGCGCCAGGGCGTAGGCATCTTTCAGCTGGCCGAAGATCTGGGGCTCGCCCAGCACCATGGAATCGAGGCCGGCGGCGACGCGCATGACATGGCGGACGGCATCCGCATCCCGATGGACATAGGCAGCTTCTTCCAGCTCCGCGACATCCAGGTTGTGGAATCCGGCCAGCCAGCGCAGTGCCACAGGCGCGCAGTCGTCATCGCCGGCAAGATACAGTTCTGTCCGGTTACAGGTTGAGAGAATCGCCGCCTCGCTGGCCCCGGAAGCAACACGGAGTTCGGCGAGCGCCTCTTCCATGTGCTCCGGGGTGAACGCTATCCGCTCCCGGAGCTCCACGGGCGCAGTGCGATGATTGATTCCCAGCGTTACCAATGCCATTTCGAGCGAAAAACCCCATGCCTGTAAAGGATATTGCCGACATTTTAACTGTCGCCGCCCTGACCTGCCACCCGAAAGCCATCGATCTTCGGCAAGTGCGGACGGGTTGGGCAAGATCAGATGCTTATGCCATTATAGGGGCTCGGTAAAGGCCGGGACCCGATCTGCCTCAAGTTCGGGGCATTCTGATGTGTCGTTGACAAGTAACGGGAAGTTGCATGCACAAATCCGCACCGTTTATGGCCACCTGTCTGATGGGCGCCACCCTTACTGCTCTTTCTGGCTGCGCCAGCCTGTCCGGATCAGAGGAGGAGGCCGCCTCGCAACAGCCCGCAACAGCCCGAGCCGAGCCTGCGGAACAGCAGGCGGAGTACACGGAGTTCGAGCCCGAGGTGCTTTATCTGTTGTTGAGCGGCGAAATTGCCGCCCAACGTGGCCGTTACGATGTCACGCTGATGCATTATCTCAAGGCCGCACAGCAATCCCGGGATGAAGGCATCATCGAACGGGCCATGCGCATTGCCCAGTCCCTGAATGCCGACAACGCACAGACCCGGTTGGCAGAACTCTGGCTCGAAGTAAACCCGGACAACACACAGGCGCACCGGGTTTCCGCAATCCAGGCGGTAAAACACAATGATCTGAAAACCGCCCTCCGCCACATGGAAGCCATCATGGACCAGGGCAGTGACGCAGACTTCGACAGCCTGGCGGTCATCGCCGGCAACATGCCGCCGGAGCAGCAACAGGAATTGCTGATTCTTTATAAGCAACTGGCAGAACGCCACCCGGACACGCCCGAACTTGAATACAGCATCGCCCTGCTGATGAAAGTATCGGGGCAGCCCCGTGACGCCCTTGCCCGGCTGGAGCCCCTGCTGGAGAAACACGAGAACTTCCAGCCGGCGATCGTGCTCAAGGGCGACCTGCTTTACGAGATCGGCGAGAAACGTCAGGCCCTGGATTACATGACGGTGAACACCCGTCGTTTTCCAGCCAACCGGCAGATGGGCACGCTGTATGGACGGATGCTCATCAATGAAGGCGAACTGCAAGCGGCGCAGGATGAATTCAACAGGCTGGTCAAGCGCTACCCGGAGGTTCCGGATCTGCGGTTGTCCCACGCCCTGGTCGCTCTGGAAAACGACCAGATTGAACTGGCGCGCAAGGAACTGACCCACCTGTTGGAACAGGGGCACCACACCAACGAGGCGAACTACTACCTGGGCCGGATCGAGGATCAGGAAGGCAACACCGAACAGGCTATCGGTTACTACCAGAGCGTGGAACAGGGCAATTACTACTTCCCCGCCCTGGCGCGCTCGAGCGCTTTGCTGGCCCGGGAGGGCCGGCTGAAGGAGGCCCTCGACCATATCCGCAGCATGCGCGAGGCGCACCCCGGGCAAGCCGAGAACTTCTGGCTGCTCGAGGTAAACCTGCTGCTGGATGAGAATCGGCAACAAGGGGCACTGGAATCCGCAACCGAGGCTCTGGACCAGTTCCCCGAAAATGTCCAGGTGCGCTATGCCCGGGCTATGCTCTACGATACGCTGGACCAGCCGAAAAAAGCCGAAACCGATCTGCGCCGGATCATCGAAGCCGACCCGGAAAACGCGGTTGCGCTGAATGCGCTGGGTTACATTCTCACGACCCGCACAGACCG
>JAXHVJ010000053.1:0-17783 GCA_034189235.1 Pseudomonadota bacterium
ATCGCGGGCCTGGCCCTGGATGTGTGCGTCCGGGCAACCGCGCTGGATGCCCTGAAGCATGGCTTCCGGGTGGAGCTGGTCAGCGACGGCTGCAGGGCAGTGGATCAAAAGAAGGCGCCGGAGGTGCTGGACGAACTGCAGGCCGCCGGCGTAACCATTTCATGATACCAGGAGGCCACTCCTTGATTCAGGAACAGGATCTGCCCCTGCTGGTTGATTTCTACGAGCTGGCCATGGCCCAGGCTTACTGGTCCGAAGGCATGCAGGAGCGGGCCGTCTTCAGCCTGTTTTTCCGGGACATGCCCGAATACCGTAACTTTGTGCTCGCCTGTGGCCAGCGAAATATCTGCGAGATGCTGGAAAACCTCCGGTTCACGGATGAGCACACCGCCCGGCTAAGAGAATTGAACCGGTTCCGGGAAGGATTTCTCGAGTGGTTGAGGGGCTTCCGCTTCAGTGGCACCGTGCGTGCAGTACCCGAGGGCACTCCGGTGTTCCCCCAGGAACCGCTGCTTGAAATCGAAGCCCCCATTGCCGAGGCACAACTGCTGGAGAGCCTGGTGATGAACTATGTGCATCTGGAGTCGGTACTGGCCTCCAAGGCGGTCCGCGTGGTGCTGGCCGCTCAGGGCCGCTCGGTGGCGGACTTCGGGTTGCGGCGGATGCACGGGGTGGACGCCGGGCACCGGAGCGCCCGGGCGTATCGCCTGGCCGGGCTTTCGGCCACCAGCAATGTCCTGGCAGGCCTGGATTTCGGCCTGGAAGTAACCGGTACCATGGCCCACAGCTTTGTGCAGGCCTATCCCCGGGAGCTGGAGGCCTTCAAGGTCTATGCCAGGCTTTACCCGGGCACAACGTTGCTGGTGGATACCTACGACAGCCGGCGGGCGGTCCGGCGTATTGTGGAATGGCTGAAGAGTGACCCCGATGCCCGCGTCGGAGCGATCCGGCTGGACTCCGGGGACCTGGGTGCCGAAGCGAAGGACTGCCGCAAAATCCTGGACGACGCCGGCTACCAGGACATCAAGATTGTCGCCAGCGGTGGCCTCGACGAGTACGGTATCGCCCGGTTGCTGGAAGATGGCGCGCCCATTGACGCCTTCGGCGTTGGCACTTCTATCGGCGTCGCGGTGGATTCCCCCTCCCTGGAGCTGGCCTACAAACTCACGCAATACGCCGGGGAACCGAAGATGAAAAGCTCATCGGGCAAGGTTTCCTATCCCGGCCCCAAGCAGGTTTTCCGACAGTTCGATAGCTGCGGGCAGGCCACCGGCGATATTGTGGCGCTCTGCCATGAGCAATTCGAGGGTCAGCCCTTGCTGGAAGTTGTTATGGAGGACGGTCGGACGGTCGAGGGGGCCGTTTCTCCGCTTGATCAACAGGTCCGGCAGGCCGGGGCTTTGCTAAAGGCTCTTCCGGAGCGCCTGCGGGCGATTGAACCGTATGAGCCGCTCACAGTGACCATCAGTGAAAAACTGGAACAGCTCCAGGCGGAAACGCTTGCCAGGGTATCAGCCTGACCATGAAGTGACAGTCACTTACTCAGGGTTCGTTTGCGGATCACCTGCACCAGCTGACTCATCAGCTCTCGTGCCTCGTGGTCATGTAGGGCGCTGCACTTGTCCCTCATCACGCGGCGGTCATGGTCGGACAGGTGGCCACCCGCGTCTTTCAGTTGGTCAAGATACTGGCAGGCTGTCAGGTGGGCCTTGATCTCCACATCGATCAGCTGGGTGATCAGGTGTTCGGCGGTATCGCAGCAGAAGGGCCGGTTGTTGTTGAGTCGGGCCCGGGCATCCAGGGCCGCATTGCGGGCATCAAGCCGTAGCTCACCTGGTGGCGGGTCTCCGGCTTCCACCGCTCGCAGGAAGGCGCCCACACGGTCATACAGCTGCCACACCTGAGGCCAGAGCCTGTCATAAGCCGCTTTCTCGGTCCGGTACCGTGCGTCGCTGTTCGCGGCTTCGGAGTTTTCGGTCAGCACCGGCGGTTGCCCGTCGAAACCGGTCACCCTCAACTCGTCCACTTCCCGCCAGAGCGTGGAGGTTTTCTCCTCCAGCAATTCCACTCTGTCCTGGTAGGCGCTCCTGATCCTGCCCGCCTGGAATGCCGCGATAACCGCAATCACCAAGGCGGCCACGGCGATAATCATCAGGCTGCTTTCCGAAAAGAGAATCTCAGGCAGGAGCTCACTAATCATGGCAGTGCATCCCGTTCAGAGCCGAAAGTTGATTTGGTTCACACCAGTATAGAAGCTAATCCGCGTCCTGTTGACGATAGGGCAGCAGGGTCTGCGCCTCCCGGTAATAGGCCTCCACCCGGGCGGCTTCATCTTCGGTAAATTCCTGGATGGCTTGCCGAAAACCCGGATGAGCGATGCCATGCCAGGAGTGGGTCAAAGTCGGTTCGAACCCCCGCACCAGCTTGTGCTCGCCCTGGGCGCCGGCGTCGAAGCGCTCAAGCCCGAGTTCTATGGCCAGTTCGATGCCCTGGTAGTAGCAGGTTTCGAAGTGCAGGTGGTTGTATTCTTCCAGGCAGCCCCAATAGCGGCCATACAGGGTATCGTCGCTACTCAGGAACAGCGCGCCGGCAATCATCTGACCATCCCGCACGGCCGTGATGATGTGGATATGGTCCGCCAGGCGCTCGCGCAGCAGGGTAAAGAAGGTTTTGTTCAGGTAGGGGCGCTGGCCACGTTTGAGGTAGGTGGTCTGGTAGAACACATAAAAGGCTGCCAGCACGTGGTCGGCAATATCGGCTCCTGAAAATCGTTCGAAGCGGATGCCCTGTTCGGCCACCTGGCGCCGTTCTTTGCGAATGGATTTGCGTTTGCGGGAGGTGAGTTCGGCCAGGAAGTCGTCAAACCCGGAATAACCCCGGTTGTGCCAGTGAAACTGGCATCCGATCCGGTGCAGCTGGTCCGGGTGACTGAGTAAAGCCTGATCCCGGTCATCGGGAAACAGCAAGTGCCAGGAATGGGCTCCGAGTTGACCGATCAGCCCGTCCAGCAACTCCGCCATGGTGCCGCCTGACAGCTTGGACCGGAGACTCTCCCCGAGCAGCAGGCGGGGTCCCGGGGAAGGGGTGAAGGGCACGGCAATCAGTAACTTCGGGTAGTAGTCGAGGCCATAGCGCTGATAGGCATCCGCCCAGGCCCAGTCAAACACATACTCACCCATGGAATGGCTTTTCAGGTAGCCGGGGGCAACGCCGACAATGGCGCTGTCTTGCCGGAATACCAGGTGGCAGGGTTGCCAGCCGGTTTCTGCTGTGGTGCAGCCGGATTCCTCCAGGCTCTGGAGGAATTCATAACGCAGGAACGGGTTGGTGCGCCCTGCCAGGCGCTCCCAGTCTTCCGCGGAAATGTCGGTGATGCTTGTGCAGGTCTGCAGGGTCAGGGGTTCGGCCATGGCTTGGATTCATTGTTGATGCGTACCCGATACCATACGCCAGAACCCACCGACTGATCACGCCTGTTTGGCGGCAGTCTGCAAAAGGTTGTGCAAAGCGGGACCGGAAAACCGGGGTGGTCTGGGCGCCGTGTCAGACTTCTGGCCATTGCACGCAACATTGTAGCCGCCCACGATGGTACCATTACTGCCAGTAACAGTGCCGAGGGCGGGCTAAGAGTGACGGTCTGCCTTCCGGTTTCTACGACCGGATACAGGGCGTTCAGCCTCTGGCAGTTCTTCGTCCTCGGGTTTGAGCGCAGCGGCACCCGAGAAGTCGACGCCTTCCTGCAGTTCGTCCTCGTCAAAGCGGATACCACAGGCTGCCTTGCGGACTTTTGCCGGCCTGGTGGTGCCCGGCGCGTTTTTTTCGTCGTCGTTTGTCACAGGTTTTTCTCCATGAACAAAGATTACCCGGTACCTGCAGGATACCTCGAAAGGGAAACAGAAGTCAGGAAAAGCCGATTCATAGCCCGCGTGGCCCCGGTCAGCTCCCGGGATGAAGTCCATCAATGGCTGGAACAGGCTCATAAGGACCACCCCGATGCCCGGCACATCTGCTGGGCCTACCAGATCGGGCGTCCCGGGTCGGCGGCGGAAGCGGCCATGAATGACGACGGTGAGCCCTCCGGAACGGCCGGCAAGCCCATCCTGAATGTGATACAGCACAAGGATATGGGCGATGTGCTGGTGATGGTGATTCGTTATTTTGGTGGCATCAAGCTCGGTGCCGGTGGCCTGGTCCGGGCCTATGCGGGGGCGGCAGAGAGCGTGTTGTCAGCAGTTGACCGGGTAGTCCGGCAGCCGGTGACGCCGGCCCGGGTCACCATGTCCTTTGCCGATGAGCAGCCGCTGCGGCACTGGTGCGAAGTGCATGGCGCCAGTGTCGGTGCTGTCGACTACGGAACCTCTGTGGTGGCCGAGTTGTCTGTGCCCATGGACAAGCTGGAGGAGTTCACGCAGTTCTGTAACGCCCGGAAGCTGGCTTACGTTCTGGAAACCTGAGGATCGAAACGGCACCGGCATGCGTGTAGCCGGCGTATACTGAACTAAATCTTTCTGCGGACCAGCCCCGTGAGGAGTCAATCATGATACGTTTTCTGACCATAGCATTCGCCGCGTTGTTGATGGCAGGTTGTGCTGCCAATGTGGTGACTGACTACGATGATGCCGTGGTGTTCGGCAATTATTCTACCTGGGCCTTTGCACCTGGTGCCGGCAACTCGTCCTTTGTATCCCTGGATGGCAACCGGGTGCGCCAGGCGGTTGAGCGGGAGTTGAACCGCAAGGCCATGCGCCGGGTGGCCGAAGCCGAGGCAGATTTGCTGGTGAACTGGCAGATTGTCGAGGAAGAACGGCTGGAACAGAGCGGTGTCGGCCTGGGGTTCGGTTTCGGGACCGGTCATTTCGGCTGGGGCATGGCGGCTCCGCCCCCCGTGCGTGAAATCGAGGAAGGCAAACTGGTCATCGAACTGGTGGATAACGAAACAGATCAGGTGGTCTGGCGCGCGGCCAGCCGCCGCTATCTCCGGGAAAGCCAGTCACCGGAGACCCGCAGCAAGCTTATTGATGAGGTGGTGTCCGAGATGTTTTCGAAGTACCCTCCGGGCCTTGAATAAACAGAGGAATCTCTCGGAGGTACCATGAAGAATCGGACGGGCGGTCTGGTCTATTCCACAGAGCAGGGTAAAATGTGCCCGGGTTGCCGGAATCCGGTCGAACAGTGCACCTGCGGCAAGCCCGCCCGGCCGGTGGGTGACGGTGTTGTCCGGGTCAGTCGTGAAACCAGCGGGCGCAAAGGCAAGGGCGTGACCCTGATTACCGGCATTCCCCTCGATGACAAGGAATTGAAAGCTTTTGCCAGGGTTCTCAAGGGCAAATGCGGCACTGGCGGTACCATCAAGGATGGTGTGGTGGAGATTCAGGGTGACCACCGGGACCTTCTGGTCCCCCTGCTTCAACAGAAGGGCTGGACTGTCAAGAAAGCCGGTGGCTGATGGTCTGATACGCAATTCGTTTAGCTCACGTTACAATTAGATGTGAAACAGCGTTTCCCTGAATTCTGAGCAATCAACGGAATCCCTCACTCCGGTACCCCCGGGGCCGGGGGAGTTCTGTGACCGGAGGCAAGCATGCATATACTGGTTCTGGGTGCAGGTGTGGTAGGCACAACCACTGCCTGGTTTCTGCAAAAACAGGGGCACCAGGTCACGGTGGTGGACCGGCAGAGTGGCGCCGGCCTGGAAACCAGTTACGCCAATGGCGGCCAGATTTCAGTTTCCCATGCCGAGCCCTGGGCCAATCCGTCCGCGCCGCTGAAGGTTCTGAAATGGCTGTTCCAGCCGGATGCGCCGTTGCTGTTCCGGCCCCGCCCGGATCCGGCCCAGTGGCGCTGGGCGCTTGCATTTCTGGCCGAGTGCACCTCCGCCAGGGCAGCCCATAACATCCGCCAGATGGTCAACCTGGGTACATACAGCCGCAGCCAGCTCCAGGCGTTGCGGGCAGAGCTGGGCCTGGATTACGACCAGCTGGAAAAGGGCATCCTGCATTTCTACACCAATGCTGAAGAGTTCGATGGCGCTTTGGAGCCCACCCGCATCATGCAGGGTCTCGGCTGTGATCGTCAGATCATCGATGCTAACCGGGCGGTGGAACTGGAGCCGGCGCTGGCTCCGATCAAGGACCGCATTGCCGGTGCCACCTATACGTCCGAGGATGAGTCCGGCGATGCTCGAAAATTCACTCAGGCGCTGGCGAAACGTTGCGAAGAAGCCGGCGTCGAGTTCCGGTATGGCACGGATATTCTTGGTTTTGATCACGCGGGTGACCGGGTTCTGGGTGTCCAGGCCCTGAAGGAAGGGCGCCACGAGACCCTGCGGGCCGACAGTTATGTGCTGTGCCTGGGAAGCTACAGTGCCATCCTGGCGCGGCAGCTGGGTATTACCCTGAATATCTATCCGGCCAAGGGCTATTCCATCACGGTGCCGGTCAAGAACGAGGAAGCGGCGTTCAAGGTCAGCCTGACCGATGACGAATACAAACTGGTATACTCCCGCCTGGGCGACCGGCTGCGGGTTGCCGGCACGGCCGAGCTCAACGGCTACAGCCGCAGGCTGAATCTTACCCGCTGTCGCGCCATCGTGCGGCGCACCGCCGAAGTCATGCCGGAGGCGGGCGACTGGGACCGCGCAGAGTTCTGGACCGGGTTGCGCCCGGCCACCCCCTCCAACGTGCCCTACATCGGCAAGAGCCACTTCGCCAACCTGTACCTCAATACCGGCCACGGCACCCTGGGCTGGACCCATTCCTGCGGCTCGGCCGCGGCCCTGGCGGATATCATCGCCCGGCGAAAGCCGGAGGTGGATTTCACCTTTGCCGGGATTTGAGAGCGGGGCATGAAAATAAGGGTCAGAAGAAAGCGCTCTTCTGACCCTGACTTCTCTTACTTCAACTGATCCCGGATCAACTTCTTGTTGATTTTGCCAACACTGGTCTTGGGAATGTCATCAACAAAGTCCATCTGCTCCGGGATGGCCCACTTGTTGATGTCGCCGCTGTCGACAAATTGCTGCAGGTGCTTCTGGATATCCTCCTGGCTGGCGTTTTCACCCGGCTTCAGGCTGATCAGTGCATAGGGGCGCTCGCCCCATTTCTCGTCAGGTACACCGACCACAGCGGCGCCGGCGACCGCCGGGTGCTGGCTGATCAGGTTTTCCAGGTCCAGGGAGGACAGCCATTCGCCACCGGTCTTGATCACATCCTTGATACGGTCCTTGATGGTCAGGGTGTTGTCCGGCTCCATGCTTGCGACGTCACCGGTATGCAGCCAGCCGCCTTGCCAGAGCTCCTCGCCTTTCTCCGGTTCCTTGAAGTAGCTCTGGGTCAGCCAGGGTGTGCGGGCGACTATCTCGCCCTTGGCTTCGCCGTCGTGGGGGACCGGCTTGCCGGCCGGATCGACGATCTCGATCTCCGCCAAGGGTACGGCAATACCCGTTTTCACCCGTTTGGCGGTTTGCTGCTCCAGCGGCAGCTCCAGGTCTTCCGGCTTGAGGTGCGTTGTGCTCAGCAACGGACAGGTTTCGGACATGCCGTAACCGGTGTACATACGGATGCCGAGCTTCGCGCCGGCATTGCACAGGCCCTTGGTCAGGGCGCTGCCGCCGATCAGCACTTGCCAGTTGCTCAGGTCTGCGGTCTTGATGGACTCCGTGGCCATCATCATCTGCAGGATGGTGGGGACACAGTGGGAGAAGGTGATCTTGTGCTCCTTGATCAGGTCCACCAGCAGTTCCGGCTCATAGCGACCCGGATACACCTGCTTGACGCCCATCAGGGTGGCGACGTAGGGCACCCCCCAGGCGTGAACGTGGAACATGGGAGTAAGGGGCATGTACACGGAGCTGGAGCGCAACAACGGCATTTCGTCATAGGCCGCGAGGGGGCCGGTCATGGCCAGGGTATGCAGGACCAGCTGGCGGTGGCTGAAATACACACCTTTCGGGTTGCCGGTGGTGCCGGTGGTGTAGAAGGTGGTGGCAACGCTGTTCTCATCGAAATCAGGAAAATCGAATTCGGTTCCCGCCTGGCTCAGCAGGGACTCGTATTCACCGGCGGTGTCCAGACTGGTGTCGGCGGCGGAGTCTGAGTCAGTCAGCTGGATGTAGGTCCTGACCGTCTCGATCTCGTCCTTCACACCCTCGAGGATGGGCAGGAAGTCGTCGTTAACCAGCACCACATCGTCTTCGGCGTGGTTCATGGTGTAGACAATCTGTTCCGGTGAGAGGCGCACATTGACGGTGTGCAGGACGGCGCCAATCATCGGGATGGCAAAGAAGCATTCAAGGTAACGGGGCGTATCCCAGTCCATGACTGCTACGGTATCACCGGGTTTCACCCCGAGATCCGTCAGGGCGTTGGCCAGCCGGTGAATGCGTTCCACCAGCGTGGTGTAGGTGTACTTGCTACGGTTGGCGTAGTGGATTTCCTGGTCGGGGTTATAGCGAGGGCCTGAAAGCAGGAGCTGTTTGATAAGCAGCGGGTACTGATAGGCGTTCTTTGCCGGAGGCAGGATTCGGGTCTGCGCCATTTTGTGTTCCTCTTTCTCTGTTGGTGCTTGTTGTTACGATCAAAACGCTGACTATGACACAGTTTGGCCAAGACGGGAACCGCTATCAATCACTGCTCCCAGGGCTTTCCTTGTGTCCCATCCATGGTCTTCACCCCGATATGCATGGCCGCCTTGGCCAGGATGTTGGCGCTGACCGGAGCAGTCATGAACAGGAATACGGTGATCAACACTTCGGAGATGCCGAGACCCTCCCCCCGTGCGGTGAAGTAGATCACCGAGCTGAACATGATGGCGCCCACGCCCAGGGTGGTGGCCTTGGTGGGGCCGTGCAGGCGGGTGAAGAAATCCGGCAGGCGCGCCAGGCCAATGGCGCCAATCAGGGTAAAGGCGCCCCCGAGCAGGAGCAGGAAAGCAATGGCGTATTCGGCAAACGGATTCATAAAGCTCTCCTATTCGATCACACTACCGCGCTTGAGATACTTGGCCATGGCGACGGTACCGACAAAGCCCATGGCCGCGATCAGCAGGGCTGATTCAAGATACATGCGGCTGCCCAGGGTGATACCCAGGAGAATGATCAGCGCGATTGCATTGATGTACAGGCTATCCAGTGCCAACACGCGGTCGGGCGCATCCGGCCCCTTGATCAGGCGATACACGTTCAGCAAGGCAGCCAGGGTGACCATGGCGATGGTGATGTAGAGGACAATGGTGATCATTTGAACATCTCCAGCAGGGGCTGTTCATAGCGTTTTCGGATGTTGTTGATCGTTTCCTGTTCATTCTCGGTGTCCAGGGCGTGAATCAGCAACAGGCGCTGGTCGTCACTGACGTCTGCACTGACCGTCCCCGGCGTCAGGGAAATGGTGCTGGCGAGAATGGAAATAGCCAGGGGGTGCTCCAATTCCAGCGGGTAGCAGACGAATGCGGGGCGCGGTTTGCGCGGGCTGATAATCAGTGCCGCTACCTCGAAGCTGGCAATAACAATGTCCTTGAGCACGCGAGCCAGGTATTTTGGCATCAGCCAGAAGCGTATGAATGAGGGGCGTTCGGGCCAGAAGCCCTGGGTTATCTGCGGGATTGCCCAGGCCAGAATCAGGCCCAGTACCAGGCTGCCGCCACTGATGCCATCACTCAGGAACTGCCAGGTGACAAACAGGATCAGGCTGAGCCAGGGCTGGGGAAAGCTCAGTCGGTCAAGCATCAGTTGTCCTCCCCGACCATCGGAGTCTGCAGGATTTCCAGATAGGCCGCGCGGTTCTGCAGCTGTGCTGCGGTCGCGTCGGTGTATTCGTTGATCGGGCCCGCGAAGGCAACAATAACCAGGCTCATGCCGATCAGGGCTCCGGTGGCGGCTCGCAGGTTAACCCCGAGCGGTTTTGGCTCTTCGATATGGCCGTTAACGGTCCGCCAGAAGACAATGCTTCCGGCACGGGTGTAGGCGATAACCGTGAAGAAACCACCAATCAGCACAACAGACCAGAGCCACGCCATCTCGGGGCCGGAAGTCACCGAGTTGAGGATCAGGACCTTGGCAAAGAAGCCGCTCAGGGGTGGCAGGCCCGCAGCGGCGACCGCGCCGACGAGGAACAGCACACTGATCAGTGTGCGGTTATGCATGCACGGCGCGGTCACAATCTTGTCCAACGCACTGCCGCGCTGACTGGCCACCAGCTCCGCCAGCAGGAAGAGCCCGGCGACAGTCCAGGTCGTGCTGAGCAGATAGAACAGTGCTGCGGAGATGGCCTCCTCGGAACCCAGGGCAATGGGTGCCAGAAGGGTTCCGACCGAGATAATGACCTGCCAGGCCACGAGAGTCTTCAGGCTCTGGGCCCCCAGGGCGCCGACTACGCCCATGATCAGGGTGAGTAGTGCCAACGGGAAAAGCCAGTCCATTCCCAGGTTGGCCAGTGCTCCGGCATCGTCGCCGAATATCAGCAGGTAAACCCGCAGGATTGCGTAGATGCCAACCTTGGTCATGACCGCAAACAGAGCGGCCACCGGGGCGGTGGCACGGGCATAGGCTCGGGGCAGCCAGAAACTCAGGGGCAGGAGGGCGGCCTTGAGGGCGAACACAACCAGGAGCATCATGCCACCGGCCTTGACCAGCTCCAGCTCCTCACCGGAGAGCAACGGCACCCGAATGGCGAGGTCGGCCATGTTGAGGGTGCCGGTGACGCTGTAGATCATGCCGACACTGATCAGGAACACCGCCGAACCCGCCAGGTTAAGCACCACGTAGTGCAGGCCAGGAACGGTCCGCGCGGTGCCGCCGCCGTGCATCAGCAGGCCGTAGGAGGCTATCAGTAGTACCTCGAAGGCCACGAACAGGTTGAACAGATCGCCGGTCATAAAGGCGATGTTCAGCCCCATCAGCTGAAACAGGAACAGACCATGGAACTGGCGGTTGCCCTCGTCCGCACCATCAATGGAGAACAGGTGGGCGAACAGGGCCAGAACGGCGGTCATCACCAGCATCAGTGCGGCCAGGCGGTCCAGGACCAGAACAATACCGAATGGCGGCTGCCAGTTACCAAACGCATACAGCCGGTAGCTGCCGTCATTGGCCATCATCAGCAGCACGATGGCAGAAACCAGCAGAAGCACTGTGGTGCCAAGAGCCAGGGTACGCCGCAGGCTGATCGGGGCATAGCCCATGAATGCCTGCAGGACACCACCGAGCAGGGGAATCAGAATCGGAGCCACAAGCCAGTGGTTCATTGACTGCGTTCCTCCTTACTTTTCTGCTCCGGTTTTTCCGGTCGTTCTCCCTGGCGACCGTCTACATGGTCGTCCTCATTATCCGCGAGGTTTCTCAGGGACAGCACAACCACGAAGGCTGTCATGGCAAAGCCGATCACGATGGCAGTAAGCACCAGTGCCTGTGGTAACGGATCGGAATAGTTTTCGGTGCTGCCCAGGATGGGCTGGCTCCCGGTCGCCAGGCGCCCGCTGGAGAAAAGGAAAAGATTAACGCCATAGGAGATCAGCGTAAGCCCGACCACTACAGGGAATGTCCGGGCCCTGAGCAACAGGTATACGCCCGAGGAGGTCAGGGCACCGATGACCAGCGCAAAGACGAGCTCCATTATGCACCCTCCTTCCGGGGCTTGATGGCGGAGTGTGGCGAGAGCCGGCCTATGCTGACCAGGGCCAGCAGGGTGGCCCCGATTACCGTCAGGTAGACACCAAGGTCAAATACCATCGCCGAGGCCAGCTCGAACTTGCCCACCACCGGCCAGGTGATGTACCCGAAGGTGGAGGTCAGGAACGGATAGTTGAACGCCAGGCTGCCGGCCCCGGCAATGATCGCGAACAGCAGGCCCAGGCCGATGACATTGTGGTATTTGATTCCGATCCTCTCCTCGGTCCAGACCATGCCGCTGGCAATGTACTGGAGGATCAGGGCCACGGAAGTGATCAGGCCGGCGATAAAACCACCGCCGGGAAGGTTGTGGCCTCGCAGGAAGATGAACGCCGATATCATCAGTGCCAGCGGCAGCATCGGCCGGGCAATCTGCCTGAGCATCATCGGATGGGCATCCCGGGTCCATGGGTGGCCCATGCCATCGTCCGGGGGCGGCGTCAGGACGGTGTCCTTGAGCATGGCGTAAATACCCAGGGCGGCAATGGCCAGAACCGTGATCTCGCCCAGGGTATCAAAGCCCCGGAAGTCCACCAGAATCACATTCACCACGTTGGTTCCGCCCCCGCCGGATTTACTGTTATCCAGGAAGAAGTCGGAAATCGGGCTGAAGGGCCGGGTCAGCATGGCCAGGGTAACCAGGGTCATACCGACGCCGGCAATCAGAGCGATGAAGGCATCCCGGGTGCGCTGACTCCGGGTGCTTTCCAGCGGAGTCCAGGACGGCATATAGAACAGTGCCAGCATCAGTAGCACGATGGTAACCACTTCCACGGATAGCTGCGTCATGGCCAGATCCGGCGCGGAGAAACGGGCGAAGATGAGCGCCACGATCAATCCCACCACACTGAGCAGCACCAGAGCATAGAAACGCTCGCGGTGCAGGAAGGCTGCCAGCAGAGCACAAACGATGAGTACTCCCGCCCCGATTGCGGTGGCAAGGTCAACCGGGCCCAGCCCCGGTTCACCCACAAAGACGCCCACATTCATCAGGGGTGCCGTGGCCACGGCAATCACGCTCAATACCAGCAACAAAGCGTAGCGTTGCAGCGAGCCGTTCTCGATACGGGCAGTCAGGTCGTGTGAGAAGGCGACAATCCGCGCGACCACTGCTTCGAACACGGCTTTTTCATCCACTTCCTTGAACCGTGCGTGGAAATCGAAGAAGCGCTGGCGCTGGGAATACATCAGCAAACCACCGAAAAAGGCAACAAAACTCATCAGTAACGGCAGGTTCAGGCCATGAATCACGGTGAGCTTGTAGTCCGGCACATCGCCGCCCAGGGTGGCGGATGCTGCGGAGTAAAGCAGGGGGCCGACAGAGATCGCCGGGAACATACCCACCATCACACAGGCAAACACCAGGATTTCCACCGGGATCTTCATGTAACGCGGTGGTTCGTGGGGCGGGTATATCGGCAGGTCCACCGGCTTGCCGTTGAAGAAGACATCGTGGATGAAACGCGCCGAATAGGCCACCGCGAAGATACCGGCCAGGGTCGCCACAATCGGTGGCAGCCAGGCCCAGAGTCCTGGCAGGTTCAGTGCCAGGGATTCGGCAAAGAACATTTCCTTGCTCAGAAAGCCGTTCAGCAGCGGTACGCCGGCCATCGAGGACGCTGCCACCATGGCCAGGGTCGCGGTGTGGGGCATATAGCGCCAGAGCCCGTTGATCCTGCGCATATCCCGGGTGCCGGTTTCGTGGTCGATGATACCGGCCGCCATGAACAGCGAGGCCTTGAAGATGGCGTGGTTGATCACGTGGAAGACGGCGGCTACGGCGGCCAGCTGTGTGCCCATGCCGAACAGCAGGGTGATCAGGCCCAGGTGGCTGACCGTGGAATAGGCCAGCAGACCCTTTAGATCATGCTTGAACATGGCGACATAGGCTCCGAGCAGCAGCGTCGCCATACCGGTAAAGCTCACCATATAAAACCACTGTTCAGTACCTGCCAGCGCCGGATACAACCGGGCCATCAGGAATACGCCGGCCTTTACCATGGTGGCCGAGTGCAGGTAGGCGGAAACCGGTGTCGGCGCCTGCATGGCGTGAGGCAACCAGAAGTGGAACGGAAACTGGGCCGACTTGGTGAAGGCGCCGAGCAGCACCAGCGTCAGCGCTACCGGATACATGGCGTGGGCCTTGATCTGGTCGCCGGCGGCAAGAACGTCGTCCAGCTCGTAGCTACCGACGATGTTGCCGATGATCAGGATGCCGGCGAGCAACGCAAGGCCGCCGCCGCCAGTCACCGCCAGGGCCATCCGGGCACCACGGCGGGCGTCCTGCTTGTGGGTCCAGTAACTGATGAGCAGGAATGAGACCAGGCTGGTCAGCTCCCAGAAAATCAGCATCAGCAACAGGTTGCTGGACATCACGATACCCAGCATCGCACCTTTGAAGCAGAGCAGCAGCGCGTAGAACTTGGCGATGTTTTCCTTCGGCTTCAGGTAGTAGCGGGCATAGAGGATGATCAGCAGCCCGATGACCAGGATCAGCAACGCAAACAGCAGGGACAGGCCGTCCAGACGAAAACTGAGCGAGAGGCCGAGTGCCGGTAGCCACTCCTGATGGAACAGAACATAGCCACCGTCGGCCAATACCTGCCAGTTCGGGTAAAGCGCCACCAATGCAATCACGGCCGGAACGGAAGAGGCAATGGCAATTGCCGTTCGCCCCCCCTGAGCGAACAGGGGCGCGGCAATCGCCCCCAGGAAAGGCAGTAAAACAACCAGCGGTAGCGACATCGCAACCTCGTTATCGTTTTTTTCTTCTGAGTACGGAAAAGCGTATTTGCAGAAGTCTAGCCTCCGGAAGCGGACCCTGCATGACATAAGGGCAGCAGGAATACGCCGGAAGCCCGGGATCAGATGAAGGGTGGATCCGGGAAATAGGGCAGACGACCGCGGTGGCGGGCGATATCAGCCGTTACAGGCGGGCGAATGGTCTGTTTGCAGCCGAAGGACCTTTGGGCCATTGGTTGCTCCGTCAGTCGAACCAGGAATCCGATGATACGTGCCCGGAGGGCCAGGTCAAGTCACATTGTGACTAATCAATGCTACCAATCCATTACCCGGGTGGTGGCCGGACGCCTGGTTACAAAACGGGTTCCAACGTGGCCACCGGTTATGCGAATCTAGCAGCAACAAAACAAACAGGAGACCAAGAATGACCGACACCCTGATCGACCGCCGAGACCTGGCATTCCAGCTCTACGAAGTACTCGATACCGAATCCCTGATCACCCGGGAGCGCTTCAGCGAACACAACAAAGACACCTTCGACGCCGTCATCGAAACCGCCGACAAGATGGCCCGCGAACAATTTGCCACACACAACAGCGCTGCCGACAAGGACGAACCCCGGTTCGAAGACGGTCAGGTCAAAATGCTGCCCCAGGTCAAACAGGCCTTTGACGCTTACGCCGAAGCCGGTTTCATCGCCGGACGGTACGACTACGAGCTTGGCGGCATGCAACTGCCCGAATCCGTTATGGTCGCCTGCAACGGCTTCTTCACCGCCGCCAACCCCGGCACCGCCGGCTACCCGTTCCTGACCACCGCGGCCGCCAACGTGATCCGCATCTTCGGTGATGAGCAGCAGAAGGCCACCTATCTGCCGCACATGCTCTCCGGCCGCTTCTCCGGCACCATGGCCCTGACCGAGCCTCACGCCGGCTCCAGCCTGGCGGACATCCGCACCTCCGCCAGCCCGACCGACGAGGGGCACTACCTGATCAAAGGGGCCAAGATCTACATCTCCGGCGGCGAGCAGTCCATCACTGATAACATCGTCCACCTGGTCCTTGCCAGGATCAAAGGCGCCCCCGCCGGGGTCAAAGGCATCTCCCTGTTCATCGTGCCCAAGTTCCGGGTTGATTCCGAAGGCAACCCCGGCGAACGCAATGGCGTCAGCCTCGCCGGTCTGATCCACAAACTCGGCTATCGCGGCACCACCTCCACCGCCCTGAGCTTCGGCGACGACGCCCCATGCCACGGCTACCTGGTTGGCGAACCCCACCAGGGCCTCAAATACATGTTCCAGATGATGAACGAAGCCCGCCTGGGTGTCGGATTTGGCGCAGCGGTCATCGGCTACCGGGGCTACATGCACAGCCTCGAATACGCCAAAGACCGCCTGCAGGGCCGCAAACCCTCCGAAAAGAACCCGGAAAGCCCGCAGGTGCCCATCATCGAACACGCGGATGTACGCCGCATGCTGCTGGCGCAAAAAGCCTACAGTGAAGGCGGCCTGGCCCTGTGCCTCTATGGCGCACGCCTGGTGGATGACCAGAACACCCACCCGGACGAGCAGAAACGCCTGGAAGCCGGCAAGCTGCTCGACCTGCTGACCCCGGTGATGAAGGCCTGGCCTTCGGAGTACGGCCCGAAAGCCAACGACCTGGCAATCCAGGTCTATGGCGGCGCCGGCTACACCCGGGAATACCCGGTCGAACAGTGCTGGCGGGATAATCGCCTCAACCCCATCCACGAGGGCACCAACGGCATCCAGGCCCTGGACCTGCTCGGCCGCAAAATCTGGCAGGACCAGAGCCACGGTCTCCAGCTGCTGATGCAGGAAATGCAGGTCGACCTCGAAGCCGGCACCACCGACCGCTGCCAACAGTGGGCCCTGTCCCTGAGTGAAACCCTGCAACAGGCGGTCAAAGTCACCCAGAGCCTGGGCAAATCCCTGGTGGGCGGCGGCAACCCCGATAACGTCCTGGCCAACGCCGCCTGCTATTTGCACCTGTTCGGGCATATAACCGTGGCCTGGATGTGGCTGCGCCAGGCCAATGCCGCTGCGAAGGCCCTGGAATCGGCTTCCGGCGAAGACCAACAGAACTTCTATAACGGCAAGCTGCAGGCCGCCCGGTACTTCTTCCACTGGGAACTGCCCACCGTTGCCCGGGACCTGGTATTGCTGCGCAACCAGGATGACACCTGTCTGAACATGAAGGCGGAGTGGTTCTGAGTTCCGGAGCGGGAAAGCTTGCCACGACCGGCAGGCGATTATGGTCAGTGAGAAAGTAAGAAGTGGGGAAGTGAAGATGTGAGGGAAGGGGCCGGCTGTTCCGCCGGCCCCGGGGTTGCTTTATGCAGCTTCTACCTCGGAATCCGGGGATTCTTTTTTCGCCTTGCTCCTGGCAGCCACTTCCGCCGCATAATCGGCGTATTTGGCCATCAGTTCTTCCTTCCGGTCCGGATCCCAGTTGATCTTGCTCAGATCCCCTTCATAGTGGTCGATCACCCGCTTGTCCATCTCCTCAAACCACCACTTCGGGATGTAGGCGGGCAGCAGCATTGAGGCGTAGCCACCGGGCAGTTGCGGTGCATCCTCGAAGTGCCTCAGGGCCTGGAAGCTCCGTGTGGGATGGGCGTGGTGATCGGAATGGCGCTGCAGCTGATACAGGAACAGGTTGGTTACAATGTGATTGCTGTTCCAGCTGTGCTCCGGCCTGGTGCGTTCATACTTGCCGTTCTTGTCCTTCTGCCGCAGCAGACCATAGTGCTCGATATAGTTCACGCTCTCCAGCAGACTGGCTCCATACACTGCCTGAGCCGCCAGGAACGGAACCGCCCGCGGACCACATACCAGCGTAGTCGCACCAAAGAAGCCGGCACTCAGGGCCCAGCCCTGCAGCAGCTCGTTGTCCAGGCTCCAGAAGGATTTTCCCTTCCGGGCAAGACGGGCCTTCTCGATCTTGATGGACGACTTGATGCCACCCACCACGGTGCGCGGCAGAAACTTCCAGAAACTCTCACCCATCCGGCTGCTGGCGGGATCCTCCGGTGTTGCCACCCGCTTGTGGTGGCCGAAATTGTGCTCCACCACGAAGTGTGTGTAACCGGTGGGCGCCAGTGCGGCCATCGCCATCAGTTTGTTGAATTTGTTCGACTTGTGACCCAGCTCATGGGCGGTGTTGATGCCAACGCCATTGATGGCTCCGACCGTCAGGGTCAGACCGATCTTGTCTTCAAGCGGTGTCTTTTTCCGGCTGGCCAGCCAGGCGCCCATGAAGGTCATGACGTACTGGGTCGGAATAAAGGCTTTTACAATCCGGTCATAGTATTTGTCCTGCTCCAGTGACTTGACCGCTGCTTCCGGAGGATTGCTCTGATC
>JAXHVJ010000054.1:0-17677 GCA_034189235.1 Pseudomonadota bacterium
CCTCGCCGCCGGCAAACTCGGGAATGGCAAAGCGATAGTTGGTGAAGCCGGTTCGCCAGCGGCGGCGGTCGAAGCCACTGATGTCCTTCATCAGATAGATGCGATATTCGCGCGAGGTGTCACGAAACTTTTCGACCGAGTAGAAAAAGATGCGCTGGGCGCGAATCTGTGCCGACTGGGTGCCCAGAAAGATCCGCACCGGCGGCTGCCCGGAAACCGGGCGGGTCAGGGCCGGAAGGATCACACAATGGGGCAGATCCGACCGTTGGGCCCGCTCAACCCCAATGGGCCGGGCGGCGATGGAGGATGTATTGGCGTTGGAGGAGGAGGCATGGCTGGTCACCGGCAAGTTCCCTGTATGTGCGCAGTTACGACGATTTCGTTTGGTGCCATTTTATACACGACGCTTCATTGAAAAAACAGGGCTTGAGGTATGACCCTGCATGAAGATCGGGCGTTGAGGGAGTATGTCCGGGGCTGAAAGCGGCTACACCTTCACCAACGCGCTGGCTTGAGGGACCGACGATGGCGCCGCCTATTTCGTGCCGCCTCGACCAGTTTCGCTATACTGCGTAACATCACGCCATGATTGGCATTCAGGATCGAACGACGTATCCAGGAAAAGGAGAGAGCACTTGCATATTGCCGATATCACCATGTTCTACGCGCCAGTCAGCGGCGGCGTCAAGACCTATCTCACTGCCAAGCAACGCTTTCTCGCCGATCATCCCGACATCACCCACGATCTGCTCGTTCCGGGAGTCCACTCCCGCCAGGAGCAGACCATACATTACGTGGCCTCGCCGCCCCTGCCCTTCGGCCAGGGTTATCGCTTCCCGCTGCGCCGCAAGGCCTGGCGACAGACACTGATCGAATTGCAGCCGGACATCATTGAGGCCGGCGACCCTTACGTTACGGCCTGGGCCGCGCTGGAGGCCGGGCACCGGCTGAAGGTACCGGTGGTGGGCTTCTATCACTCCGATGTTCCGCGCCTGATGGGGACCTTATTCGGCCGCTGGGCCACGCCCCGTGCCGAGGCTTACGTGCGACGCCTCTACCGCCGTTTCGACCGTGTCCTGGCCCCGAGCCGCTGCATGGTTGAGACGCTGCACCGGATCGGACTCGACAACGCATATCTGCAGCCGCTCGGCGTCGATCTCGACACTTTTCATCCCGAGCGCCGCGATCCCGGTCTGCGTGACCGGCTCGGCCTGGCCGAGGACACGCACCTTCTGGTATTTATCGGCCGTGCCAGCCGCGAGAAGAACATCGGCGAGCTGCTCGACGTCGCCCGTTGGCTCGGGCATGGCTATCACCTGCTGCTGATCGGCTCGCACATGCCGACCCGGGTGCCCGACAATGTGACCGTGTTCGACTACATGCCCGCCGAAGAAGCCGCCCGCTGTCTGGCCAGCAGCGACGCCATGCTGCATGCCGGCACCGCGGAAACCTTCGGACTGGCAGCGCTGGAGGCGATGGCCAGCGGCATTCCCGTGGTGGCATCCCGCGCCGGTGCCTTAGCCGAGATCATTCCCGCCAGCTGTGGGCTGTTGTGCGAACCGCACTGCTCAGAGGACATGGCCTCCAGGGTGCGCGAGCTGTTCGCCGGCGACCCCCGTGCAATGGGGCGCCGGGCCCGCCAGCATGTGGAGCGCCACCATGGCTGGCCCGTGGTGATGGAGACATTGCTCGGCCATTACCGGGAGCTGACGGGACAATGGCCAGCGGCCGAGGAGCGCCGATATGGCTGAGCGTTTCCTGGCCCTGGTGCTGCACGACGTCTCGCCGGCCACCTGGCCCGCCTATCGCGACTTTCTCGGCGAGGTCGACGCCCTGAGCCGGCGGACGGGGCCTATTCCCATCACCTGGCTGGTGGTGCCCGAGTTTCATCACGGCAACGACTGCCGCCGGGACACCGCCTTCCGCGACCGACTCGATGCGCGCCTGGCCGCGGGCGACGAACTGGCGCTCCATGGCTACTATCATTGCGACGACGGCCCGCCGCCGCGCACGCCCCGGGACTACTTCATGCGGCGCATCTATACCGTCGAGGGTGAATTCCAGGCACTCGACGAAAGCGAGGCCCTGGCGCGCCTCGATGCCGGCATCGCCATGTTCGGCGATTTCGGCTGGCCCCTTTCGGGCTTCGTCGCGCCGGCCTGGCTGATGAGCCCGGGCACCCGCCGCGCGCTCGCCCAGCGGCCGCTGAGTTACACCAGCGATCCCCGGAGTCTCTACCGGCTCCCCGCCTTTACCCGGGTCGACGCCCCGGGACTGGTATGGAGCGCCCGCAGCGCCTGGCGGCGCGGCATGTCACGTCTGGTCAGCACCGCCCAGCGCCGCCGTCATCGGACCGCTTCGCTGTTGCGCCTGGGCGTGCACCCGATCGACATGCGCTACCGTGGCGCACATGACTACTGGCTGCAAACCCTGGCCGAACTGATCAAACAAGGCCGGCGCCCCATCACCAAGCGTGACTGGCTCGCTCTTCAGGCCGAATAAGGAACCGCTGCATGAAACGCACCTCATGGCTGCTCGGAGCAGGCTTGATCGCCGCACTGGCCATTCCTCTGTTGCTGGGCGGTCCGGGTCTGTTCGCGCAGCTGCGCGCCTTTCCCCTGGATCGGCTGCTGTTCATGCTGGGGCTGGTGCTGATCGGCTGGAATCTCAACGCGCTGCGGCTGCGCCTGCTGCTGGCCGGACGCGCTGGCACACTCGGCCAGCCCCGCGCGCTGGGCATCGTGATATCTACGGAATTCGCCTACTGCGCCACGCCCGGCGGAACAGGCGGCCCGGTCACGCTGCTGACGCTGCTGATCCGTCACGGTATGCGCCCCACCCAGGCCTCGGCGGTGTTCGCCGTCGACCAGCTCATCGACATGCTGTTTTTTCTCTTCGCGCTGGTCGGCGTCGCGCTGTATGTGTTTCTCGAAGCCGTCGATCTGCGGATTGGCTGGATGGTGGGCGTGCCCTTGCTGCTGCTGAGCGGCGGCCTGATCTTTCTGGGACTATTACTCAGGCATTACTCGCGCGCGCTGAAGGTCACCGGCACCTGGCTGCGGAAGCTCAAGGTCCGCTCCCAGACCCGCTTCGGCCTCACCCGGCGCTTGCTCCACTTTCGCCTTGCGCTGCTCGCGACCCTGAGCCTGCCGCGCCGCACGCTGGCGCTGGCGTTCCTGCTCAGTGCCGGTCACTGGCTGTTGCGCTACAGCTTGCTGTACCTGGCAATCACCGGGCTCGGGCAGAGCATTGCCTGGGCCTGGACCTTTCTGGTGCAGATGCTGTCGATGGCCGCCGGCCATCTCAGCTTCCTGCCCGGCGGGGCGGGCGGCACTGAACTCACGTCCCTGGCCCTGCTCGCCCCGATGATCGCCAAACAGGAGGCCGCCGCCGCCATCCTGATCTGGCGCTTCGTCACCTACTACTTCTATCTCATGGCCGGCGCCCCGGTATTCCTGGCCTTCGCCAGCCGCTCGCTGCGTCACATGTGGCGCTCGCGGCGGGCTTGAGCTCGCTGCAACCAAAGCGACCATGTATAATCGGCGCTTTCAAAATTCCGTCCAGAGCATCAACAACGGTCACTGCAGAAACCCATGGAAAAAACCTACCAGCCAGAAAAGATCGAGCGCCAGTGGTACGAAAACTGGGAATCCAAAGGGTACTTCCGCCCCAGCGGCAAAGGTGAGTCCTACAGCATCGCCATCCCGCCGCCCAACGTGACCGGCAGCCTGCACATGGGCCATGCCTTTCAGCACACCATCATGGACACCCTCACCCGCTACAAGCGCATGCAGGGCCGCAACACCCTATGGACGGTCGGCACCGACCACGCCGGCATCGCCACCCAGATGGTGGTCGAGCGCAAACTCGCCGCTGAAGAAGGCAAAACCCGCCACGACCTCGGTCGGGAAGAATTCATCAGGCGCATCTGGGACTGGAAGGAACACTCCGGCGGCACCATCACCCGCCAGATGCGCCGCCTGGGCAACTCGGTGGACTGGAGCAACGAACGCTTCACCATGGACGAGGGCTTCTACAGGGCGGTCCAGGAAGTCTTCATCCGCCTGTATGACGAAGGACTGGTGTACCGGGGCAAGCGTTTGGTGAACTGGGACCCGAAACTGCACACGGCCATCTCCGACCTTGAGGTCGAAAACAAGGAAGAAAAAGGATTCTTCTGGCACTTGCGTTACCCGCTGGCCGACGGCGCAAAAACCCGGGACGGCAAAAACCACCTGGTGGTCGCCACCACCCGACCGGAAACCCTGCTCGGTGATACCGCCGTCGCTGTCCACCCGGACGACGAGCGCTACCAGCACCTGATCGGCAAGTTCGTGACCCTGCCGCTGGTCAACCGCCGTATTCCGATCGTGGCCGACCATCACGCCGACCCGGAGAAAGGCTCCGGCTGCGTCAAGATCACCCCGGCCCACGACTTCAACGACTACGCCGTCGGCAAGCGCAACAACCTGCCCATGATCAACGTCATGACCCAGGATGCCAATATCCGGGACCTGGCCGAAGTGTTCAACGCGGACGGCACCGAGAACACCGAGATCGACGGCAAGATTCCGGCGGCCTACGCCGGCCTGACCCGGGAAAAGGCACGGGACCAGGTGGTCACCGACATGAAGGTCAACGGCCTGCTCGAGCGGGTCGAAGACCACGTGCTGAGCGTACCCCGCGGGGACCGCTCCGGCCTGATTATCGAACCGATGCTCACCGACCAGTGGTTTGCCGACGCCAAGACCCTGGCCAGGCCCGCCATCGAAGCGGTCGAGGACGGCCGCATCCGGTTCGTGCCCAAACAGTACGAGAACATGTATTTCGCCTGGATGCGCGACATCCAGGACTGGTGTATCTCCCGTCAGCTGTGGTGGGGTCACCGGATCCCGGCCTGGTACGACGCTGAAGGCAACATCTATGTCGGCCGCAGCGAAGAAGAAGTGCGCCGGAAGCACAACCTGGCCGCCAACGTGGCCCTGGAGCAGGATGAAGACGTTCTGGACACCTGGTTCAGCTCCGCGCTGTGGACCTTCGGCACCCTGGGCTGGCCGGAAATCACCGAACGTCTGAAGACCTTCCACCCTACCAACGTGCTGGTCACCGGTTTCGACATCATTTTCTTCTGGGTTGCCCGGATGATCATGATGACCATGCACTTCATGAAGAACGAGGATGGCACTCCCCAGGTACCGTTCAGGACCGTCTATGTCACCGGCCTGATCCGGGACGAGCACGGCGACAAGATGTCCAAGTCCAAGGGTAATGTCATTGATCCGCTCGACATGATCGACGGCATCAGCCTGGATGACCTGCTCGCGAAGCGTACCGGCAACCTGATGCAGCCCAAGCTGGCCGAGAAGATCAGCAAGCGCACCAGAAAGGAATTCCCGGAGGGCATCGCTGCCCACGGTACCGACGCTCTGCGCTTCACCCTGGCGGCCATGGCCACCACCGGCCGTGACATCAACTGGGACATGAAGCGCCTGGAAGGCTACCGCAACTTCTGCAACAAGCTCTGGAACGCCGCCCGCTACGTACTCATGAACACCGAGGGCGAGGACTGCGGCGTCAACGACCAGCCGGTGCGACTGTCCCTGGCCGACCGCTGGATTATCAGCGAACTGCAGCACTGCGAACAGGAAGTGATCCGCCATCTGGACCAGTACCGCTTCGATCTGGCCGCCTACGCCCTGTACGAGTTCATCTGGAACGAATACTGCGACTGGTACCTGGAGCTGTCCAAGCCGGTACTGAACGACGACAACGCCAGCGCCGAATCCAAGCGCGGCACCCGCCGCACGCTGGTTCGCGTGCTGGAAGCGGTTCTGCGTCTGGCGCATCCGATCATGCCGTTCATCACCGAAGAAATCTGGCAGCGCATCGCCCCGCTGGCCGGCAAGCAGGGTGACAGCATCATGCTGCAACCCTACCCGCAACCGGATGCCAGCATGCAGGATGCCGACGTAGCCGCCGATATCGAATGGCTCAAGGGTGTCATTGTCGCTGTGCGGAATATCCGTGGCGAGATGAACATCTCCCCGGCCAGACAGGTACCCGTGCTACTGAAAGGCGGCAACGCCGATGACCAGCGCCGCATGAACGACAACCGCCAGTTCCTGATGTCTCTGGCCAAGCTCGAAAAACTGGAGTGGTTCGAGGGTGACAAGGCCCCCATGTCTGCCACCCAGCTGGTGGGCGAGATGGAGGTCCTGGTCCCCATGGCCGGACTGATCGACAAGGACGCCGAGCTCAAGCGCCTGGACAAGGAGCTGGATCGCCTGAAGAAGGAAATCGGCCGCCTCGAGGGCAAGTTGGGCAACGAGAAGTTCACCGCCAAGGCACCGGCCGAGGTGGTTGAAAAGGAGAAGGAAAAACTCCGGGACGCCCAGGGAAGCCTGAGACGGCTGAGTGACCAGCGGGCCGACATCGAGGCCATGTAAGGCCATGATCGGCATCCTGGGCGCAGGCTCATTGGGGCGGCTCTGGGCCGCCCTGCTCCCGCAGGACCGGGTTGCCTTTCTGCCGCGACCGGACGCCGATCCGGCTGCGGCCACCCTCCGCTATACCTTCGGATCAATCCAGGGCAGCCAACGCACCATTGCCCTGCCCTGGCTCCAATCCCCGGATGACCTGAGCTTGCTGCTGGTCACCACCAAGGCCGGCGACACCCTCGACGCCCTCCAACACTGGCTGCCCCGGATACCGGAACCGGCCCCCATTGTCCTGTTCCAGAACGGACTCGGCAGCCAGCAGGCAGTCGCGGATGCCTGGCACGAACGCCCCATCCTGGCCGCCGCCACCACCGAAGGCGCCAACCGCCCGGATGCGGACCGGGTAGTCCATGCCGGTACCGGTGAAACCCGGGTGGGCCCTCTGACCCCCGCCGCCCGGCCGGAGCTTCCCGGTGTGGTCGCACGGCTCGCGACGACCGGCCTTATGGTCCATGCGGAAGACCAGATCCTCGTCCGGCTCTGGCAAAAACTGGTGATCAACGCAGGCATCAATCCCTTCACCGCCATCCTGGACTGCCCCAACGGCGATATCCTGACCAACGATTTCTTCCTGCGTTACATCGACCCACTGTGCAACGAAATCGCGAGCCTGATGAACGCCGGGGGCATCGGCAAGCCCACGCCCGGGGAGTTGCGCCAGAGAATCGAGACTGTCGCCGGCAACACCGCCCGGAACACCTCTTCCATGCGTGGCGATATCCTGAACGGACGCGGGACCGAGATCGACTTCATCAACGGGTACCTGGTGCAGCTCGGCCTGCGCCTTGATGTCCCGACACCGGTGAACCAGTTGCTGACGGACAGGGTAAAACAACTGTCGCCACATTAAGAGTCAAAGGAGCTTCCTGATGGGCAACCGCCTTTCGAAGATCTACACCCGTACCGGAGATGACGGTTCCACCGGCCTCGCGGACGGCAATCGCATCGCCAAGAACGCCCAACGGGTCGAGGCCATGGGTACGGCTGACGAACTCAACTGCCACATCGGCTTGCTCATTGAAACCCTTGATCGGGATGACGAACTGATCGAATCGCTGCGTCGCATCCAGCATCATCTGTTCGATCTCGGTGGCGAGTTTGCCATTCCCGGGAGCCGGGTTATCGGGGACGACCATATCCAGTGGCTCGAGCAAACCCTGGACCGGCACAACGAACACCTGCCGGCGTTGAAGAATTTCATCCTGCCCGGCGGAACAGCTGCCGCAGCCCAGTGCCACCTTGCCCGGGCCGTCTGCCGTCGTGCCGAGCGGGTGGTTGTGGCGCTCGGTCACGAGGATTCCATCAATACCGCATCACGCCATTACCTTAACCGGCTTTCCGACCTGCTGTTCGTCATTGCGCGGGTGCTTGCGCGCCGGGATGGGAATGAGGAAATTCTCTGGGAACAAAAAAAATCCGGCCTCTGAGAGCCGGATTTTTTTCGACCAGACAGATCAGACAACACCGGAAATCACCAGCAAGGCCAATGCACACAGCCACGCCAGCATGGTGCGATTGAGCAGGTCCCTGACCGCGGCCACGCTGGTCGAGCCGAACCGGGACCACTCCTCCGGATGCACCTTCAGGAACCGCTCCGGATCAAGCGCGTAACCGGTCAATGCGCTGTTCGCTGACTCGGCCAGCAGTTCCCCGGCCGGCTTGCGGACCGCCAGCAGCAAACCCTTCGCCTCACCGAGCCAACCGGCCAGGTCGCCGGCAACCCCGAAGGTTACCGAGACAAGACGGGCAGGAATCCAGGCCAGCCATTCGGCCCACCGGACAAACCGGGGCCGCGCCGCAGCCTGAGGCCACTGTTCCGCCAGGGCAACCATGCCACGGGCCAGGATAGCGGCAGGCATGCCGCCGACCACAAACCAGAAGGCCACCAGGAAGTACCGTTCGAAGATCGATACCATGAAGGCCCGGGACAATGACAGATGCATGCTTTCCGCGGAACTGTCCTCCCGGCGATCCTCCACTGGCAACCAGTCCCGGACATGGTGCCAGGCGGCCTGTATGTCATCGCGACTCCAGGCATCGGAATAGGCACGCAGAACCCTCTGCCAGCCGGGAGCGCCCATCATCGCAACCAGCACGATAAACTCCACCGGGTAGACCAGCCAGCGCATTCCGTAGCCAGTCAGCAGATACTCCAGCAATCCACTGAGGAACGCCGGCAG
The DNA here is from genome assembly GCA_034189235.1 of Pseudomonadota bacterium. Classification (GTDB taxonomy): domain Bacteria; phylum Pseudomonadota; class Gammaproteobacteria; order Pseudomonadales; family Oleiphilaceae; genus Marinobacter. The sequence goes on from JAXHVJ010000054.1 coordinate 8,678, forward strand.
CAGTACCAGTGCCAGTCCGCCGACAATACTGGTTTCCGCGCCCGCATGGACCCGGCTGCCCCGATGAAACCAGGCCCGCCACAGGGCATCCCCGGCGAAATGCCCTGAACTGTCGAGTTTCCGGCGTACCAGATAAGCCAGCAGGAAGACAATCAGCACCATCAGGCGAGTTCTCCGGATCCGGAACGGGTATTCAGGCAGGCCATGAAATACCGCCAGTCAAACGCGGGCCCGGGATCGGTCTTGCGGCCGGGCGCGATATCACTGTGACCGGTGATGCGACCGGCGTCAATCGCCGGCCAGGCGGCCATCACCTGGCGGGCAATTGCCGCAAGCTTACGGTATTGGGCCTCGGTGTAGGGAATATCGTCAGCACCCTCAAGCTCGATACCGATGGAAAAGTCATTGCACTCCTCCCGGCCATCAAAACAGGATCGCCCGGCGTGCCAGGCCCGGTCGAGCAGACTGACAAACTGGATCACCTGGCCGTCCCGGCGAATCAGCGCATGGGCGGACACCTGGATATCCGCGATGGTTTCAAGGTAAGGGTGAGCGGCCGGATCCAGCCGGTTACAGAAGAAATCCTGAATCTCCGGACCGCCGAATTGCCCTGGCGGGAGGCTGATGTTGTGAACAACCAGCAGACTGATATCGGCCCCTTCCGGCCTGGGCCCGTAATTGGGCGACGGACACCAGACGGCTCCTGACAAGCGCCCTGTTTCCCTGAGGCCGGCAATCCTGCGCTCTGAAATCATCAGTCTTTTCGGCTGCTGCGCAGGTTATCGATGATGGATTCCAGCGCGCGGTCAAAGATAAGTCCGTCATCCAGCATTCCGATCTCGCCATCGGCCATCGCCCGGGCCAGGTCTTCCCGCTGGTATTCCACCACTTTTGCACCGCTGCGGTTTACAAAAATGTATTTGCCGGTGGCCTTGATGAAGGCCGCCAGCTTGCAGCGGACCCTGTTGTCGTGGCGGTTCAGTTCTATCCAGGAACCGACCCGAAGACTGTCTGCCCGGGCAAGCCATTCCGCTTCGACATCCGGCTCTCCGTCAGAGACATCATCCTGTCCGGGCAGATCGGTGTCTGGCAGTGCCTCCTCCGGGAAAGTCTCCTGGTGATCCACGGGCGTTTCCGGCTGGGGCAGCACGGTGGTTACCAGACGCTGGAAAACATCTACATGCGCCAGCTCGAGATCCCGGATCGCAGAATCTGTGGCAAAGGGATCCCAGGAAATTTCCTGCATGGCCTTACGAAACTCGTCCACGATTGCGGGAATGGCTCTCAGAAGATCACTTCGCGTGGTTTCGGTGATCGGTCTGGGGTCGACACTCCAGACCAGGCGTTCGGTGAACCCCCGGGCATTTTGCCAGGCGGTACTCTCCTCCCCCTGGCGCAGGAACACCCACTGCAGGTAACGGGTCCAGGATTGCCCGAGCAGCGCCATTACCGGCTCCGGGATGTCCCGGTTACTGGTCACCCGGAACACCATGGCCTCGGCCACTTCATTGGCCCGTTCCTGCCGCGCACGGCCCTCCTCGGCGTCCCTGAGACGCTGCTCCACCAGTTCCCGACGGCGGCGATCCAGATCCATGAAATGGCTGAAGTCCTGAAGCAACTCCTCGAACAGCGACACATTGGTCGTGAACTCGTTCAGGACCCTGTCGACGATATATTCGATCTTTTCCTTCAAGGGGTCCCGCTGGCCCGGTCTTTTCTCTGTCCAGCCAATGGCCGATAACGCCATATCATTAAGCAGCTTGCGTACCGGATGACCACCCCGGTTGAAAAAATTCGGATCACTCAGGGCGACCTTGAGAACGGGTATCTGCAATCGGGAAATAAGGGCTTTCATCACCGCATGGAGCTGACGGTCCTCGAGAATGAAATCAAACAGCATGGACACGAGGTTGATCACATCGTCGTCTGTCTGGCCGACCTGCATCGGCTTGCCTTCATCGGTCTTCAGCACCAGCAGGACCTGATCCCTGAGCGGCACCACCTGCTCCGCTTCCCAGCTTACCTCCCGGGCCTGAACCTGGCTGAGCTTCGCCTTCAACCCCTCAGTGTCCAGAAACACAACCCCGGACTGGTCCGCATCACGACTGGAAGACTCACCGCCCTGGCGCAGCAATGCACTCAACTCCGAGAAGGTCGCGCCGCCCGCGTTTTGACCAGTGGCCGCATCCCGGGCTGCCGGTTGCTCCTGACCGGTCTTGCCGCCGGAGGACCTGGCAGCCGTGCCAGACCCGGAGCCGGGCACCGGCGGACGCTTCATATCGGGAAGCACGCCTTCGTCAATCAGGGTTTTGTTGGCCTGTTGATAGAAATTAGCAAGGATATCCGCCAGCAGCTTGTCAAAAAGCTTGAGCACCACCAGCTTCGCCCGGATGTCGATATCCAGGTCGGCACAGGCCGAACTGACACCGCCACAAATCACTTCGGGGCTCAGTGGCATCTGGCTATCGGAGAGTTCGATTGCGGGAACCAGGTGATTGACCCTCACCGTCAGCAGCCGGATGGCATCGGCGTAGCGATTGCGCAGCTTGTTGACCAGGTTCTCGATGGCAACCTGTTGTTCGAGCTCACCATGGTCCATCAGGCTCAGGTTGTCCTGATCGATTTTTTCCAGGTCCCCCGGGGCAACGTGGGGACGGAACCGGCCGATCTCGTTAAAGGCCCGGGAGACATACTGCAGGATGGAGACGGAGATGGATTTGCGACGCAGGCGCAGCTCCCGCATGGCATCAAAATAGGCAATCTGGCCTTGTTCGTTGCCGGCCCGGTCGGCCAGTTCGAACAGGGCATCGTCAGAGCGGTCAAAAAATTCGGTCAGAAGCGATTTCAACTCCCGGCCAGACGCATCGCGCAAACGGATCAGCGCAGGCGGTAACGAGAACCGGCCCGCCCGCTTCCTGTCCTGAAAGCTGACTACCTTGTTATCCTGCGCCATTGCCTGACTCCGGGGTCATGGATTGTCGAATATCCGTGTTTGTAAGTTACTATAATAGAGGCTCCTGGCGTCAGATTCTGTCAGATTTTGTCACCATTTGTGTCACTGAGGAGCCAACACCGTATCAAACGTGACACGGCTCACATTTGGTGATTGCCAGACATGGCTTTAGAATCGTGCGCCAGTTTTCTTTTCCCATGACCAGACCGGACCCGACACCATGCTCCCTGCCGAACTCCTGCGCCAGTCCAGAATCGAATCCGTTGCCCAAAGCCTGCGGGAGGACATCGGTGACGGCGACATCACGGCCAGGCTGATTCCGGCCGACAAACTGGCCACAGGCCGGGTAATTACCCGGGAAGCCGCCACCCTGGCCGGCCGGGAATGGGTCGACGAGGTCTTCCGCCAGGTGGACCCCCAGGTGACCCTGCTCTGGCAGGCAATTGATGGTGACCGGGTCAGCCCGGGCCAGGTCCTGTTCACCATGGAAGGCGCCGCCCGCAGCCTGCTCACCGCAGAGCGCACGGCCCTGAACTGGCTTCAGACCCTGTCCGGGGTCGCGACCACTTGTGCGACCTATGCGGATAAAGTCGCCCATACCGGGGTGAAACTCCTGGATACCCGCAAAACCCTGCCGGGCCTCCGGCTTGCAGAGAAATACGCGGTCACCTGTGGCGGCTGCCACAATCACCGCATCGGGCTGTGGGATGCGTTCCTGATCAAGGAAAACCACATTGCCGCCTGCGGCTCCATTGCCAAAACCATCGAAGAGGCCCGCCAGATTGCCCCGGGCCGCCCGGTCGAGATTGAAACTGAGAACCTGGATGAACTCGATCAGGCACTGGCGGCAGGTGCTGACATCATCATGCTCGATGAGTTCTCGCTGGATGACATGCGCACCGCCGTGAAGGTCACAGCCGGGCGGGCAAGGCTCGAAGCCTCCGGAGGCATCAATGACCGGACCCTCGTGCCCATTGCCGAGACCGGCGTGGATTATATTTCCATCGGTGCATTGACCAAGGATCTGAAGGCCGCGGACCTGTCCATGCGACTGGACTGACCCGACTCACTTGCCGGACAACAGCTTGTCCATTTTCTCCAGCTCCCTGACCAGCCCCTGGCCGGATTCCGGCCGGCCCCGGAAGTGTTCCTCGGCCATGGGTGCAATACCTGACAGCTCTGGCAAGGGGTGATCATTCTCGATCAGGATCTTCATCCGTTCCATGAACACGAACCGGAGCCACTGGGTGAACTCCATGGTATCCAGGCAAAAGGGCTTCTCGCTCCGGAACGCTTCCTCGGGCGGCGGCTCGCTCTCCCAGACCTCCAGCCGCCGAAGTTCGATCTCGATCTGCAGCAGGCTGTCCGCTACCCGGGCAACCTTTTTCTGTTCGTCTGTCATGCAAATATCAGCGGCTCCAACTCCACCGCCTCACCATGCAGGACCCGGAACAAGTCTTCATATTGGCGAGTCAGCGGGTGCTTCGGTGCCATGTGAATGAGTGGCTGCCGGCTCTGATGGGATTCCTTCATCTTGACCGAGCTGGACAGCCGGACCGGCAGTACCGGCAGGCCTTCCTCGGTCAGCTCCAGCACCAGCTTCCGCGGCAGGCTGGCCCGAGGCTGGAACTGGTTGGCAATAATGCCTTCCACTACCAGGTCCTGGTTATGATCTTCCTGCAACTCCCGGATCTCGTTGAGGATGTTGTACAGCGCCTGGCGGGAGAAGTCGTCGCAGTCGAACGGAATCAGGCAGCGCTGGGCCGCAATCAGTGCGGAGCGGGTATAAAAATTCAGCGCCGGAGCAGTATCAATGTATATCGCATCAAAACTGTCGCCCAGTTTCTTCAGGGCTTCCCGGAGCTTGTAGATCTTGTGCTTGGCTTCGAGCTTGCGCTCCAGAAAGTCCAGTTCGGGACTCGACGGCATCACAAACAGATTGTCGAACGGCGTCGCGTGTACGAACTCGTCCGGGCGACGGTTGAACACTGTAAAGGCAACCGTTTGCTCCAGCATGTCTGCCACCGTGTCACGAAGCTCCGCGGCCGGCTTGCCCAGCAGATAGTGGGTCGAGTTGCCCTGGGGATCCAGATCGACCACCAGGGTGCGCTTGCCCCGGACAGCACTGATAGCCGCCAGATTGCAGGTGATGCTGGACTTGCCCACCCCGCCTTTCTGATTGAATACAACCCGTCTCATGCCATCTCTCCGTTAACCCGTGATCGATTTACCATCCTTTGTACCACTGTCACCTTCACCATCCCATGACCGTTTTGACGAAAGGAATGGTCAGCCGCCTCTGGGCCTGTAATGAATTCTCGTCCAGGACATCAAGTATGGCGAGAAGGTCGCCCAGACGCCGTGGCGCCCGACGCATGATGAAGCCGGCAACATCGTCGCTCATGACCAGGCCACGCTGCTCGGCCCTGGCCTGAAGAATGGTCTGACGGTCTTCGTCCCGGTAGATACCAAGCTGCAGGGTCAGTCCGTGAGTGAGCCGTGAAACCAGGTCCGGCAGCTGGAAGCCCAGGGAAGCCGGTACTCCACAGATGCTGACCATCAACAGGCCACCGCGATCATGGATACGGTTGTAAAGATGGAAAACAGCTTCTTCCCAGGCGGTATCACCGGCAATCCGGTCCAGGTCGTCCAGGCAGACCAGGTCCTGTGTGTCCAGACCGGCCAGTGCCTCGGGACCGAATGGCTGCAGCTCTGCGATACTGATGCAGACGGCGGACCAGCCGCGGGCCTCGGCATGGTGACAGGCGGCCTGGAGCAAGTGGCTTTTCCCGGTATCCGAATCGCCACAAATGACCACCACCGGCACCCCGGCGGGCTGGTCGCAGATTGCTTTCAGGCGCCGTGCGGCTTCGATGTTGCGATCACCATGAAAGTTATCAAACCGGGCGTCGTCCCGTAACCTGACCCCGAGAACCAGCTGGGAAGCGCTCATGACTGCCTGGCCCTCCAGGCCCGTACTCCCCAGACCAGCATGTAATGCCCGCCACTGATCACGGCCGAAACCGCCACCACCAGGATGCCCGCGTCCAGGACCCATGGCTGCATGGGGAGGTCCGCAAGCAGGATAATGATGGCCAGCACCACCAGGATCTGGATCAGCGTATTGATTTTACCGGGTAAGCTCGGCTCTATTTCATACCGCCCGATGCTGTAGTGATAGGCTAGCGCCCCGATGACAATCAGAAGGTCACGCCCCAGCACAACCAGGAACAGCCAAACGGGCAACACCGAAGTCAGTGTCAGCATCAGATACGCCGTGATCAGCAACGCTTTGTCTGCCAGCGGATCCGCGATTGCGCCAACCCGGGAACGCCAGTTGTAATGCCGTGCCAGGAAGCCGTCGAAACCATCGGAAACCGCCGCCACGAAAAAGATCAACAGGGCCAGCCGGTAGTTCTCCACCAACAGGGCGCCGGCAAAGGGTGCTATCAGAACAAGGCGCAGGAACGTCAGCGCATTGGGTATCCATCGCCAGCGTTGCGATTTCACAAGGCTCCCTCCGGTAATGCCTTACTGTTCTCCGGCATTTCCAATGGCTGGTGACGGCTGCCAGCGGTAGTACAGCAACTGGTACAGCGACTCGAAGGCCTGTTCCGCACCTACGGAATCCAGTGGCAGTTCTCCGGACACAGGCCCGGTTTTTGCCACCGGTTCGCTGGTTGCATTGTCCATGGCTCCGGCACCACTCTCAACCCCGGCCTCCGGCGCGGCTTCAGCTTCCGAAGCGGGATCCGCTTCCGGATCTGGTTCGGGCACGAAGGAACCAGCGTCCAGGGGGATAAAGCGGGGGTCCAGCGCAACGTATTCCTTGAGCTGATCCAGTTCGCCGTTGAAGGTGACTCGCAGGGTCAGCTGATCACCTTTGACCCGCGAGGCGCCCACCGCCTGAACCGGGGTGAACCCCTCGAGAATCCGGTTAACCTTGCCGTAATCCTCCACCGACCGGATGCCCTGCACCACGATATCAACCTGGGGGAGATCGCCCACTTCGCCGGCGGCTACCGCATAACGACCGGCATAGCGGTCTGCCCAGCGGTCAATCACCGCCCGGGCGAGGGCCTGGGGATTTGCCGCCGTAACCAGTTCCTCGCCACCGTCCATGGCCATGCCGTCAAAGACCCAACCGGCACGCCACTGGCCGCCACTCTGACTGACCCGGACCAACGCCATCACATCATGACTGGTGTCCGGCGCCGAGGAGCGAACGCGGCCGACAAACTGGCCCCAGATCTCGGACAATAACTCCCGGTCACCCCGGAAGTTCTCGGGAGGAAGTGCCATCGGAAGTCCCCGCTCGCTGGCCGCCTGCGCAAAAGCCGACCGCCATTGGTCCGTCTCGGCGCCTCCCGTGATCAGGCGACGGGAACCCCGGTCCTCAACCGCGATCCAGGCCAGGGTCAGGGGGCGGTTGGCACCCCATACCGGGGCATCAATGGAAGCCAGCGCCCGGTTGACGCCAACCGCACCGAATGACATCTGCAACCGGCTGCCGCCGTCGTCTCCCCGGAGGAACTGGTAGGAAAGCAGCAGCGATTCTGCCTTGGCAAGCACCGACTGGATGCCGTCCCGGGCCAGCACGTCGCGGCTACCGGAAACCCGCACCAGCACCCGCCGCAACCCCTCCTCATAACCCTGCTGCAACTGCGCTGACGAAGAACCGACCACCGGCACCTCGACGGAATAGAGCCCGGAGACTGTTACTGCCTGAGCCGGAGCACCCAGAAAGGCAAAGCCCATTAACAAAACGGCCGCCCCCACGGCAGCCCTGGATACCCGCGCCAAGTATTGTCCTTTTACTGACATGAATCACCCTGGTGTTCGCATGGATGGCGCATAGGATACACCATGGCCTATACAGTGAGTAGCTGTTAAAATCCGCCGCCTGTCCCACTTTTGCCAACGGCCATAAAACACCATGAGCGAACAGAAGCCCTCCCTGACATACCGCGACGCCGGCGTTGACATCGACGCGGGGAACGATCTCGTCAACCGGATCAAGGATACCGCTGCCCGCACCCGCCGGCCGGAAGTGCTTGGCGGCCTTGGCGGCTTCGGTGCCATGGTGGCCATCCCCCCCGGCTACAACGAACCGGTACTGGTCTCCGGCACTGACGGTGTCGGCACCAAACTGCGCCTGGCCATGCAACTCGAAAAGCACGACAGCATCGGTATCGACCTGGTTGCCATGTGCGTCAACGATCTGGTCGTCGGTGGCGCCGAGCCGCTGTTTTTCCTGGATTACTACGCCACCGGGAAACTCAACGTTGACGTCGCGGCACAGGTCGTTTCTGGTATCGGCGAGGGCTGCGAACAGGCCGGATGCGCCCTGGTGGGCGGCGAAACCGCCGAGATGCCGGGCATGTACGAAGGCGAAGATTACGATCTGGCAGGATTCTGTGTCGGCGTGGCAGAGCGCAGCGAAATCATTGACGGCAGCCGTGTGCAGGCCGGCGATGTGCTGCTGGCCCTGGGCTCCTCCGGCCCCCACTCCAACGGTTACTCCCTGATCCGCAAGATCCTGGAAGTGAGCAAGGCCGACCTTGATCAGCCCATGGCTGACACCACCCTGGGCAACGCACTGATGGCCCCGACGCGGATCTACGTGAAGAACCTGCTGCAACTGATTCGTGAAGTGGATGTCCGCGCCCTGTCGCACATTACCGGTGGCGGCCTGCCCGAGAATATCCCCAGGGTCCTGCCAGTCGGCAGCATCGCTGCCATAGATACCGAGAGCTGGGATCTGCCCGGGGTATTCCAGTGGCTGAAAGATGCCGGCGGCGTTGCCATCGAGGAAATGTATCGCACCTTCAATTGCGGCATCGGCATGATTGTCTGCGTTCCGGCCAACCAGAAAGACCTGGCGCTGGATACCCTCAACACCATGGGTGAGAAAGCCTGGCAGGTTGGCGTAATCGAAAGCGCCGAGGATGCGCAGGCCGACGCGGTGGTTCGTTACGCACCGGGGCTGCTGTCAGCATGAAGGCAGAACAAGCTCCACTGCCCAAAATCCTCGTTCTTGTCTCCGG
>JAXHVJ010000055.1:0-16897 GCA_034189235.1 Pseudomonadota bacterium
ACAACCGCGAGCAGAAAGACAACCGCGGCCAGAAGGACCAGCAGCAGGCCAAAGATCAGAAAGATCAGCAGCCGCCCAAAGAGCAGAAAGAAGGTGGCCAGAGAGCATCCGGTGGTGACAAGCCCCGTAAGCCGCGCCGCCAGCGCAACCGCGACGGCTCCCCGGCCGAGGCGCCCTCCAGCACTCCGGCAGACCGCAAAGCCGCGCGCAGCGACAAGCACCAGAAGGACACTCAGCCCGAAAAAGCGGCTGAGCCGGAAAAGGCAGCCAGTACTTCGGACAAGGGCACCGGGCAGAAGGCCCAAACACGGTCATCGGCACCAGAGAAAGCTCCGGAGTCGAAGCAGGAATCCCGCCCGGCAGCCGGCGTAGCCGCTGAGAAAGCCGAAGCTCAACAAGCCCCCGCCAAGACAGAGGAAGGGAAGAAATCCAGGTCCGTAAGCGCACAGCCCGGGACGGAGAAGGCGGGTCAGGGCGAAAAGGCCGCAAAGGCAGACCAGCCCGCGAAAGCCGATTCGGCGGAGAAAGCTGAAAAGTCCGAAGCCAGGCCTGCCCGCAAGGAATCTTCGAAGCCTGCGAAGACCGAAGCCAGGGCGCCAAAACAGGAGGTTTCCGAAGTCAACGAGCCCGGGCAGGAGCCTTCCGGAACAGAGGAAGCCGAAGCTGAGAAGCCCAGGCCTGAGGCCGCCGGGGCAGAACCTGCCAAAGCTGAGGTAGCAAAATCCGAAGCAGAAAAACCTGCGCAGCCAGAGGTGGAAAAGCAACCTGAGGCACAAGGCCCCAGGGAGGAAGCGCAAACCGGCACCCCGAAGAAGGAAACCCCGCAGCCGGAAAAGGCCGAGGCTCCGAAAGCGGCTTCTGAGGCGAAAGAGCCCGAGCCCGAGGCCGCCAGCAAGCCCGAGCCCGAACAGCCGAAGGAAAACAGGGCGCCCGCACAGAGTGTCCCGGAGCCCAAGGCACCCGAAGCGCCCCGGATTTTCCAGGGACAGGGCGGAAAGCCGGAATTGGACCTGCCGGTTACGCCGGGCCGGGCCTATAATGATCCACGTGAAGTCCGTCGCCGTCAGCGAGCAGCGGAAGAAGCCAAAAAGGCCGGGAGTAACTGATAAATGCTATCCAATTCCGACATAGAAGCGCTGGAAGACATCCTGTTCGCGGAGCCCTGGGGTGATGACGCCCTGGACTTTTTCGGGCTCCACGGCGTGGTCTGCGCCAGCGTCGTCGGCCCGGTTGAGCTGAGCGCGGAAGATATCTTCCGCCTCGCCACCGCCACCGAGCAGGTGCCCGGTGGCGAAATCCCCGAGGTATTCCTCCGCAGCGTCGCCCAACTGTCAAAGGACATGGCCCACGCCCTCGATATGGGGCAGGCCCTGGAACTGCCGGAGCCCGAGGACGGTGACCCGATGAATGCCCTGGAGAACTGGTGCGCGGGTTTCGTGGAGACCTTCCTGGAGCATGAGGAAGAGTGGCTGGAGGCCGCCCGCGAGGAGGAAACCGCAGATCTCATGGTTCCCATGCTGACACTGTCGGGGCTCTTCGATGACGAGGATTTCCAGAAGGTCCGCAACAGCGACAAGCTGTCCCGCCAGATGGCCGACGCTATTCCGGACTCACTGACCGACCTCTACCTGCTGTTTCACGCTCCGGACTGAGCCGGAGCTTCAACAACACCCGCAGGTTCGCGAAAATGATGCCAGACCGGCTCCAGCCCGTCCGGCATTTTCATGATATTCCCCAGCTCACACCAGGGCGCGCCCGGAAAGTGGAAATCACTGCCCTGGGATGCCCACATCCCGTTGCGCCGGCAAAGCTCGGCCAGAAAACCGAGATCACCGCTGGACTGACCGGAGGTGGATACCTCAATACTCAGCCCCCCGGCCTTGCAGAACTCCGTCGTCAGCTCCCGGAGCCTGGTCGCGGTCAGCTTGTATTTACGTGGATGCGCCAATACGGCAATACCGCCAGCCTCGGTGACCCATTGCACCACCTCCGCCAGTTCCGGCCAGTAGGCACGCACATCGCCAGCCTTTCCGGCTCCCAGGTGCCGTTTGAACGCCTGAGCAGCATTGCGCACCACCCCGGCCTCGATCAGGGCCCCGGCAAAATGGGGCCGGCCCGGCACATCACCACCGGCCTTTTCCGTCGCCCGCTCCAGCAGGTCCGGCACCCGCAGTCGGTGGAGCCGCCGGGCAATCATTGCCGCCCTGGCCCGGCGATTATCGGTCTGCTGCCCGACCCTGCCAGTGAATACCGGATCTTCCCGATCAAAGTCCAGACCGACAACATGGATCGTCCGGCCTTTCCACAGACAGGACAATTCAATCCCGGGCACCAGCGTGATCCGGAAATGATTCGCCGCCTGCGCCGCTTCAGCAAGACCGTTCAGGGTATCGTGATCGGTCAGAGCCAGGTGCGTCACCCCCTTTTCGGCAGCACGGGCAACAAGGTCTGCCGGTGCCAGGGCGCCATCCGAAGCCGTGCTGTGGCAGTGCAGATCAATGCACAAATCCGGGGGTTGGAGTATAGTCACAAAAAATCCTTGACCGGTTGAGAGAGCTTCATGTATTACGCCATTATCAGTGAAGATGTCGAGAACAGCCTTGCACTTCGCCAGTCTGCACGCCCGGCTCATCTGGAGCGCCTGCAGGCACTTAAAGCGGAGGGCCGTTTACTTGTTGCCGGGCCACATCCGGCCATCGACACCCCCGAGCCCGGTGAAGCCGGGTTTACCGGCAGTCTCGTCGTTGCCGAATTCGACTCGCTCGAAGCAGCCCGGGCGTGGGCCGATGCCGATCCTTATATTGAAGCCGGCGTGTACCGGAAGGTAACGGTCAAACCCTTCAAGGCGGTGCTGCCCTGAGGCACCGGGATGCGCATGAGCTTATTGTAATGGTGACCGGCTTGAACAGCCGGTCAACTGTGACAAAATTGCGCCTTTACTATCCGGTGTTTTTCACTATCCAATTGTTTGTGGGAATGTATTCCGTGACGCCTTTTCGCCTGATCATCAGTCTGTTGCTCATCGTATCATCAATCGCCGCCGCCCAGGCCAGAACCGTCTGGGTCGATGACAAACTTTACCTGCCCGTCCGCTCAGGCGCAGGGACCCAGTATCGGATCATCGAAAATGCCCTGCCCAGCGGGACCCCACTGGAGGTTCTGGAAGCTGGTGATAATTACACCCGGGTCCGCACGCCGAAAGGCACCGAGGGGTGGGTGGCAAGCCAGTACCTGAGCAACACACCGATCGCGGCCGATCGCCTCCAGGCAGCCAACCGGGAGTTGGAGCAGACCAAAGCCGAGCTGGCTCAGGTCAAGGAGCAGCTTTTGCAAGTCACCCGGGAGCGGAACGCCCTGGAGAGCGCCGAATCCAAACTGTCCGACCGTTCACAGGAACTTCAGGAAGAGCTTCAGCGGATCAAGAGCATTGCTGCCGATTCCATCAATCTGGAACGCAGGAACCGCGAGCTGAATGCGGAGAACCAGAAACTTCGCAACGATCTGGAAGTGCTGACCGCCGAGAACGAACGGCTCGAGGCAAGCAAGGAGTCAGACTTCATGCTGCTGGGAGCAGGACTTGTCTTTGGCGGTGTCCTGCTGGCACTGATCATTCCCATGCTCAAGCCCACCCGCAAGACCGACAACTGGGCCTGACCTTTCCGCTCTGGCCAACACATTCGTACCAAAACAACAAGGGCGGCCCGCGGGCTGCCCTTGTTCGTTCCTGACCGCCGGATCAGACCAACGGCTTCTCGGAGACGATGATGCCGTTATTATCGGCATATACGTAATGCCCCGGACGAAAGGTCACGCCGTGGAAGGTAACCGGAATGTTCAGATCACCGATACCGCGCTTCTCGGTTTTACGGGGTACAGTGTCCAGCGCCTGCACCCCCAGACTGGTCTGCCCGATCTCGTCGACATCACGGATGCAGCCGTAGATAATCAGACCGGCCCAGCCATTGCTGGCTGCCTTCTCCGCAAGCATGTCGCCCAGCAGTGCATTGCGCTTTGACGCACCGCCATCAACCACCATGACGCGACCGTGGCCCGGTTGCCCCACCTGCTCCTTGACCACGGAGTTGTCCTCGAAGCACTTCACGGTAACAATTTCACCGCCGAAGTTTTTCACGCCGCCGTAGTTGTTGAAGCCGGGCTCCACCACCTGGACTTCCGGAAACTCGTCACACAGATCCGGGGTAATGATGTCTGCCATGTTGTCACTCTCCTTTTGTCCGGAATGGGAATCAGTCGATCTTCTCTTCAGCCAGAAAGAACCAGGTGTCCAGGACCGAATCCGGGTTCAGGGATACGGAGTCAATGCCCTCGTCCATCAGCCACTTGGCCAGATCCGGATGGTCGGACGGGCCCTGGCCGCAGATACCAATGTATTTGCCGGCCTTCCTGCAGGCCTGGATGGCGTAGGACAGCAGAATTTTGACGGCATCATTCCGCTCATCAAACAGGTGGGCGATGATGCCCGAGTCGCGGTCCAGACCCAGGGTCAGCTGGGTCAGGTCGTTGGAACCGATGGAGAAGCCATCAAAGTGCTCAAGGAACTGGTCCGCCAGCAAGGCGTTGGCCGGCAGCTCGCACATCATGATGACCCGCAGCCCGTTATCGCCCCGCTTCAGGCCATTCTCGGCCAGCAGGTTAACCACCTGCTCTGCTTCACCGACGGTCCGCACGAACGGCACCATCACTTCCACGTTGGTCAGGGCCATCTCGTTACGAACCTTCTTCAGCGCACGGCACTCGAGCTCAAAGCAGTCCCGGAAGGTATCCGAGATATAGCGGGAAGCCCCGCGAAAGCCAAGCATCGGGTTTTCTTCATCCGGCTCGTACAGAGTACCGCCGATCAGGTTGGCGTACTCATTGGACTTGAAGTCGGACAGGCGAACGATCACTTTCTTCGGTGCAAACGCGGCCGCCAGGGTAGAAATACCCTCCACCAGCTTGTCCACGTAGAAGTCCACCGGCGAGGCATAGCCGGCAATGCGCTTCTTCACGGTCTGTTTGACATCCCGGGGCAGACCATCAAAGTTCAGCAGCGCCTTCGGGTGCACGCCAATCATCCGGTTGATGATGAACTCCAGTCGTGCCAGGCCCACGCCTTCGTTGGGCAGGGCCTGGAAATCGAACGCACGGTCCGGGTTGCCCACGTTCATCATGATCTTGAACGGAATGTTCGGCATGGAATCGACAGTGTTCTCGCGAAGCTCGAAATCCAGAGCGCCCTCGTAGATCATGCCGGTATCACCCTCGGCGCAGGAGACCGTCACCTCCTGACCGTCCTTGAGCACTTCGGTGGCGTCACCACAACCCACGACTGCCGGAATACCCAGCTCCCGGGCAATGATGGCCGCATGGCAGGTACGTCCGCCCCGATCGGTAACGATCGCCGAGGCCCGTTTCATGACCGGCTCCCAGTCCGGGTCGGTCATGTCGGTGACCAGGACGTCGCCCGGCTGTACGCGATCCATCTCGTTGATACTGGTGATGATTTTCACCGGACCACTGCCGATCTTGTGGCCGATACTCCGGCCTTCCACCAACACCTTGCCGGTTTCCTTCAGCAGGTATCGCTCCATCACGTTGGCACCGACCCGGCTCTTCACAGTCTCGGGACGCGCCTGGACGATGTAGATCTTGCCATCGTCACCATCCTTCGCCCACTCGATGTCCATCGGACGGTCGTAGTGCTTCTCGATGATCATGGCCTGCCTGGCCAGCTCTTCCACCTCGGCATCGGTGATGGAGAAGCGGTTACGGTCCTCCTGGTCCACCTTGACGGTCTCGACATACTGGCCTTCGCCGGGGCTGGAATGGTAGACCATCTTGATGGCCTTGCTGCCGAGGTTACGGCGCAGCACCGCCGGGCGACCGGCTTCCAGAGTCGGCTTGTGAACATAGAACTCGTCCGGGTTCACGGCACCCTGGACCACGGTCTCACCGAGGCCATAGGAAGAGGTAATAAAGACAACATCCCGGAAGCCGGATTCGGTATCCAGGGTAAACATCACGCCACTGGCGGCAGTCTCGCTGCGCACCATTTTCTGGATACCGGCAGACAGCGCCACCAGCTTGTGATCGAAGCCGTGGTGGACGCGGTAGGAAATCGCCCGGTCATTGAACAGGGAAGCGAAGACTTCCTTGACCGCGCGACGCACCTGCTGGAGGCCCACCACGTTCAGGAAGGTTTCCTGTTGCCCGGCGAAGGAGGCATCCGGAAGGTCTTCTGCGGTGGCAGAAGAGCGAACAGCAACCGCCATGTGCTCGTTTCCGTCCTGCAGTTTGGCATAGGCCTCTGCCAATGCCTTTTCCAGGACATCAGGCAAATCGGTCTCGATGATCCGCTGGCGGATCCGGGAGCCGACGCGGGCCAGTTCATTCACATCGTTAACGTCCAGCTTTCCGAGGGCATCATCGATCTTGTCCTTGAGGCCGTCGGTTGCCAGAAACTCGCGGTAGGCATGAGCTGTCGTGGCAAAACCGCCGGGAACGGTGACACCTGCGTTGGCCAGATTACTGATCATTTCGCCCAGGGAGGCGTTTTTTCCGCCTACCCGGTCGACATCAGACATTCCGAGGTGATCAAACCAGATGATGTAATCTTCCAAAGCGCGTCTCCCTTAGAGTCTGTGAAGCAAAGAGCAAAACCGGGCCAGCGATATTCAGCGGCAAATGCAGGCAATATCCACTGCGGAGTCTCGAACTTGGCGTGTATGATACTGTAACCTGCGGAAATTACCTAGGGCACTCACAGTGAGATTTGGAACCGGACATACACCATGAAACGTACTGCCTTCTTCATTTCCGACGGCACCGGCCTGACCGCCGAAGCCCTCGGCCACGCTCTTTTGGCCCAATTCGAGAAAATCGACTTCGAGCGCGTGACCGTTCCCTATATCGATGACGAGGACAAAGCCCGGGCCATGGTAACCCGGATCAACAAGGCCTCCGAGGCCGATGGCGAGCGGCCGCTGGTGTTCGATACCATCGTGGACAGCGACATCCGGGAAGTCATCTCCCGGGCCGACGGCTTCATGGTCGACATCTTCGGCACCTTCCTCAATCCGCTGGAACAGGAACTGAACGCCTCCTCTTCCTACACCGTAGGCAAAAGTCACTCGATCAACAACGAAGGCAGCTATGAACGCCGGATCAAAGCCGTCAACTTCGCCCTGGACAACGATGATGGCGCCCGCACCCGCCATTATGACGAAGCGGACCTGATCCTCATCGGCGCCTCCCGCAGTGGCAAAACACCGACCTGCCTCTATCTTGCTTTGCAGTATGGCGTAAAAGCCGCCAATTACCCGATTACCGACGAGGACCTGGCCGACCAGCGCATGCCCCGGGCCCTGCGACCCCACCGGGAAAAACTGTTCGGCCTGACCATCGACCCGGAACGCCTGGCCACCATCCGCAACGAACGGCGGCCGAACTCGCGCTACGCGTCCATCCAGCAGTGCATGCATGAAATCGAAGAGATTGAACTGATGTACCGGCGCGAGCGGATTCCCTATCTGAATACCACGTCGTATTCGGTGGAGGAGATTTCAACCAGGATCATGGTGGCCACCGGGCTGAAGCGGCAGCGGTGACGGGTGTGGAGGCGAGGTCTGGCGTGAAGCCGGGGTCAGATGAAAGCTTTCATCTGACCCTTTTTTCACCCGGCCTACAACTCCTGAATCTCCAGCCCCAGGTCCTTCACCATCTCCCGGTTATCGGTGCTGGTCACCACCGCAGTGCTGGCCTTCTCCGGCACCAGCCAGGTGCTGGCCACGCGCTTCAGGTCATCCAGAGTCACAGCCAGGACCCGCTCGCGGAACCGGGCGCGCTGCTCCGGTGAACGCCCGAACAGTTTGTTGTGGAACGCGTGCCGCGCGGCGCCGGCAGGAGACCGGGGCCGGTCCAGCTGGCCGATGACGCCGAGGATGGACTCCTCCAGCTCCTGGTATTCATGGTCAGTTTCCTGCAGCCAGGCCAGGGCCTTGTCGAAGTCTTCCAGGGTCTCGTCCAGGCGGGGGTCCCGGTAGGAGAAGAACCGGAACGCGCCATTGACGCTGTCCTGCCCGGCGCCACCGCCGTAGGCGCCGCCCTTTTCCCGGATGGCACGGTGCAGGTACCCGTTACGCAGGAACCCGCCAAGCACGGTCAGTGCTGCCGCATCGGGATGGTCCACGGGCACGGTCCGGTAAGCCCTGGCGCAGAAGTTGACCTGGGTAGAGGTGAGCCAGGCTTCCCGGGTGGTGTAGTCGACCGGGTCCATGCGCCAGGTTTCCGCGCTGCCACCCGGCTCGCCCTGCCAGCAGGATTTGAGGTCATCCACCATGGCCGGCAGCTGCTCGTCTTCGCCGATCACCAGAAACTGGTGCTGCTGGCTCCGGATCTTCTCGTGCAGAGCCGCCAGCCGGCCGGAGAAGGCCTCAAGCTCGGCCGGATCGTTCAGGGCTTCATCCAGTTGCTTGGTATCGCGGATTCCCGCCAGGCCACCAAGACGGTAGGCCAGCCAGGCACCCGCACTCAGCCCCTGGGATGCCGCACCCATGGCCAGGGAGTGGCCGTTGCCGGTCACTGCCTGAACCCGACGGGCCCGGATCTGGGCAATAATTTCCCGGATACGGTCCTTTTCGTCAAAGCGCGCGCCGTGGTAGACATCATGCAGCAATCTTGTGAGCTTACCGCGGTTCCGCGCCAGGGCCTTGCCACTGAAAATCAGGTAGCCAGAGACATCCTGAACATCATCGATCTTGCCCTTCGCGCTGAAGGCCGCATGGATGCCACCGGATTCCGCAGAAATCCGGTCCTGCATCTGCAGGTAGTCCAGATCACCACATCCCACTTCCGAGATCAGCGTGGTGTAGTAAGGCAGGAACAGGAGATCCTCTTCGGTCAGCGCCGGAACCGGAACGACCACCTGTTCATAAACCAGGCCGTTGGTACCGCGGGCGTAGATCGTCGCGGAAATATCGCCGTCATAGCGGCTCTCCGGCTCGGGCATCTGCAGGGGCACATCGGACAGGTCCACCTTGGGCAGAATGGAATCGTCATCCTTGCGCATCTGGCGCTCTTCAAGGGCGCGGGCGCGATCGACAATCTGCTGCGCCTCTTCCTCCGTCAGGGTGGCCTTGCGGCGGGCCAGGGCTTCGCGAATCGCCTGCTGGCGCCGGGGCTCCAGCTTCTCGTCCGGGCGCAGGGTCAGGGTGACCCGGTGCGGGTTTTCCAGCAGCTTGCGGCGAATCAGCCCCGGCACGTACTCCGGTTCCCTGATCTTCTCCCGCAGGGTAGCCAGTACCGGCTCCAGATCCAGCAGTTCCACCGGGTCGCCGCCATGAACCATGGGCGCGATGGCGCTCATGATCAGCTGCAGACCATAGGGGAACTGGTCGCCGGCAATCTCCCGCTGGTGCAGTTCCAGCTGGTGCAGGATGGCCTCCAGCCGTTCCTCGCTGACACCCTCTTCAATCACCTTCTGCAGGGTGTTCTCGATCAGCGTCTCGAGTTCCTTGTGTTTGTCCGGCTCGCTGCCCTCGATACCACAAACGAAGGTCATCTCCCGGTTGGAGTCCTCCAGGCCACACATGGGCGACGGCGCATGGCCGAGGCCGGTGGTTTCCAGCGCCCGCATCAGCGGGGAGGCACTGTTCTCCAGCAATACGGCGGACAGCAGCTGGCCTTCCATGTTTTCCAACAGGTCAAAACTGTGGCCGAGCAACCACCCCGTCACGATGTGGGTCTTGTTCTCGGTGCCCTCACCCTCGTTCACGGCATAGCCCTGCTCCACCCGGACCGGGCTGAACATCCGCTTCTCGTCGCGGACCGGCAGTTCGATGTCCAGTTTGTCGAACCGCTTGAGCGCCAGCTCCTCGAACCGCTCGTGATGCTCACGGGCCGGAATATTGCCGTAGGTGGCGAAAATCGCGTTGCTCGGGTGGTAGTGGTGGCGATAGAAGTCCACCAGGTCGTTATAGCTCAGATCGACGATATGGTCCGGCTCACCGCCACTGTTGTAGTGGTAGGTGGTGGTCGGGAACAGGTGGCTGCTGAGGTTCTGCCACAGCTGGGCGGTCGGCGCGCTCATGGCACCTTTCATCTCGTTGTACACCACACCGCGATACACCAGATCGGTGTCGGGGTCGTCCGGCTTTTCGAATTCCAGCCGATGACCCTCCTGGGCAAAATCCAGCGGATCCAGCCTGGAGAAGAACACCGAATCCAGGTACACCGAGAGCAGGTTGTCGAAATCCTTCCGGTTCATGCTGGCGAATGGATAGGCCGTCCAGTCGCTGCTGGTG
The DNA here is from genome assembly GCA_034189235.1 of Pseudomonadota bacterium. Classification (GTDB taxonomy): domain Bacteria; phylum Pseudomonadota; class Gammaproteobacteria; order Pseudomonadales; family Oleiphilaceae; genus Marinobacter. The sequence continues at coordinate 10,302 of JAXHVJ010000055.1, forward strand.
AAGGCATTCATGAAGGTGTTGAGGGACCGGCGAATCATCATGAAAAACGGATCCCGGACCGGATACTTCTCACTGCCACACAGGGCCGTATGTTCCAGGATATGGGCCACGCCGGTGGAGTCCATCGGAAAGGTACGCAGGGCAACGAAGAACACATTCTCGTTATTGTCTGCCACCAGATGCAGGTGGCGGGCACCGGTCTTCTTGTGACGATACTCCTCGACCTCCAGGTTGAGGGTATCAATCCGGTGACTGCGGAGCTTCTCAAAGGCCGGATGGGTTGCATTCTCGATCACAGCAGCCATTCAATCTATCCTGTCTTTAAACAAATGGAGACTTGTAGGGTAACACGTAGTATCGATTATCATGCACAGTCCCGTAGCGATAAGGTAGCCGTGCAAGCCATGACCAAGTCTGCTGAAGAAACCACAACTCTCGAGGCCCCCGAAGTCGCCGCCTACTGGGCGGAGCGGCGCCGCTACATCGAGCGTATCCGCAAGGTGCCGGAGATCCGCAGCAGATTCTGGAGGGAAGTGGGCATCTACCTTCTGCGACGCCTGCTGTGGTCCTTCGGCTTCTTCCCGATCATGATTGCCTTCTGGGTTCCGTTCGTACTGTCGAGCTTCAACCCCGTGGCCATGGCCGCCGACCTGATCCCCCTGCTGCAGGATTTCGTCAACTCCAATCCGGAAGTGCAGGCCACCACTATCAGCACCATTCTGATCGCCTGGGCTTCAATCGGTTTCTTTTTCCTGGTCTTCGACTTCGTCCTGACCCCGTTCCGCTCTCCCTATGAATACGAAGCCGATGTCTACATGAGATCATGGGAACAACTGAACCATGACAAGTTTCCGGACAAAGTGTGATCTGGCCGGCATTCTCGATAACGTCGGACACTCCCTGCCACATAACATTGCGGTCAGCCTCGGCCTGTTCAGCGTCGGAATTGCCTTGCTGTCCCGGCTGTTTGGCTGAAGCGGGCGCGAATGCGCCGCCAGTCCCAGGCCGTGTCGACATCGTCATGGATGCCCTCAACGGGCACCAGGGTAGCACCAACCTCCGTGAGCAGCCTGCCGGCACCCCGATCCCCTTCCAGGGCCATCACCTCCGGCCACAGCCACCGGGGCAGATAAGCGGGCACCCCGGCCCTGCCGCCGTAATCAGCCGCCATCGGCTGGCCCGGAACCTGCCGCGCCGCCAGCCCCATTGCCCGCAAGGCCTCCGGATCCAGCAACGGCTGGTCTGCCACCAGCACAAACACCCCTTTCACCCGCGGCCCCAGGCTCTCGATGCCTGTTGCCAGCGACGCCGATAGCCCCTGTGCCCAATGCTCGCACGGCAACCAGACGGACGGCTGGAGATGGCAACGGAAACGGATCAGGGGATACCAGGCCCCGGTAACCACCCGCACTTCCCTGCTGAGCATCCGGGCCTGGCGCAACGCCTGGTCCAGAAGAGTACCGCCATCCGGTAGTTTGAGCAGAGCCTTGGGACGCCCCAGGCGGGTTGACGCACCGGCGGCGAGCACAATCACCGCAAACCCGGACGAGTCCGGATGAGAACTGAACCTTCTGATAAGCACCCCGACAGCAATATCCAATGGCAGTAAAGCACCGGCGCACTGCCGGAACTGCTGATTTTTGCTAGAATTCGACCATCACTCAATCATACCCTCCGGACTCCCGATGAATCACCTGTTTGTCGACAATCTTACCGTCATCGATTTCGCTTACCTGGACGCCACACGCGGGCTGGTGGGCGAGAGCTGGATTGCCGATGTGGTACTCGGCGGGGAGCTGGACGAACAGGGCATGGTGTTCGACTTCAGCAACGTCAAACGCACCATCAAGCGCGTCATCGATGAGCGCGTCGACCACCGCCTGGTGATCCCCGGGGGCTACCAGGGCCTGATCCGGAACGAAGACCAGCCGGATACCTTCACCTGGAAGCTGACGGACGGCAGCCGGATTGTCCACCGTTCGCCGGATGAGGCAGTCGTCTGGCTCTCCGCCGGGCACGTGGTGCCCTCCGCAGTGGCCCGCCTGCTTGAGCATGAGCTGATGGAGGTGTTACCGGCCAACGTCACCTCCGTGGCCATCAACCTGCGCGAGGAAGTGATCGAAGGCGCCTGGTACCATTATGTCCACGGCCTGAAAAAACACCCGGGCAATTGCCAGCGCATCGCCCATGGCCACCGCTCCCCGATCCGGATTGACCGCAACGGCCATCGGGATTACGACCTGGAACGCCGCTGGGCCACCCTGTGGCGTGACATCTACGTGGGTTCCGAAGAAGACGTGGTGCGCCGTTACGTCGGCCAGGACGGCGTTCGCTACGTCACCTTTGAGTACGAAGCCAATCAGGGCGAATTTGCCCTCACCCTGCCCGAGGAACGGGTGTATATGCTGGATACCGATACCACCGTTGAACTCATTGCGGCGCACATGGCGGACAAGCTGAAGGTGGAGTTTCCGACGGACTCGATTCGGGTGAAGGCGTATGAGGGAGTGGGAAAAGGGGCCATTGCCGAGCGCTGAGGATTGAAGCCGGGGTCATAAGCAACAAAACCGCCCGAAGGCGGTTTCTCTGCCGGCTATCCGGTGGACTAAACCGTCAAGCCAAATTGGCGTCCCCTAGGGGGTTCGAACCCCTGTTGCCGCCGTGAAAGGGCGGAGTCCTGGGCCACTAGACGAAGGGGACTGGAAATTGGTGGAGCCAGGCGGGATCGAACCGCCGACCTCAACACTGCCAGTGTTGCGCTCTCCCGGCTGAGCTATGGCCCCTCAACGGCTGCGTATATTAAGGATCCGCCCGGGGGGCGTCAACACTTGAAAACACTTTTTTTTCAGTTTTCTGAACGTCCCTGTCCAGATCGATTACTTCTTCGCCAAACCGGTTGTTACGCCCCCAGCGCGGCGTATTCCTTTTCCACTTTCCTGGTTTCTTTCCTGGAGAAACCACCCAGAACCTCCAGGGCGTGACGCAACCGCGAACGGGTCATGTCAGGCCCCAGCAGGGCCATGGAATCCATCACCGACCAGGAGTTCGGCGTGCCGGCAATCGCCACGAACACCGGGAACATGAAATCGCCCATCTTCAGCTCCATGGCCTTCGCCAGCCCCTTGATGTCGGCAAAGATGTTTTCCTTGCTCCAGTGCCGCTCGGCTTCCAGCTTCCACAGGGTAAACTGCAGCACCCGCTTGATCCGGGCTTCTTCCAGCTTGTTATGGGCAAAGTCTTCCGGAGTCAGGTTGAGCATGCCGGAGAACATGAACTGGGCCATGGGCACCACGTCAGAGAACACCTCCGCCCTGGCCTTCACATGCGGCACCAGGGGCTTTAGGGCATCCTCATTGAACCACCACTGGCGCATGCGCTCCATGAACTGCTCGTCGTCGAGCTCCTCCCGCAGCCACTGGCCGTTCAGCCAGCGCAGCTTCTCCACATCAAACACCGGACCACCAAGGGAAACCCGCTGGATGTCGAAGTTCTCGATCATCTCATCGAGGGTGAACTTCTCCCGCTCGTCCGGCATGGACCAGCCCATACGGCCCAGGTAGTTGGTCACCGCTTCCGGCAAAAAGCCCATGCGCTCGTAGAAATTGATGCTGGTGGGGTTCTTGCGCTTGGACAGTTTGCTCTTGTCCGGGTTACGCAGCAGCGGGAGGTGACACAACACCGGCATGTCCCAGCCAAAGTATTCATACAGGAGCTTGTGCTTGGGCGCGGAGTTGATCCATTCCTCACCACGGAGCACATGGGTAATGGCCATCAGATGATCGTCCACCACGTTGGCCAGGTGGTAGGTCGGCATACCGTCGGACTTGAGCAGGATCTGGCAATCCACCTGGCTCCAGTCGATCTCGATGGTGCCGCGCAGCATATCATCGATCTCGCAGATGCCCTCATCCGGTACCTTCATACGGATCACGTACGACTCTCCGGCATCCAGCCGGCGCTTGACCTCTTCATCCGACAGTTCCAGGTCGCCCTTGATGCCCGGGTTCATACCCCTGGCCTTGCGCTCCTCCCGGATCGCCTCCAGCTCTTCCGGAGTGCGGAAACAATAGAAGGCGTGACCGGCCGTTACCAGGTCCTCGGCATACTGGGCATACATGTGCTTGCGCTCGGACTGGCGATAAGGGCCGTGGGGGCCACCCACATCGGGCCCTTCGTCCCAGTTCAGTCCCAACCAGCGCAGCGCCTGCAGGATATCCCGCTCGGACTCGGCCGTGCTGCGCGCCTGGTCCGTGTCCTCGATGCGCAGGATGAACTGCCCTCCGTGCTGCCGGGCAAAACACAGGTTGAACAGGGCCACGTAGGCGGTACCAACGTGCGGGTCTCCGGTGGGGGATGGAGCAATTCGGGTACGTACAGTCATAAACCTTCCTGAAATGTCGGTGGCCGTTTGATAAAGCCGGCATTATAGCGGCCCTCCGACGATTTCGCATGGCCATCCCACCTGGCGACGGATGGATTTTTGTTATATTATAACATTTCATCCAATACAGCTTCAGGAACCCGGAAATGTCACTCTTGTCCCGCGTAGGCCGATCCCTTGCTCCCGCACTTCTTGGCGCCTCCATGGTCACAGCCACGCCGGCAAACGCCGAAGTGAACGTGGTCACCTCCATCAAGCCACTGGAACTGCTGGTGCGGGCGGTAGCACCCGAGGATGTCCGGGTCACAACCCTGGTACCGCCGGGCTCCAGCCCCCATAGCTACACCATCCGGCCGTCCCAGCGACGCGCCCTGGAGAATGCGGACCTGGTGTTCTGGGTCGGTCCGGACATGGAATCCTTCCTGATCCGACTGCTGTCCGCGGACGAGTTCCGGGAGCGCACCATCGCACTCTCGGGAGAGCAAGTTGACGGCAATGGACATGAAGAAGAACAGGGGCACGATCATGGCCATGGCGAAGGCGAGGACCCACATCTGTGGGTAGACCCGATGTGGGGTCTCGAGATGGCCCGGGATATTTCAAAGGCACTGGCCGGGCAGGAAGGCGCAGACCCGAATGCGATCAGCCAGAAGCTGGCCGCATTTGAAGCCGCACTTTCCCGGAAGGAAGCGTCAATTCGCAAGCAGTTGGCACCGGCCAGAGAGATCGACATTTTCGCCTACCACAGCGCCCTGGTCCGCTTTACCGGGCACTACGAGCTGGAACTGGCGGGCGTGCTAACCCTCAACCCGGAGCTTTCTCCCGGGGCGCGGCACGTTGCCGAAGTTCACGACAAACTGCGTGAATCAACGCACCCATGCCTGCTGACCGAGCCCCAGTTCAACCGCCAGTGGTGGCGCTCCATCACCGAGGGGCTGGACGTGACATTCAGCACCTGGGATCCGCTGGCCACGGACATCGAAGCCACCGGGAGCGGCTACCTCGACTTCCAGCAGTCCATCGCCGACGCCATCCTCCGGTGCCTACCAGAGGATACTGAGCATTAAAGGAATGGAGGCCATGGCCAGCAGGGTCTGGCCACTGATGATGCCCGCCATCAGGGGGGCATCCCCACCCAGCTGTCGGGCCAGGATGTAAGCAGAGGTGGCGGTGGGTAACGTTGCCAGCAGCACCGCCACCTGCACCATCAGACCTTCCATACCCAGCATCCAGGCCAGGCCCGCTGCCATTAGCGGAAAGGCCACCAGCTTCAGCACCGATGACACCAGAAACGGCATCGACGCCCCGCGCAGGGCGGTCAGCTGCAACCCGGCCCCCACGGTCATCAGCCCCATAGGCAAGGCCAGGTTACTCAGAGGCTGAAGGATTCCCGCCAGCAGCGGATGAAAACCGATCTGGAAATAGCTCCATACCACCCCGATCAGCGAGCCGACAATCAGAGGGTTGGTGACGATTGCCTTCAGCACCTGACCAAACCGCACCTTGTCCTGATCCGCCACCAGGGTGAACATCAGGATGCACAGCAGGTTCAGCAACGGCACCATGACCGCCACGGCGATCGCCGTCAGGGACAGCCCGTCGTCGCCCAGCAACATGCCGCCTGCTGCAAGGCCCACGTAGGAGTTGAACCGGATCGCCCCCTGATACACGGAGGAGAACACCGGCCCGCTCCAGCGCCAGACCAGTTGCACCAAACCCAGTACCAGGGTCATGGCCAGAAGCATGGAGCAAATCAGCAGGGCGATGTCGCCATAGGCCGACGGAGGCAACCGGGCCTGGCCCAGCTTGAATACCAGCATCGCCGGGAACAGCACGTAATAGGTGAAACGCTCCGCCCGGGGCCAGAAGTCGCCACCGGGAAAGCCCCAACGCCGGAACAGGTGCCCGAGCATGATCAGCACGAACACCGGCACCAGGGCCTGCACCATCACTGGCATATCATCAACTCCAATCCCGAAGAAACAGGCGCAAGTCTACCCGCCGGCCGGGCTCGCATCCATATCTTCACCATCTACATCAAGCTTGTGCCTTTCACCGCAGACATCCCCGTGCAAGAATTCTCGTTCAAGCCCAGGCAGCGGTTGTGCCCTGGCGAAAGAACCTGGGGCAACTGCTTGCCCCGGAAACCGCCGCCCTGCTCTCCCGGAGCCTGCGCACCCTGCCAGTGCGCATCCGCCAGCATAACGAGAACGCC
>JAXHVJ010000056.1:0-16594 GCA_034189235.1 Pseudomonadota bacterium
TGGGTTTCGGTCGAACCTCTTTCGGTTCAAATCCTCCCAGCTATACAAAGCAAAACGCCTCAGCCTGTGGGGTACACAAACTGAGGCGTCTCGACTTCAATATGGCGCGGCTGGGAGGATTATTCGGGCCTGCGGCCTCACCCCTTCGGGGCCGCCGTCGCGTTGCTCCGGCGTTCCTCAACCCACTTCGTGGGTTTCGGTCGAACCTCTTTCGGTTCAAATCCTCCCAGCTATACAAAGCAAAACGCCTCAGCCTGTGGGGTACACAAACTGAGGCGTCTCGACTTCAATATGGCGCGGCTGGGAGGATTCGAACCTCCGACCGCCTGGTTCGTAGCCAGGTACTCTATCCAGCTGAGCTACAGCCGCTTTTAACCTTTTTATCCTCTCCAATCCGGCGAATAGCCTTTGGAGAGGATTATTCGGGCCTTTGGCCCTCACCCCCTTCGGGGGCCGCCGTCGCGTTGCTCCGGCGTTCCTCAACCCACTTCCTGGGTTTCGGTCGAACCTCTTTCGGTTCAAATCCCATCTGACTTATGAGTACGTCTCAATGTCAGTGGTGCACGAAAGAGCGTTCTAAAATAGTGGCGCGGCTGGGAGGATTCGAACCTCCGACCGCCTGGTTCGTAGCCAGGTACTCTATCCAGCTGAGCTACAGCCGCGCATCGAAACTCTTATTTCAAACTTCATCCTCAACAGAGGATTATTCGGGCCTTAAGGCCCTCACCCCTTCGGGGCCGTCGTCGCTTCGCTCCGACGTTCCTCAGCACACTTCGTGTGCTTCGGTCGAACCTCCGACCGCCTGGTTCGTAGCCAGGTACTTTATCCAGCCGGCCGGCGCTCCGGGGAGCTACAGCCGCGTATCTCCTACTTGCTGCCCGTGTGCTAAACGGACGGTTGCCGGAAAAATGGCGGAGAGGGAGGGATTCGAACCCTCGGTACGATTGCTCGTACGGTTCCTTAGCAGGGAACTGGTTTCAGCCACTCACCCACCTCTCCGTGACAACGGCGCGTATACTACCATAAAATTTCTGTTTTCATAGGGTTGACACGAGATTTTTCAGCCTCGATTTGCCCCGATATAAAAAACCGTTCGGGTTATTCCTGAACGGCTTTTTACTGATCAACGATTGCCCGGTTCCGGCTCCTCGGAGCTTTTTTCGGACTGAATCCGCTGATAGATTTCTTCGCGGTGTACCGCAACATCCTTCGGGGCGTTTACACCAATACGAACCTGGTTCCCCTTCACTCCCAGAACGGTGACAGTGATTTCATCACCGATCATCAGAGTTTCGCCAACGCGGCGAGTCAAAATCAACATATCCCTTACTCCCTATCCAGAGCTTCTACCTGTTCCGAAAAAAAATGCTTTAGCGTACTTTTTGCACTTCTTACTTTTATAATGGGATCACCGATCGATCAACAGAGCACATTCCCTTATACGAACGCGATTTCTGATAGATTCGATTAATGATTCCCTTGTTATGAGACCTTCGAATAAGCCTGCTATCCGTTGGTTCAGGTCTCTTCCTGTACCCCGCTCTTGTCCAGCTCGAACGCACTATGCAGTGCACGAACGGCAAGTTCGAGATATTTCTCGTCGATCACCACGGAAATCTTGATTTCGGATGTGGAGATCATCTGAATATTGATACCTTCATTCGACAGCGCCTCGAACATCCGGGAGGCAACCCCCGCGTGGGAGCGCATGCCCACACCCACGATGCTGACCTTGGCAATCTTGCTGTCGCCAACCACTTCGCCGGCGGTCAGTTCATCGGCAACGCCCTCAAGTACTTCCTTCGCCCGCTTGAAGTCGTTCCGGTGAACCGTAAACGTAAAGGCAGTCTTGTTATCCTCACCCACGTTCTGGACGATCATGTCCACTTCGATATTGGCGTCGCTGACCGGCTTCAGGATACGCGAGGCGCTGCCCGGGGTATCGGGAACACCGGAAATAGTCAGTTTGGCTTCATCGCGGTTAAAAGCAATGCCGGAAACAACCGGTTGTTCCATGATGTTTTCATCCTCAAAAGTAATCAAGGTGCCCTCGCCTTCCTGGAAGCTGGACAGCACCCGTAACGGAACATTGTATTTACCTGCAAACTCGACTGAACGAATCTGGAGCACCTTGGACCCCAGGCTCGCCATCTCGAGCATTTCCTCGAACGTGATCCGCTCCAGACGACGTGCACTGTCAACGACCCGTGGATCGGTAGTGTATACACCATCCACATCAGTGTAGATCTGGCACTCATCCGCCTTCAATGCCGCCGCCAGCGCCACCGCGGTGGTATCGGAACCGCCACGGCCGAGAGTCGTGATATTGCCGTTCTCGTCGATACCCTGGAATCCGGCAACGACAACCACCCGACCGGCGTCGAGATCTGAGCGCATGTTGTGCTCGTCAATATGCTGGATGCGCGCTTTGGTGTGACTGCTGTCGGTAAGGATCCGTACCTGGGAACCGGTGTAGGAGCGGGCATCACAGCCCCGTTTCTGCAGGGCCATGGATAGCAGGGCAATAGTGACCTGCTCACCGGTGGAGACCAGTACGTCCATCTCCCGGGGCGTGGGCTCTTCCATAATGTCATTGGCAAGAGCGATCAGGCGGTTGGTTTCGCCGCTCATGGCGGAAACCACGACCACCACTTCGTGACCTTCCTTGCGGAAACGGCATACCTTCTCGGCAACCGCTTCTATGCGCTCGGTGGTTCCCACCGAGGTACCACCAAATTTCTGAACCAACAGAGCCATGTCTTTCCCAAACTCCGATACGGGGAATCGCAGCAGGGCCATGCCCCGCCAATCAAAAGAAAACGGGCGGGATTATAAACCCCGGCCCGCCTCCGAAAACAGTTGCTTAAGCGATATTTTTTTCAACCCAGGCCGGCACACCATCGAGGGCCTCCGCCAACCTGGACGAATCGTTGCCTCCGCCCTGGGCCATGTCCGGTCGGCCACCGCCCTTGCCGTCCACCTGGGCAGCCAGGTGCTTCATCAGCTCGCCGGCCTTGATGCGATTCGTGGCGGACTTGGTCACGCCGGCCACAAGAATCACCTTGCCATCCTCGACCGTCGCCAGCACGACCACGCCCTCACCCAGCTTGTTCTTCAGTTGGTCAGCGGTTTCCATCAGGGCCTTGCGGTCCGCGCCTTCCAGATTGGCGGCGACGACCTTGAGGCCGGCGACTTCCACCGCAGAAGCCGCAAGATCACTACCAGCGGAACTGGCGAGCTTCGCCTTGAGCGCGTCCACTTCCCTCTCAAGCTGGCGATTGCGATCCAGCACGTTGCGGACCTTCTCGACCACGGTTTCCCGGGTCGCCCGGACCAGCTTCGCGGTATCACGGAGGGTGCGTTCGGTTTCCTCAACCCACTCAAGGGCACCCAAACCGGTCACCGCCTCGATGCGACGAACGCCGGAGGAAATGCCGCTTTCAGAGGTGATACGGAACAGGCCAATATCACCGGTGCGGGCCACGTGAGTACCACCACACAGCTCAACCGAATAATTGTCGACACCCATGCTCAGGACCCGGACGCTATCACCGTACTTCTCACCGAAGAGGGCCATCGCGCCTTTCTCTTTGGCACTTTCCATATCGGTGATTTCGGTCTGGACCGGAGTGTTTTCCAGCACCTGCTCGTTCACCTGGCGCTCGATCTCCCTGAGTTGCTCCGGCGTGATCGCCTCAAAGTGGGAGAAGTCAAAACGCAGCTTGTCCGGACCCACCAGGGAACCCTTCTGGGTCACATGCTCACCCAGCACCTTACGCAGGGCCGCATGCAGCAGGTGGGTGGCCGAATGATTGCGCTTTATGCGCTCGCGGCGGGCGTGGTCGATGCGGGCATCCACTTCCAGCCCCGGGAACAGCTCACCCTCGATCACGGTACCAATGTGCAGGTGGTTGTCACCTTCCTTGCGCGTATCGGTCACCTTGAACCGGCCGCCACTCCAGGTCAGCAGGCCGGTGTCGCCGACCTGGCCACCGGATTCGGCATAGAACGGGGTACGCTCAAGCACCACCACCGCTTCGTCGCCGGCCCCGGCGTTTTTCTCGTTGCTGCCTACCAGCACGGTACGAATGCGCTCATGACCATCGATGTGGTCGTAACCGGTGAATTCGGTGCGACCCTCGAGTTTCAGGCCGGTGGCGTTATAGTCGATGCCGAACTTACTGGCGGCTCGGGCACGATCACGCTGGGCTGCCATCGCCTTTTCATAGCCTTCGTAATCCAGGGTCAGGCCACGCTCACGGGCGATGTCGTTAGTCAGGTCCACCGGAAAGCCGTAGGTGTCATACAGGGTGAAAATGGTTTCACCCGGAATCACGGCCCCTTTCAGCTCGGCAATATCCTGCTCCAGCAGGCGCAATCCCTTGTCCAGGGTCTTGGCGAACTGCTCTTCTTCCTGCAGCAGTACCTTCTCGATCTGCTTCTGGCTGCTGACCAGCTGCGGGTATGCCTCGCCCATCAGCTGCACCAGGGCATCGGTGAGCTTGTAGAAGAACGGTTCGGTGGCGCCCAGCTTGTTACCGTGACGTGCGGCCCGGCGGATAATCCGGCGCAGCACGAAGCCACGGCCTTCATTGGAGGGCATGACGCCGTCGGCGATCAGGAAGGCGCAGGAACGGATATGGTCCGCAACCACCCGCAGTGATGCTTCGGTGGTAGCCACGCCGCCCAGGATTTCAGAAGCCGCCTTCAGCAGATTCTGGAACAGGTCGATTTCATAGTTGCTGTGCACGCCCTGCAGCACCGCGGTAATACGCTCCAGGCCCATGCCGGTGTCCACAGACGGCCTGGGCAGCTTGAGCATTTCGCCATCGGCCGTTCGGTTGTATTGCATGAACACCACGTTCCAGATCTCGATGTAGCGGTCGCCATCCTCTTCGGGGCTGCCGGGAGGGCCACCGGCGACTTCCGGGCCGTGGTCATAGAAAATCTCGGTACAGGGACCACACGGGCCGGTATCACCCATTTGCCAGAAGTTATCGGAGGCGTAACGCCCCCCCTTGTTGTCACCGATACGGACGATGCGGTCCGCGGGCACACCGATTTCCTTGTTCCAGATATCGTAGGCCTCGTCATCCTCGGCGTAGACGGTCACCCAGAGCTTGTCCTTGGGCAGATTCAGCCAGTGCTCACCGGTCAGAAAGGTCCAGGCGTAGTGGATGGCCTCGCGCTTGAAATAGTCACCGAAGCTGAAGTTACCCAGCATTTCAAAAAAGGTGTGGTGACGCGCAGTGTAACCGACGTTCTCGAGGTCGTTGTGCTTACCACCGGCACGCACGCATTTCTGGGAGCTGGCGGCTCGGGTATAATCGCGCTCTTCACGGCCAAGGAAAACGTCCTTGAACTGGTTCATGCCCGCGTTGGTGAACAGTAATGTGGGATCGTCGTGGGGTACGAGCGAACTGCTCTCGACAATGGTGTGCCCCTGCTGTCTGAAATACTCGAGAAACGCCTGTCGCAACTCTGCGGTTTTCATAGACCTTTGATACCTTTCCAGAAACCCGGCGGGGAGCCCCTCGGGTCCGCGATTGAATACGAATACTTACACGCGTGCGCAAATCCGCTACTCTAGCACACGCCGAGAACATGAAAAACGTGAAACCTCACAGGAGACTCCATGCCCAGACGCTTTCATGACCCCGAGGAACTGTTCCCTCCGGCAACGCTTACCAGGCGCGCCCTTGCCATCATTTACGATGGCCTGATCAGCATCGCCGTATTGCTGGTGGCCACCTGGGTGTACACCATGATTGCCGGCTGGCTCACAGGCTGGGAGCACTATGAACAGATGGCCGAAGCCGGCCAGTTATCCGGAGACCCGGCCCTGACCTTCGTGCTCTTCCTGGTGCTGTATCTGTTCTTCGCCTACTTCTGGACCCGGATCGGTCAGACCCTGGGCATGCAGGTGTGGCGCATCCGCATCGAGAACCTGGACGGTACCTCCGTCAGCTGGACCCAGGCCCTGCTGCGCTATGGCACTGCCGCAACGGTGATCTTCATCACCATGCTGGCCGGCTATTACGTGGGCCCTGTCACCCTGCTCCTGACCATCCCTGCCATTATCGCCCTGTTCCTGCCGATCAACGGGCTGTCGGTTACCGACCGCGCATCCAACAGCGTGGTCGTCCAGGTACCCGGGGAAGCCGGGAAGAAAAAGAAACTCTGAGCCCGGCCGGGAATTTACCCGGCCCGCCGCATCAGCACGGCACCCACTGCGGCGTTGACCGCGATCGGAATCAGCACCGCCAGCATCGGATTGAAACCGTAAACCACGCTCAGGGGACCAAGCAGATCCTGCATGTACTTGAACAGTAACCCGACCAGCAGACCTGTGAACACCCGGAACCCCATGGTGACGGATCGCAGCGGGCCGAAAATGAACGAGATGGCAACCAGTACCATCACCGCCGTTCCAAGGGGCATCAGGGTCTTTTTCCAGAACGCCAGCCAGTAATTGACCGCGTTCAGGTCCTGTTCGCCGAGATAGGATGCATAGGTATACAGACCCGTCATCGACAGGTTCTCGGGTTTGACGATGAGCACACTGAGGACCTGGGGAGTCAGCCCGGTTTCCCATCGCAGTACCTGCTTACTTTCCAGGCGCGTGCCGCCCTTTTCGATATGGGTTGTCCGCACCTTCTCCAGTGACCAGTGATCACCCTGGTAGATTCCCCGTTCCGCGAAGCTGGAGGATTCCAGTTGCATATCGTCACCGAACCGGAACAGGGAAACCCCGTGCAACACGCCATTGGGCTGCACGGCATTCAGGTGCATGAACACATTCCCTTCCCGGTGCCAAACCCCGTGGGCAGAGGCGACGTTTTTGCCGGCACCCAGGGCCATCGCCTTCTGGCTCTGGGCATAGTGTTCGGCGGGCGGCGCCACATATTCCCCGATCACCACACCCAGCAGAACCACCACCAGGGCCGGCTTCATGGCCGACCACACAATCCGCTTGAGAGAAACGCCGGCGGCCCGGATGACTGTGAGTTCCGAGGAACTGGCCATCGACCCCAGGCCAATAAGACAGCCCATGAACGCACCAAGAGGCAGGTAGTCATAAATGCGCCGGGGCAGCGTGAGCAGCACGTACCACAACGCCTGCAGGGTGTCGTAGTCGTTGCGGGTATCTTCCAGCTCGCCTATGAAGGCAAAGATCAGATCCAGCGACAGTACCACCACCATCACCAGGAACATCGCCCCACCCACAGTACGCATGGTATAGCCATCAATCTTACGCATGGCCGGCGCCCTCCCTCATCAGGCGGCGCCGATGCAGCCACGGGGGACCAAACTGCAACCACAGGCCAAACAGCAGGAACAGAATGTGGACCCAAAGCATTCCCAACCACTCCGGCACCTTGCCGTCAGCGAGGGCGTCCCGGGCCACAATGAGCAAGCCGAGGTACGTGATGTAGACCAGCATGGCCGGCAGCAGATGGAAGAACCGGCCCTGTCTCGGATTAACCCGGCTCAGAGGCACGGCCAACAGTGTAATGACGGGCACAATCAGGGGCAGCGAAAGGCGCCAGTGGAACATTGCCCGCTTCTCGGGATCATCCGATGCCCACAGCCGGGCTGTACTGACACCATCCTCGAGTTCGACGGCACGCGCCGTGCCACTCTGGATCTTGAGCCCATAGGCACCGAACTCCGTCACCTTGTAGTCCAGTGCCCCGGGCAAACCGTCGAACCTGGCGCCCTGTTCCAGAATCAGAAACCGGCTTCCGGTTTCCTGATCAATCAGCTGGGAACCGGCTTCCGCGGTGATGATACTCAAGCCTTCCCCGTTACGACCATATTCGGCAATAAACACGCCTTCCAGGCGGCGCTTATCGTCGCTGAGATCTTCGGTGTAGGTCACCCGACCACCGGAGAGCAGGTTCTGGAATCGTCCCGGCGCCAACATTTCGAATTCCGTTGCCTTGGACTGTTCGACATAAATGTATTCCACCTGCTTCATGCCCCACGGAGAAACATACAGACTCATGGCCCCGACAGTCAGCATCACCGGCAAACTGCCCAGCAGGGTCTTGGCCAGTAACTGCCGATCACTGATACCACAGGCAAACAGAACGGTCATCTCGCTTTCCAGGTACATGCGCCCGTAAGCGAGCAGGATGCCAATGAACAGGCCAAGCGGAAGAATAAGCTCAAGGAAGCCGGGGAACCGGTACATCATGATCAGTGCCAGCACATCCGCCGACAACTTACCCTCCGCGGCGCTGGCCAGGTACTTGATGAAGCGGCCACTCATGAAAACCAGCAGCAGGATGCCGGAGACAGCAACCATGCTGATCATGACCTGGCGAATGAGATAACGGAAAATAATGCTCAAAACGGTCTCTCTGGCCGCACCTGCGGAAACGAATGGAGGAATCCGGAAACAGCGCGTATTCTATGTAACCTTCGGTCTGAATGACAGAGCCGGGGGATTACATCCGGGCCATCGCGGCACCTGCCCCGGCCGGTGGATTAACCCCCGCCGACCCCAATGCCAGACTGGAACAGACATTCAATCCGCATCCCCGCGGACGTTTCTTCAGAATCACCAACAGGAGTTGCCATGAACTTCAGCCTTAGCAGCAAAACTATCGCAACCACCAAGGCCGATTGCCTTGTCGTCGGCGTGCCCGAAAAAGGCGACTGGCCCGAGTCGACCACCCACGCGGACGAAGCGCTCGACGGACTGATCAAGAAGCTGCAAACGGCAGGAGACATCACAGGCAAGAACGGCAGCACCGGCGTATTCCCACTCGACGGCCGCGCCTGGAGCCGCCTCCTGGTGGTCGGCACCGGCAAGAACGACGACCGCACACCGGCCAACTTCCGCAAAGCCGTTACCGCTGTCCTCGGCGCCCTCAAGGACGGCCCCTCGAAAAGTGCCCTGATCGCCATGGCGGATACCCCGGTCAAAGGCGACCCGGCCGCCACCTCCGAAGAAGCACTGCTGAACGTCATCGGCCGCATTCTGGAAGAGCAGCTCTACACCTTTAACCAGTTCAAGAGCGACAAGCCTCCGGCCCGGAAACTGAACAAGGTCACCGTGGTCGCCTCCGGAGGCGGCAAAGCCCTCAAGAAAGCCTTCAACCTGGGCCTGGCCACCGGTCGCGGCATGAACTTCACCCGTGATCTGGGCAACACCCCGCCCAACATCTGCCACCCAAGCTGGCTCGCCGACCAGGCCAAACAGCTGGCCAGGGACTACGACAGCATCAAGACCGAAGTGCTTGATGAAAAGCAGATGGAAAAGATGGGCATGAACACCATCCTGGCTGTGGGCAAAGGCAGCACCCAGCCCCCACGCCTGATCGTCATGGAATACCGCGGCGGCAAGGCCAAGGACAAACCCTACGTTCTGGTGGGCAAGGGTATCACCTTCGACACCGGCGGCATCAGCCTCAAGCCCGGCGAAGGCATGGACGAAATGAAGTACGACATGGGCGGTTCCGCTGGCGTCTACGGCACCATGAAAGTGCTCGCCGAAACCAAACCCAAAATCAACGTGGTCGCGGTTGTCGCGGCTGCCGAAAACATGCCGGATGGCGGCGCCTCCCGCCCGGGTGACATCGTCACCACCCTGTCCGGCCAGACCGTCGAAATCCTCAACACCGACGCCGAAGGCCGGTTGGTGCTGTGTGACGCTCTCACCTACGTGAAGAAATTCGACCCCGAAGTGGTGATCGACATGGCCACCCTCACCGGCGCCTGCATCATCGCCCTGGGCAACCAGGCCACCGGCCTGTTGTCCAACAACGACGAACTGGCGGACGAACTGCTCGCCGCCGGCGAACGCGCTGGCGACCGAGCCTGGCGCCTGCCCCTCTGGGACGAGTACCAGAGCCAGCTGGACAGCAACTTCGCCGACATGGCGAACATTGGCGGCCGACCGGCCGGTACCATCACCGCTGCCTGCTTCCTTTCCCGGTTCACCAAGGAATACCGCTGGGCCCACCTGGACATCGCCGGCACCGCCTGGAACTCCGGCAAAACCAAAGGCGCCACCGGGCGCCCGGTACCCCTGCTGGTGGACTACCTGATATCCCATGCAGGGTAACCAGCCCACCCCACCGGAAGTCGGTAGTGCTGCTGCCGGCGATCCCGGCCAGGGCCAGGAAAGCAGAAACCAGCGTTACTGGTTCCACATCCTGGCCCGGCCCGCGCCCGAAGCCCGTCTCCGACACGCGGTGAAGCTCACCGAGAAAGCCTGGCGCCAGGGCGACCGCGTGTGCCTCCTCTGCGATACCGAAGACCAGGCCCGGGAACTGGACGACCTGTTATGGAACTTCAAACCCGATGCCTTCATCCCCCACAGCATCGCCACAACGGCCGATACCCCGTGCGATGAGCCTGTCGGCATTCTGCTCTACCCACCGGCGGCTTCAGACTGGGACACTGTCATCGTCCTCTCCTCCACCCTGCCAGACGACGCCGCCCAATACCGCCGCCTCGCCCTGATCGCCCACAATGACCCGGCGGTGCTGAGCCAGGCACGGCAGCACTACAGACAGCTCAGGGCCATGGGGATCGAAGCGCGGGTGCATGATATGCGGAAGAAAAAAGGGTGAGCGGGCATTGAAGCTTCGGAGCAGAAGGTTGAAAAATGCCGACGGAAAACAATCATTTCTTATGGAGGTTAAAACGTATGAGCGACTCAAACCGCGCAATCCTGGTCGTTAGCATTGGAGAAAGGACTTTTAGAAACCGGACTCTCAATACTATGCGCTCTTACGCAGATCGTATTGGTGCAGACCTTCTAATAGAACGAGAAATATCCATACCGTTTACATTACAACTGAAATGCAAACTGATGAGATTCAAAAGAAAAAAAATAGAATGCTATCTGCAAAAAATGTTAAGTCTTTACAAGGCGCTAGAGAAATTCGACAGGGTGTTATTGCTGGATGATTCCTGCTTGGTATCTCACACAGCTCCTGATATATTTGAACAAGTACCAAGGAATCAAATTGGTGCATTTCCCGAATCAGAGCGTGCGGATTTTAGATCCTATAATTACGACAAAAAATTCATACTGAAAAAGAAAAAAATTAATATAAATGAATACTACAACACGGGCGTACTGTTAGTCAGTAAACACCAAAGAGAAATATTTTCACCACGAAACTTATCAAAAAACCTGGAATTATTTAAAAGCAAGTACCCAGACCAAGCTTACTTTTCATATATCTCCGCAATCGAAAAAACAAACGTGAACAAGCTCCACGATGAATGGAATTTCATGCCCGTGTTCGATTACTCTAATGATAGCAATCGCCAGTTAACAGAGTTACCGAATGACCATTTAAGGTTAGTTAGACAAAAACACATCATTCATGTCACCGGTTACTACAAGAAAAGGGATAAAATTATTGAACAAATCAACCTCGCTTTATATAACGACCAAAATGTCAGAAACTCTCTGAGGCCACGGTGACACCATCAGTAACAGCCCCGTCTGATTAATTCGCTGATCTAATGAGAATTAATCAGACGGGATACTAGTGCAGAGACTTTCCGTATCGTTCAATCCTTTCAAGAACAACATCATTATCACAAACCGGAAAACCAAGGTGCGATCGAAGATTCAAAGCCAGCTTCTGAAACAATGTCGAGCGTGTTTTATTTTCTCCGGACGCCTTTGATTTTGCGTTGGTTTTTGATAATGCTCCTGGAGCCTTTATGAGGTAAGCATGGTTATTTGTGTCCGGGGAAACAACAACCCTTGCACCCGTTCTTTGCCGTGCAAAATTAAACCAAAGATCATCCTGCTTTGTCGCTATTTCTTTATAATTCTCACTGCGCATCATGTCCCGGTCAAGCAAGGGTTTTCTGTACAACACGCCAGCAACCCCTATTGGCAAAAGATCTTCTCCGCTCGAACCCAAAGGTGCCAATGGCCACTTCGAATAGCTTTTTGTGCGGCCCAGTATATTCTTGACCGGGCATCGTGCCCTGCCACACACGATTGCCGAAGGATACTGTTCTGCAGCCTTCACCAGGGAGGAGAGCCAGGCCGGGCCATAGATAACATCATCGTCACAGGTTACGATCCAATCCTCGTCGCCTGCAGAGCGATACACAGGAATAAGCTTTCGATAGGGTCCCGTATTTTCCACCCAGTTGATTTCAATATCCCCGTCTTCGACCATCGCCGACAACCAGATTGGAAGCTGCTTAATTCCCTCGTCAATTAAATAAGGCTCCCTCGAAATATTAAGCACAATACGATCAGCCCTGTATTTCTGATCCAAAAGCGATATCAGAGTATGCTTCAGAACGGGAAGGCGAAGAGATGTGGATGTCAAGCTTACAATCAGAGACATACGAAACCTAAAGAAAGATTTAATCCAACCACTACCACGGGTGCCTAATCAAGCCGCAGGCCTGAACAGCCGCTTGAATGTCCTGGAAAGCTTCTTGAGCGGCCGGCGTTCGTTAATGACCACGATGAATACCTTCCGATAATATTCCGGTGGGCATCTGAGCTCACGCACACCATGCCAGGAATTACCACGCCGGGAGAACAGCAGGCTGCAGTTTCCCATCGCATGCGATTCGGTGGCATTATCGAAATCCTCGAATGCAGGGGCGCTTTTGTTGTCAAAGCGCCCCCCGTCATCGAGTATCAGGGTCTGCCCGCCCCATTCGGGTTGCCAGTCCTCCTCGGTATTGAAGTAAAAAATATGCGAGCCCAGCTTTTCACGCGCATCGCAGTGCGGTGAAACCAGGCAACCGGCCGGCGTATAGTGCCAGTGAAAGCGCAGGTCGAAAGCGCGTACGCCAAGCATCCGCGCCATGAACTGCCGATAGTGCGAGCCGGTTAATTCCTGCATGAAGGCCTGCCAGTGCGGAGAGAGTTCAAGCTCAGGCGAGTACTCCAGGGCCAGGCGATCGTGAGGTTGCTGACCGTAACGGCGCGGCTTGCCGAACACTTGTTCGAACCGCTCTGCCCCGGGCAGGCTGCCACGCAGCGCGGCAAAACCTTCATCGGTCAGGAGGCCGGCCGGGTTAGCCCACGGATAGGGGTGCCGCTGCTGGAATGCCCTCGCATTCATGCGCTCCAGTGCGTCGAAATCCAGATAGCGCATCAGGTACTCCTTTTCTTCATGCTTTTCATGTCTTCTTACGTCACTCATTGGCAGTTCATATCGCCTGCCGCGATGGACATGGTTTTACCCATATGGGTGTGGATCGACCTTCCCTCTTCTCAGGAGGTTTTCAGGTGGGGTACCGGTGTTTGCAGGCGCCGCAGCAGTGTCCCGGGAACATGCCGGACCAGGGGCGAACGCATCAGGCGCAGAAAGGCCCCGGCTCCCAGCTGTCGGCGTGCATGCCAGCACAGCTCTATCCAGAGCTCGATCGTGACCCACCTCAGCGCCTCGGGGAGATAGCGACGGCTGCGCCGGTTGGAAGTGTCCAGCTTGATCAGCCATTGCTCGGCCCATTCGAGATAATCCGTATCCAACTCCACACCCAACGTCTTCGGGCGTGCCAGTGCATAATGGCGATCCAGATCCGCTTCACCGGGAACCACACCGATCTCGAGCAGCGCCCGGCGGCAGATTTCACGTTTGCGGTCGCGTCCTAATGAGTTGGTGTTCTTGGTGAAACGACCACTGTGCTCACGGCCACAGACAAGCACTTCGCTGAGATTGGCCATGCGATGTGTTCGTGACAGGCGGTAATGCAAGTCGTAATCCTGACAGCGCGGGAAGTCCTCGCTGTAGCCATGCTCTCGCAGGATAGCGGTGCGCGCCATGATCGTGCGATTCGTCAAGGCACAAAAAAAGGCCAGGCTGGCACCCACTTCATCCGCTCTCACCGGCTGACGACGGACCCGGTCGATGCGCTGGCCATCTGCGTCCATGAAATTGCAGGCGCTGCCGACCTGTACCAGCTCGGGATGGCGGTCCAGGGTCGCCACCTGACGCGCCAGGCGGTTCGGCCAGGAGATGTCATCACTGTCGAGCAGGGCGATATATTCGCCGCGGGCCAGCTCCAGTCCCCGGTTGCGCGTTGCCGGAATACCCAGATTGCGCGGATTGCATTCGATACGCAGCCGCGGATCCTGGTAGCTCGCCAGTACCTCGAGAGTGGCATCGGTCGAGCCATCGTCAACGATCAGCAGTTCGAAGTCCTCGAATGTCTGCGCCAGGATGCTGTCGACGGCAGTGGTGATGTAATGCTGGCGGTTGTATACCGGAATAAACACCGTGACACGAGGCGTTTCAGGCATAATGGGACTTTCCTCCATAAACAGGCCGGCACCACCGCCAGGGCATCATGAATTCCCTGTGATGGCGCAGTTGGCATCGATGCCGGCACCTGGTTGATACAATCGAACGTCCAGTCATCGACTTTTCCAATGTCGCTCGCCTGCTCTGTGGCGGATTTCTGCGACGGTGGTCTCCATCTCGTCGGGTAGCGGATTGGCAGGATACGCTCCGGCGAGCGATGAGTCTGCATCCAGTAATTGCACGACTCCACGCACCCTGAGCATTTCGCCAAGATGCTTTAGGTCACGAGGTGTCGGCAGCAGTCCGTTCGAGACCAGCGTGTCGAAGAGCCGCCCTTTCCAGTCCTGCTGGCGTGGCGTGCCCCGGTAGCTGCTCTGCCTCGTGCGCCGATTCATCCAGGCTGCCATTTTAAGCATACATTGCTGACTCAGGGATCCGGACATTTCCTTAAGCGGATAAAGGAATGTCGGGCGCTGAGTGTGCACCACTTCGGCAATCATCGAGGCACTGTCGTCGGACACGACAAAGGCATCACAAAGCGCCAGATAGGCCTGATAGGGATTATCCTTGCCTTGCTCCGCATGCCAGTCATAAGCACTGTGCGGAACCTCCATAGCCTCGATGAACGCCCGGGCGACATCCGGCGGTGTGCGTGGGCTGGTCGTGATCAGCAGCGAACCGTCCTCGGCGCGTGCCAGAGTGCTGGCCTTCTGTGCCATCTCGCTGGCATCGGCGACATCGAAGCGCTGCTGAGCCGTGTCACCGCCGATCATCACCCCGATCCAGGGTCTGGGCAAATCGGCAAAACGCGAACGCCAATGTTCGGCCTGTTCGGCCAAGGTGGCCGAGTCAACCCGGTTCAACGGCAGCAGGTTGTGAATGATATTGTCTCTGGCCGGCAGGCCGTACTGGGGTGTCGTCACGATCAGATCGAACCAGTGCAGCGGCGCGCGCGGACGCCCCAGGTACATCATCTGAGTACGGCCGCCGGACCGGGCCTTGACCCAACGTGCGATATTGACCGTGCGCCAGCCGGTCCCGAGCACAATATCCGGCCAGGGCGGCTGTAACTGCGCCAGGCTCTCCTGGCTGAGCCCCGCAGGCGATGGGGGCATCAGCATCCGGTATTTTCTGGGCTTGCCTGCAAACTGCAGTGGTTTCTCTTCGCAGGGCCAACCCAGGTGCCTGGCCAGCTGCCGAAGCTGCTCATTGTCGCCCTGGTGCTTGCCGAACAGTAGCCAGATATGAGGCTGGCGAGCGGAATTGGTGCCGGGCTGACGCGCCCCTGTCAGAGCCGATTGGGTGGTTTCGATCGGGGAACCTTCACCGCGATGAATGTCCAGATGCCAGGCAAGGTGGGGGTACTGTTGCGTCAATGTGCGCAGTTGGCGGCGCCACCAGTTGGCGTTGTCGCGGGCGGTGTTGTCGGCGCCGCGTGCAGCGGAGAGTGTCAGCCCGACATAGAGCAGCTTGCGGGCGCTGCGGGCCAGCGTCGCCAGCACCCAGGGGACATCCTCCCCGGGAAGATGTTCAAGCAGGCCGGTGACGGCCACGGCATCGTCTTCGTCTATCGTAGCGGGGCCAGTGAGCGCGTCGGGCGTGACCTCACGGACCTGGCTGACGGGCAAAGGCGCTGATTCAAGTGCCTGCCGGGCCCGGGGATGACACCACTGCAAACCGGACACGTTCAGGGTGTGCGTCAACTCAAGCGCATGGGGGCTGGCCTGGCGGGGCTTTGCCGTTTGCTTGTCCAGTGCCCTCAGCGCTTCCGCATACCAGGGACTGGGCACCTCGGCGCGGAAAGGGCCGTAGCCTTCGGCATCGGCCTCACGCTCCAGTTCGAACCACAGATCACCCAGCGGGTTGGGGTGATAGGAGTAGTCGCGCGGTGTCGGCTGCCAGGGCTGCTGATGCAGGGCGGTATAGTGCAGCACGCGCGCCTGTAAATGGGCATATTCATCGTCGCGGGTGTTCCAGCCGCCATCCAGCGCGCCCCACAGCCCCGGAATATTGGCCGGCGTATCGGAAAGGGTCTTCTTGTCGTCGTTTCGGGCGCGTTCGAGATTCCACCACGGCTTCATTCTGGCGCAGTCGATCAGCATCACGGAGGTGTCTTTGGCCGAGATCGCCAGATAACCGTGATCGTCCATCGGCAGATCGAACAGATTGGCCGGGTCTTCCAGGTAGATCTGGTCGACATCGTTATAGATCGCCCGCCCCTCGCCGCCGGCAAACTCGGGAATGGCAAAGCGATAGTTGGTGAAGCCGGTTCGCCAGCGGCGGCGGTCGAAGCCACTGATGTCCTTCATCAGATAGATGCGATATTCGCGCGAGGTGTC
>JAXHVJ010000057.1:0-16549 GCA_034189235.1 Pseudomonadota bacterium
GCCGACACACGCGCAAGGAATTTCCCTGACATACCAATCTCCATGATTTCTGTTTGGTTTTATTTCATCCATGCAGCGATATCCTTGCTGGACAACCGTATAGATGATTTATGCAATTAAAATTCTTTTAATAGATGATCAGGATCTTAGCACAGGGTATTGCGGGACCAATTTCAATTAGTGTTCTAATTGCAAAATAGCGTTAAATTTTCCTGGTGTGTGACCTGGAGCTACCCAATCTCCATCGGATCCACATCCACCATCCATTTCACCTTCGATGGCAGCTTCTGCTGGTCCAGGTGCTGGCAGATACCGGCAATAACGGCGTTGAGCCGGCCTCTCTGGCTGCTGAGCAGGATCAGTTGGGCGCGGTGACGATCGGCGCGACGGGCGATCAGGGCGGGCAGGGGGCCCCAGGTTTCGATGCCGGGGCCGGATGCGGAGGGTTTGATGGCGTCCAGCAGTTCCAGGCTGTTGTGCATGGTGTCGGCTTCGGCGCGGAAGATGGCCATATGCCGGAACGGTGGGAACTGGTCCTGCTCCCGTTCCGCCATCAGTTGGTCGGCAATGCTCAGGTAGTTCTCGGTGCACAGCGATTTGAGTAGCGGATGGTCGCTGTGGCAGGTCTGGATCAGTACCTTGCCGGCCTTGTTGCCGCGGCCGGCCCGGCCGCTGACCTGGAGCAGGGTCTGGATGAGCTGCTCGGGCGCGCGGAAATCGACGCTGAACAGTCCGCCGTCGGCGTTCACGACCACTACCAGGGTGACGTTCGGGAAATCATGGCCCTTGGCGAGCATCTGGGTTCCGACCAGCACGCAGGGGGCGCCGCTGTTCACCTTGTCCAGGATGGCCTGGATACTGCCTTTTCTCTGGGTGCTGTCCCGGTCTACCCGGACCACCGGGATCGATGGGAAAGCTTCGGCAAGGGTGTCTTCGGTGCGCTCGGTGCCCTGGCCGACCGGTTTGAACGCCTCGCTCTGGCACTTCGGGCAATGGCTGGTGGCGGCCGCCTGGTAGTCGCAGTGGTGGCAGCGCATGGCGCGGTCCCGGCGATGGTAGGTCAGCCGGGTGTCGCAGCGGGGGCATTCGACCATGTGGCCACAGTCAAAGCACATCATGACCGGGGCATAGCCGCGGCGGTTTACGAACACCAGGGCCTGCTCACCCCTGTCGAGGGTATCCCGGATGGCGTTCAGGGCGGGGCGGGAAAGGCCTCCTTCCAGCGGACGGCTGCGGATATCGAGCAGGCTGAGGGTGGGCTGGACCGCCTTTTTCGCCCGTTCTTCAAGTCTCACCAGCCGGTACTTGCCCTGTCGGGCATTGTGGCAGGACTCCAGGGATGGAGTGGCAGAACCCAGTATGATCGGGCACTTGTTCAGGTGGGCACGGTAAACCGCCAGGTCCCGGCCTGAATAACGGAAGCCCTCGCCTTGCTTGTAGGAGCTGTCGTGTTCTTCGTCAACGATAATGGTTTCAAGGCCGGTGAATGGCAGCAGTACGGCGGACCGGGTGCCGATCAGGATGACCGGTTGGCCGCGGCGGACCTTGAGCCAGGTATTCAATCGTTCGCCGTCATTCAGTGCCGAATGCCAGACCACGATGCGCTCCCCGAAGTAATGCCGGAAGCGGGCAACGGTTTGCGGAGTCAGGTTGATTTCCGGTACCAGTACCAAAGCCTGGCCTTTGTCGGTCAGGCGCTCCTTGAGATAGTGGAGGTAGATTTCGGTTTTGCCGCTACCGGTGATTCCGTACAACAAGGTGGCATCAAAGCCTGTCGGGTCTGAGGGAAGCTGGTTTGCTGCACGCTGTTGGGCGGGTGTCAGGGCAGGTCGAAGGCCCGGAGTTTCAGTTGCGGCTGTCAGGTTATTGTTTTGCCGTGCTTTCTCAATCAGTTGCTTTCCGGCCAGGCCATTAACCTGAGCGCGGGTAAACCCGGCCTTGATGATGGCGCCGGTACTGACGGGAGTCGGTTGCTGGCTCAGCCATTGCAACAGGGCTTTCTGACGATGGGCGTTGGCCGGTAATTCACTGCCGGAGCTTTTGGCGATCCAGTTGACTTCCTCTTTTTCCCGGGCGGGCCGGCCCCGGCGGAGGGCGGGTGGTAGTGCGGTGAACAGGCATTCACCGAGCGGATGCTGGTAATAGGCGCTTGCCCAGCTCAGCAATTCGAACGTTTCCGTTGGCAGTGCCTGCCAGTCCTCAAGAACGTGGCTGATGGTTTTCAGGGTGATGCCGTCTGGCGGCTCTACATCCGTTTCCACCACCAGGCCGGTCAACTGTTGGCGGCCGAACGGAATCTGCACCCTTTGCCCCCGGGTAACCTGTGTGCCTTCAGGGATCAGGTAATCAAACAGTCTGCGTAACGGCCGGTTGAGGGCGATTCGTGCGGTTCGGGGCACTCGTGCCTCCATTTTAGTGATGTCGTGGTTTTCACTCAGGGGTCGAACCCGGCAGCCTGGTGGTATTGTGGTTGCGAGGCAGGGAATGAAGCACCCGTAAGGCTTGCCTGTCACAGGGATTGCAAGTATTATTCGCGGTCTGTTTTCGGCAGGCCATGATTGTGCCTCGCCTTCCACTTTGATTCAAACATGCGGTGCCAGGCGCCAGGGGTTGATTCCCCGTGACCGGGTAGCGGCATGACCGAGAGAGGTTCGCCATGAAAGAAGGTATTCACCCGAAATACGAAGAGATTACCGCCACCTGTTCCTGCGGTAATGTCATCAAGACCCGTTCCACCGTTGGCCACGATCTGCAGCTGGATGTTTGTTCCCAGTGTCACCCGTTCTATACCGGCAAGCAGAAGGTGATGGACACCGGTGGTCGTATCGAGCGTTTCAACAAGCGTTTCGGCGGCCGTATCGGTGGCAACAAGTCCTGATATTGACTGTTGCACGCATAAAAAAGCGCCTTCGGGCGTTTTTTTATGGTCATTTGCCGGCGTGTAGTGTTTGGCGATATACGCAATTAGCCCTATTGACTGATCGAAAAATGCGCTGTTGCCACTTGTCGTTTCGGGACGGGCAGGCCATAATGGCCCGCTCCGCTGGGTGGGGGGTTCCCTGGTCCCAGCGGTTTATTACCTTTAAACGTGACAAACGGAACAGTGGCAATGTCTCAAGATCTGAAAGAAGCAGCCCTTGAATATCACGCCAAGCCGCGGCCTGGTAAGGTGAGTGTCGAAATCACCAAGCCGACCCAGACCTCCCGCGACCTTTCCCTGGCGTATAGCCCCGGGGTTGCCGAACCGGTCCGCGAGATCGCAAAGGACCCGGAGAACGCATACAAGTACACCGCCAAGGGTAACCTGGTGGCTGTCATCTCTGATGGTTCCGCGATTCTTGGTCTGGGTAACCTGGGTCCGCTGGCGAGCAAGCCGGTAATGGAAGGCAAGGGCGTACTGTTCAAGCGCTTTGCCGGGATTGATGTCTTTGATATCGAGGTCAATTCCGAAAGCCCGCAGGCGTTTATTGAAACGGTTGAGCGTATCGCGGATACCTTTGGTGGTATCAATCTTGAAGACATCAAGGCACCTGAGTGCTTCGAGATTGAGCGAGCGTTGATCGAAAAGTGTAACGTGCCTGTCTTCCACGATGATCAGCACGGTACGGCAATCGTGACTGCAGCCGGCATGATCAATGCCCTTGAGGTGCAGGGCAAAAAAATTGAAGAGGCAAAAGTGGTGTGCCTGGGTGCCGGTGCGGCCGCTAACGCCTGCATGAAGCTGCTGATCAGCTGCGGTATTCACTCTGAGAACATCTTCATGCTCGACCGTAAGGGTGTGATCCATTCTGGTCGTGACGATCTCAACCAGTACAAGGCGATGTTCGCAAACGATACTGACAAGCGGACACTGGACGACGCCATTGATGGTGCGGACGTGTTTGTCGGTCTCTCGGGTCCGGATCTGTTGTCAGCAGAGCAGCTGAAGAAAATGGCACCAAACCCGGTCGTGTTCGCCTGTTCCAACCCTGATCCGGAAATCAGCCCGGAGCTTGCAAATTCGGTTCGTGATGACCTCATCATGGCCACAGGCCGCTCCGATTATCCGAACCAGGTGAACAACGTGCTGGGCTTCCCGTTCATCTTCCGTGGCGCGCTGGACGTTCGTGCAACTGCCATCAATGAAGAGATGAAGCTTGCCGCCGTCAATGCGATTCGTGAACTGGCGAAGGAGCCGGTGCCGCAGGAAATCTGCGAAGCCTACGGCGTGGACAAGCTGGAATTTGGCAAGGAATACATCATTCCGAAGCCGATGGACGTTCGCCTGCTGGAAGTGGTTCCGGCGGCAGTTGCCCGTGCAGCCGTGGATTCCGGTGTTGCCCGCAACCCGTATCCGGCTCACTACCCGCTCAAGTCCATGGACGACATCATCTGATCGTCCTGGGGATATAAAAAAACCGGCGGTGATCCCGCCGGTTTTTTTGTGCGTGAAGAAGGGGTCAGAAGAGCCGGCGGGAGAGGTCGCTGTTACCGTTGTCGGTACCGCCGCCATTGCTGTCCCCGGCGGTCAGCGCTGGCGGCGCTTCCTCTTCCTTGAACAGCTCGAATATGCCTTCCTCTCCTGGCCTTGCCCGTTCACCGGTTTCCGGATTGATGCGCACGTTCACGATTCCGTTCGGGCGGGGCATTACGGCGGGCGGCTCGTCTTTGAGAGCTACCTGCATGTAATCGATCCAGATCGGAAGGGCGGTGCTGGCGCCATACTCGCCGCGGCCCAGGGGTGCCGGCTGATCGAACCCTACCCACACAGTGGTGGCAATCTTGTGGTTGAAGCCGGCAAACCAGGTATCCCGCTGCTCGTTCGTGGTCCCGGTCTTGCCCGCGATGTCAGTGCGGCCCAGGGCCAGTGCCCGGCGGCCAGTGCCGCGGCGGATCACGTCCTGCATCATCGAATGCAGAATGTAGACAGAGCGCTCGTCGGCCAGTCGCCTCATTATACGAACCGATTTGTCGTCCCGGGTGTCCGTCAGTCCCTTGCTGGTCAGGTTTTTCGGGTTCGTGTCTGTCGGCGATTCAGGTTTTTCGTCGAGTTTTTCGGCGGTCACCAGGTCGTCGCAATTGTCTTCGCAGAGGATGGTTCTCGGGGCCTGGTAGACCACCTCGCCGTTAACGTCGCGAATTTCCTTGATGAGGTAGGGCTCCACGTCAAAGCCGCCATTGGCAATCACAGCCTGGGCGCGGGCCAGTTGCATGGGAGTGATCAGGCCGCTGCCGAGCGCCAGGGACAGGTTGTCCGGCATGTTGTCGATCGGGATGCGGAGCTGTTTCAGGTTCTCAAGCGTGGTCCTGATGCCGACATCGCGCAACAGCCGCACGGAAACGAGGTTCTTCGAGCGGTAAAGCGCCTCTCGCAGCCGGGTTGGGCCGCCAAAGCGACCTGAAGAGTTCTCCGGGCGCCAGGCGGTTTCCAGTTCCGAATCCTCGAACACGATTGGCGCATCATTGTAGATGGTTGCCGGGGTCATGCCGTTCTCGAGTGCGGTCAGATACAGGAACGGCTTGAAGGTGGAGCCGGGTTGGCGCTCGGCCTGTGTGGCCCGGTTGTACTTGCTCTGGTTGAAACTGTAACCGCCGGCAAGCGCCTCAATGGCGCCGGTATCGGCCTCGAGGGAAATCAGTGCGCCTTCAACTTCAGGTATCTGGCTCAGGGCTACCTTGATCGGGGTAGTCCGGGGCTCTTCCGCGCTTTCAGTTTCCGGATCAACGATGGTCGGGACTTGCGCTTTGACGTAAACCACGTCGCCGATGGCAACCACGTCCGATGGTTTTTTCGGTTCTGGTCCGGTCAGGTCCCCGGTTTTGTAGCGCCTGGCCCAGGTCATGGTTTCGAAAGGCATGATGGCTGCCCCGATGCCCCTGAGGTGGACCTCGGCCTGCTGTTCGCCGTCATTGACTGCGGTGACGATCGCAGGTAGCAGAGACTCGACTCGCGGGTAATTCCGCGCCAGACCGGAAAGCTCGGGTTCCTTCAGTTCTGAAGGGTCGAGTTGGTCGATGGGCCCTCGGAAGCCGTGGCGTCGGTCATAAGCTTCAAGGCCTGCGCGCAGGGCTTCGGTTGCCGCCTGTTGCTTGTCGCCTTCTACGGTCAGGGTGACAGAGTAGCCGTCGGTGTAGGCGTTCTCGCCAAACCGGCGCACCATTTCGGCCCGGGCCATTTCCGCAACATAGTCCGCATCCACTTCTGCTTCGGTGGTGTTGTAACTGGCAGTCAGCGGGGCGTTTACCGCCAGGGCGTATGCGTCAGCGGTAATGTATCCCAGTTCCTGCATGCGCCCGAGGATCCAGTTTCGGCGGATCAGGGCGCGCTCGGCGTTGGCGAGGGGGTTATAGGCTGAAGGGGCCTTGGGCAGACCGGCCAGCATGGCCATTTGTGCCAGTGTCAGCTCATTGACCGGTTTGTCGTAGTACACCTTTGCCGCAGCCGCTATGCCATAGGCCCGGTTGCCCAGGTAGATCTTGTTCAGGTACAGCTCGAAAATGCGATTCTTGTCCAGCTCACGCTCTATCTGAAGAGCCAGAAGTATCTCGTTGAACTTTCGTATAAAGGTCCGATCCCGTGACAAAAAGTAATTTTTTGCAACCTGCATGGTGATGGTACTGCCGCCGGACCGGATTTCCCCGGTGGAGACCAACTGCACTGCAGCCCGCATCAGGCCTTTGATGTCGACTCCGAAATGCTCGTAGAAACGGGCATCTTCAGCCGCCATGAAGGCTTGTAACTGAATTGTAGGGATCTGTTCGATTGTGACTGGTGCCCTTCTCTTTTCCCCGAATTCTGCTATTAATCGGTTGTCCTCGCTGTAGACCCTCAGCGGCGTCTGGAGCTTGATCTCCAGTAACTGCTCGACGGGAGGCAGCCCGGGACGAAGATAGAGGTAGAAGCCTGACGCTGTAATAACGGCGGCACTCAGTCCGGTCAGGAGCAGCCAGGCGAAAAGACGAGATGTACGCAACAAATGGGACATTTTTTTCTGACAACAGTTGGAGATAGGTCTATCATTTGAGAAATTGCTTTAGGAAGAGTAACTCACTTCGCTGTAAAGCAAGGCATCTCAAAAAGAAGAACAGTCATTGTAAACGGAAAGCAGAAGAAATTCTCTTACATAAAAAACACATAAGTTATTTAACCGGGTGCATGTAACCAGGTAATAGGGTGAGCGCGTGTTCGGATTGTTCGGAAAGAAATCCAGTGCAGTGCTGGGCGTGGACATAAGCTCCAGCTCGGTCAAACTTCTGGAGCTGTCAAAACAGGGCGGCCGGTACAAGGTTGAAAGCTACGCGGTGGAGCCGTTGCCGGCCAATGCCGTGGTAGAAAAAAACATCACGGATGTTGAGGCGGTGGGCGAGGTTCTCAAGCGCGTCGCCTCCAAGTCCCGTACCAGCCTCAGGCAGGTTGCGGTGGCGGTCTCCGGATCGGCTGTCATCACCAAGCTGATCCAGATGGATGGGGGTCTCAATGAATTCGAGATGGAAGACCAGATCGCCCTGGAAGCAGACCAGTACATTCCCTATCCCCTGGACGAGGTTGCCATCGACTTCGAGGTACAGGGGCCATCAGAAACCAATCCCGATCAGGTTGATGTGTTGCTGGCGGCGTGCCGGAAGGAAAACGTCGATATCCGGGAAGACGCGCTGGAGATTGCGGGTCTTACCACCAGGATCGTGGACGTGGAAGCCTACGCACTTGAGCGCGCCTATACCCTGATCGAGCCACAGCTCGATTCCCAGGGTGAGGAGCTGGTGGTTGCCATTGTCGATGTCGGCGCGACCATGACCACGCTGAGCGTGCTCGCTGGCGGAGCGACCGTCTACACTCGCGAACAGATTTTCGGTGGCAAACAGCTGACCGAAGAAATCCAGCGCCGCTATGGTTTGTCGCTGGAAGAGGCCGGGCTTGCCAAGAAGCAGGGCGGCCTGCCTGATGATTATGAATCCGAGGTGCTGACGCCCTTCCGGGAAGCCGTGGTTCAGCAGGTGGCGCGGGCACTCCAGTTCTTCTTTGGCGCCAGTCAGTACAACGCAGTGGATTATGTAGTACTTGCCGGTGGCACCGCGTCTATCCAGGGCCTGATCGGAATGGTGGAGGAAAAGACCGGAACGCCCGCATTGGTGGCAAACCCCTTTGCCGACATGGCCGTGGGGTCCCGGGTTAACGCATCGGCACTCAGTAACGATGCACCCTCACTGATGATAGCGTGTGGCCTGGCAATGAGGAGCTTCGACTGATGGCAAAGATTAACCTCAGACCCTGGCGTGAAGAGCTGCGAGCCGAGAAACAGAAGCAGTTCGTGGTCATGATCCTGGCGGCTGCCATTATCGGCGCAGGTAGCGTGTTCCTCTGGAAGACCGACATGGACAACCGGATTGCCTCCCAGCAGTCCCGTAATGCCTATATAGAAACGGCCTCGAAAAAGCTGGATGCCCAGATCAGGGAAATCGAGAACCTCAAGCGCAAGCGGGATGAGCTGCTGGCGCGGATGCAGGTTATCCAGGATCTCCAGGGCAAGCGTCCGGTGATTGTTCGCGTCTTCGATGAGCTGGTCAGAACCCTGCCGGATGGCCTGTTCTACACCGATCTGAAGAAAACCGGCGATAACATCCAGATTGTCGGGATGGCCGAGTCCAACAGCCGTATTTCCACTCTCATGCGCAATTTCGAGAAGTCTGACTGGTTCGCTGATCCGAACCTCTCCAATGTTGCCGCTGCTGATCAGCGCCGCGCCGGATACAGCCAGTTCAACCTGTCTGTGAAACAGAAAACCCCCGAGCCCGAAGGGGAGGATAAGTAATGAGCCTCGCGGACTCTCTCAAAAGCCTGAATGAATTCGATGTCAACGATCTGGATCTCAACAATGCCGGCATCTGGCCGACACCGGTCAAGATCATTGTTGCTGTCATTGTGTTCGGCCTGATCCTGGGCGGCGGGTACTGGTTTTTCATCAAGGATCAGTACGCCCAGCTCGAGCGGGTGCAGAAAACCGAGCAGGAACTGCGCAAGAAATACGAGGAAAAGGCCTATCAGGTAGCCAACCTCGAAGTGTTCAAGGCACAAATGGCTGAAATGGAGGAAACCTTTGGCGCGCTGGTGCGTCAGTTGCCCAGTGAAACCGAAGTGCCAGGCCTGCTTGAGGACATCACCAACACTGCGCTTGGCAGTGGGCTGTCGTTGCAGGAAATCAAACTGCAACCGGAGCAGCAGCGTGATTTCTATGCCGAGCTGCCCATCAATATCCGGGTTTCCGGCACCTACCACGAACTGGCGTCCTTTGTGAGCAGCGTTGCGAGCCTTCCGCGGATCGTGACACTGCACGATTTAACCATCAAACCAACAGGCGGAGATGGAGAGCAGCTTGATATGCAGGTTGTCGCTCGTACTTACCGCTACCGGGCTGGAGAGTGAGCATGGCAGCAAAGCATGCAGGTAAGGCCTGGCTGGGAGTGTGTCTGGTGTCCTTGCTGACGGCCTGTACCCAGGAGAGCGGTTTTTCGGATCTGGATCAATTCATGGCAGAAACCCGGGCCAGGCCCCGGGGGCACGTGGAGCCACTGCCCGAATTCAAGGCGTATGAGGCGTTTACCTATTCGGCAGCAGACCGGCGCTCGCCATTCGAGCCTCCGGTGGATGTCCAGTTGACCATGGTCGACGATCAGCCGGTCAGCGATGTCGAGCCGGATCTGGATCGCCCCCGCGAGGTGCTGGAGAACTTTGACCTGAAAGAGCTCAGCATGGTGGGCACGCTCCGGGGGCCAACAGGAAACCTGTTCGCACTTATCCGGGATAGCTCCGGCGGTATTCACCGCGTTCGCACCGGCAATTATGTGGGCCGGAATTACGGCCGGATTGTTGGTGTCAATGAAACCCGCATCGAACTGATTGAAATCGTTCCGAATGGCTCGGGCGGATGGGTCGAGCGTCCTCGTTCCCTGTCTCTGGACGAGGAACAAGGCTAAGGAGCGGCATAATGAAATTTGAAAGAAACATGCACGAACAAAAAGGTTTGGGGTCGAGGCTAGCGATGTTCAAAAAACTCAATGTATACGTCGGCGTGATTGCTTTGGGGTTGTTGTCCGGCCTGGCCAATGCGGTCACGCTGGAAGACGTGTCGTTTTCCTCGCTGCCAGGAGAGCGCCTGGAGGTGACGCTCCAGTTTGACGGGCAACCACCCGAGCCCTCCGGCTACACCATTGAGCGCCCGGCCCGCATCGCCGTGGATCTCCGTGATACCACCAGCGGTCTGGACAGCCGGAGCATTCCACTGGGCGGCGGTAACGCCCAAAGCATGACGGTTGTGGAAACTCCCGATCGCACGCGCCTGATTTTCAATCTGGTGGAGCTGGTGCCCTACGACACAGTTCGCCGGGACAATTCGCTGGTCATGACCATTGGTGGTGATGGCCCTGCGCAGGCATCGGCTGGCACCAACGGGTCAGCGGCTCCGGCAACCACGTCCTCGCGTACCGCTCCAGACACCCTGGCCGGCGTGGACTTCCGCCGTGGCAAGGATGGCGAGGGCCGTGTCATCATCGATCTCGGTTCCAGCAGCACACCGGTCGATCTTTCCGAACTCGGTGGCCGGATCCGTCTGACCATGCCTGAGCTTTCGGTTCCCGAGAACCTTCGCCGTCGCCTGGACGTTACCGATTTCGCGACCCCGGTAACCCGTATCGACACCTACACTGAAGATGGCAGCGCCGTGGTCGAAATTCGTCCCGAAGGCAATTACGACTACATCGCCTACCAGTCCGGCAGCGAGTTTACTGTAAGTGTGGAAAAGCTGACCGAGCAGGAGGCGGAAGCCCGCCGCGAAGAGAAATTCCCGTACACCGGAGAAAAACTGTCTCTGAACTTCCAGGACATCGAAGTACGTTCGGTACTGCAGCTGATTGCGGATTTCACCGGCCTGAATCTGGTTGCCAGTGACACCGTCAGTGGCAGCATCACCCTGCGCCTGCAGAATGTACCCTGGGATCAGGCTCTGGATCTGATTCTCAAGACCAAGGGGCTGGACAAGCGCCAGATCGGTAACGTCCTGCTGGTTGCTCCGGCTGACGAAATCGCTGCCCGTGAGAAGCTGGAACTTGAAACCACCAAACAGATAGCCGAGCTGGCACCGGTTCGTCTCGACATCATTCAGGTCAACTACGCCAAGGCAGGTGACATTGTCGAGCTGATCAAGGCGGACGAAGAGCTGATCTCGGATCGTGGTTTCGTGTCTTCGGATGTGCGTACCAATACCATCAGCGTGCGGGAGACATCTCAAAAACTCGAGGAGATCCGTCGCCTGGTGTCCACCTGGGACGTGCCGGTGCGTCAGGTGTCCATCGAAGCCCGGATTGTGCGTGCCCAGACCAACGTCGCTGAGAACCTGGGTATTCGCTGGGGTGGCGCGGCTTACGATGTGAGCGGCGACAACGTGTTCACCGTCGGTGGCTCCCAGGGCACTCTGCAGGAGGCCCGTGACGCTGCTGCTGGTACCGACAGCACTATCACCTTCCCCGGTGCTCTGGCGGTGGACCTGGGCGTCAGCGGTGAGGGCGCTTCTTCCTTCGCCATCGGCTGGGGCAGCGATGAGTTCCTGGTGGACCTCGAGCTGTCCGCTCTTGAAAGCGATGGCCAGGCCGAAGTCGTCTCCCAACCGCGGGTTGTGACTGCGGATCGTCAGACCGCCTCGATCAAGTCCGGTGAGGAAATTCCATACCAGGAGGCCTCTTCCAGCGGCGCCACCTCCGTATCCTTCAAGGAAGCGGTGCTGTCGCTCGAGGTAACGCCGCAGATCACCCCGGATGACAAGATCATCATGGATCTTGTGGTAAATCAGGATTCCCGTGGCGAGGTGACTGCCGGTATTCCGTCCATCAACACCAATGCGGTCACCACGCAGGTGCTCGTCGGTAACGGGGAAACCGTGGTTCTCGGTGGCATCTTCCAGTCTGAGGTGGCTACCCAGGTAACCAAGACCCCGTTCCTTGGTGACATTCCCTACCTGGGTCGCCTGTTCAAGCGGTCAGAGCACATCGACGAGCGCAGCGAGCTGCTGATTTTCATCACCCCGAAGATCATCAAGAACGATTTGCTCCAGTAATCGCCTCGCTCCAATCAAAAGCCGCCGCGTAAAACCGGCGGCTTTTTTTATGATA
Organism: Pseudomonadota bacterium; assembly: GCA_034189235.1. Lineage (GTDB taxonomy): Bacteria > Pseudomonadota > Gammaproteobacteria > Pseudomonadales > Oleiphilaceae > Marinobacter. The sequence goes on from JAXHVJ010000057.1 coordinate 12,139, forward strand.
TTCTCACCCGCCTGAAACCTGTTGAGCGGAAGTTATGTCTTTGCCCAAACGCATTGTTCTGGTTGGCCCGATGGGCGCCGGGAAGAGTACCATCGGTCGCATGCTGGCCCGTGAGCTGGGTTACCGGTTTCTCGATACCGACCGGATCATCGAAGAGCGGTGCGGCGCCAATATACCGTGGATTTTCGACGTCGAAGGCGAAGACGGTTTCCGGCAGAGGGAGACTGCCATGCTTGAGGAGCTTTCCGCTGAGCCCCGAACCGTGCTTGCCACCGGTGGCGGAGCGGTGATGCGCCCCGAAAATCATCCCCTGCTGAAACGGGATGCGATTGTGGTCTACCTGAATACCTCGATTGATCAGCAGGTGGAGCGTACCCGCAAGGACAGGAACCGGCCGCTGTTACAGAATGATGATCCCGAAGCGGTGTTGCGGAGGTTGTTTGAAATCCGGGATCCGATCTACCGGCAGCTTGCCGACGTTGTCATGTACACGGATCGTAAAAGTCCCCGTCTGGTGGTCCGGCAACTGATCAACCGTATTAATCCCAGAACGCCACGGCACCGGCGCCAGGTGCGTAAGGAAGGTCGCAACCATGTCTGAGATATTCCGTGAGCTCACCGTCGATCTGGGTGAGCGAAGCTATCCGATCATCATCGGCCCGGGGTTGTTGGGCAGTACCGATCTGTCCCCTTACGTTGCCGGCTCCCAGGTCATGATTGTGACCAATGACACCGTGGCTCCCTTGTACCTGGACAGGATAAGGAACCGTTTCCCCGGTAAGCAGGTCGACACCGTTGTACTTCCGGACGGGGAGAGATTCAAGGACTGGCGGACCCTCAACCGGATTTTTGATGCGCTGCTGGAGCAGCGGCATAGCCGGAAGACTACGCTGGTGGCTCTGGGCGGTGGTGTCATCGGGGATATGGCCGGGTTTGCCGCTGCCTGTTACCAGAGAGGGGTGCCTTTTATCCAGGTTCCTACTACGCTGTTGTCCCAGGTGGATTCCTCTGTCGGCGGCAAGACCGGCATCAATCACCCGCTTGGCAAGAACATGATCGGGGCTTTCCATCAGCCACAGGTGGTGCTGATCGACACTGACACGCTGCAAACCCTGCCGCCACGGGAAGTCTCCGCCGGGCTGGCCGAAGTGATCAAGTACGGCCTCATCCGGGACAGGGAGTATCTGGGCTGGCTGGAAAGCCATATAGATGCCCTGACCGGGCTGGAAGCAGATGCGCTGGCCGAAGCCATCTACCGGTCCTGTGCCTGCAAGGCAGACGTCGTGGCTCTTGATGAGAGGGAAGGGGGGCTGCGGGCCATCCTCAACCTGGGCCATACCTTTGGTCACGCCATCGAGACCTTTGCCGGTTACGGAACCTGGCTCCATGGTGAGGCGGTAGGCACCGGCATGATCATGGCCGCGGACCTGTCGGCCCGCGAGGGGATGATTTCCGGTGAAGACTATCGTCGGGCAGTGGATATCATCCTGCGCGCCGGGCTGCCGAAAAAGCCTCCGGAAGCCATGACCCCGGAGGACTTCATGCGCCTGATGGCGGTCGACAAGAAAAACGTGGACGGCGCTCTCCGTCTGGTCTTGTTGCGCAGTATTGGTGATGCGTTTGTGACGGCGGATGCCCGGGAAGAAAGCCTGGCAGCGACTCTCGACGCCTTCTGTGGCTGACGTTACGGGGCCTGGAAGGGCGTGTTGTCCGACAGGCTGCCAGCCCGGAATTATTCCTGTAAAGTAAAGCTTATTGCGCTATTGCAATGGCTCTGCTCTCCCCTAAACTTTAGGCTGGTTTGAATACGTAGTTCTACGTGTGTAAAATAGCCGGCCCCTTTTTTCAGTGTCAGTACGTTTATGCACCGTCGTGGTGCGCAAGTTTCTGATTGAAAAGCATTTCTATGCGAGAGAACGCTTATGATGACAGGTTTGTATCACCCCGATGAATTCAGGGACAACTGTGGATTCGGTCTTATTGCCCACATGAAGGGCGAGGCCTCCCACAAGTTGCTGCAAACTGCCATCGAGTCGCTGACCTGCATGACCCACCGCGGTGGTATCGCTGCAGACGGAAAGACCGGCGATGGTTGTGGCCTCCTGATCCAGAGCCCCGATACCTTTTTGAAAAAGGCTGCCAAGGCTGCTTTTGGCAAGGAGCCGGGGGACATGTTTGCCGTGGGCCAGGTTTTCCTGAACCCGGATGAGCACAAGGCCGCGGCCGGCCGGGCGGCGCTTGAGAAATGCCTGACAGAGCAGGGCCTGGAAGTGATGGGCTGGCGGGAAGTGCCGGTTGATGACAGCTGCCTTGGCCCCATGGCGCTGGATTGCCTGCCTCGAATCGAGCAGGTTTTCGTGGTTCCCGCCGGAAAGGCCGAAAAAGAGTTCGCGATCAGTCTGTTTATCGGCCGTCGCCACGCCGAGCGCGATATGGCGGACGATGCCGAGTTCTATATCTGCAGCCTTTCGCATCGTACCCTGGCCTACAAAGGCCTGATGATGCCGGCGGATCTGGCGAACTTCTACAAGGATCTGGGTGATCCGGACCTGCAGACCGCCATCTGCGTGTTCCACCAGCGTTTCTCGACCAACACCATGCCCCGGTGGCCGCTGGCACAACCATTCCGCTACCTGGCCCACAACGGTGAAATCAACACCATCGATGGCAACCGGAACTGGGCAATCGCCCGTGCTGCCAAGTTCAGCTCGCCGGACCTGCCTGATCTGCAGACCCTCCAGCCACTTGTTAACCTGACCGGTTCCGACTCCTCCAGCATGGACAATATGCTGGAGGTGCTGCTCGCCGGTGGCGTTGATCTGTTCCGTGCCGTACGCATGATGATTCCGCCCGCCTGGCAGAATGTCGACACCATGGACTCCGAGCTGCGGGCGTTCTACGAGTACAACTCCATGCACATGGAACCCTGGGATGGTCCCGCGGGTCTGGTTATGTCCGACGGCCGCTATGCTGTGTGCATGCTCGACCGCAACGGCCTGCGCCCGGCGCGCTGGGTCATTACCAGGGACGATTTCATCACCCTGGCTTCCGAGATCGGTACCTACGGCTATCAGCCGGATGATGTAGTCGCCAAGGGGCGGGTCGGTCCGGGCCAGATGCTGGCGATCGATACCGAGTCCGGTGAGGTGCTGCACACCAAAGACATCGACCAGCGCCTGAAGACTGCGCAGCCGTACAAGCGTTGGCTTCGTGAAAATGCGCTGCGCGTGGAATCCACCCTCAATCAGGGTACTCCGGAGTTCAAGCTGATGGATTCCGACGAGCTTCTGGTGCACCAGAAGATGTTCAACATCTCCTTTGAGGAGCGCGACCAGGTGCTTCGCCCGCTGGCCGAAAACGGTCAGGAGGCAGTGGGCTCCATGGGTGATGACACCCCCATGGCGGTACTCTCCAGCAAGGTGCGTCATGTGGCGGACTATTTCCGCCAGAAGTTCGCGCAGGTGACCAACCCGCCGATCGACCCGCTGCGTGAGTCCATCGTCATGTCCCTCGAGACCTGTCTCGGGGCGGAACGGAATGTCTTTGAGGAAACCGCGGATCACGCGGACCGGATCATTCTGGCCACGCCGGTGCTGTCTCCGGCCAAGTTCCTCCGTATCAGCAATAACGACCGTCCCGGTTTCGAAGTGGCGCGGATATCCATGAGCTACCGCCCGGAACAGGGTCTGGAGCAAGCGATTCGTGATGTTTGCGATCGGGCGGAACAGGCGGTACGTGACGGCAAGGTCCTGCTGATTCTGACCGACAAGGACCTCAAAGAGGGTGAGTTGCCGGTGAACGCCCTGATGGCGACCGGTGCCGTCCATCATCACCTGGTCAGCAGGGGTCTGCGCTGCGATTCCAACATCATTGTTGAAACCGGTTGGGCACGGGATCCGCATCACTTTGCCGTGCTGTTCGGTTTTGGCGCCACGGCGGTTTATCCGTACCTGTCCTACCAGGTGCTGAACGATCTGATTCGCACCGGCGAAGCGCTGATCGATCCGATCGACGCCAAAAACAACTACCGCAAGGGCATCAACAAGGGCCTGCTGAAGATCCTGTCCAAGATGGGTATTTCAACCATCACCTCCTATCGCGGTGCCCAGCTGTTTGAGGCCATTGGCCTGGCGGATGACGTTGTCGATCTGTGCTTCAGGGGCGTGCCGAGCCGAATCCGGGGTGCCGGCTTCATCGACTTCCAGGAAGACCAGGAGAAGCTGGCATCCGTTGCCTGGAAGGCCCGCAAACCGATTTCCCAGGGCGGCCTGCTCAAGTATGTTCACGGCCAGGAATACCATGCCTTCAATCCGGATGTGGTCGGCAAGCTGCAGGAAGCGGTAACCAGTGGCGATTACGGTCACTACAAGGAGTATGCCGGCCTGGTTAATGAGCGCCCGGTGGCAACCCT
>JAXHVJ010000058.1:0-16518 GCA_034189235.1 Pseudomonadota bacterium
GGTTGGGGAGAGCTTTCCAAAACTGTGCGGAGCCATGGATGGCGAAGCCCAAGCGTCACATGGACGTGCCGCAAGGAGCGTGTTTTGGAAAGCTCTCCCCAACCCGATCACACCACCCAATTTAAATGCCGATCAGCAGGCAGGAGAACACAAATGAGAATTGGTGTACTGGGCGCCGGCCAGCTCGGGCGCATGCTGGCCCTCGCCGGATACCCGCTGGCCAAGACCTTTGTATTCTACGACATGTCCGGCAGCCCCAGCGCCGGGCTAGGCGAAGTCATCATCGACCGCGAAGGCCGATACCTGGACGACTTCCTGTCCCGGGTAGACCGCGTCACCTACGAATTCGAACACCTGCCGGTCGAGGTCGCCGAAAAACTGGCCAAAGAAAAGCCGGTCCACCCCTGCCCCCGCGCCCTGCAGGTGTGCCAGAACCGCGAAGCCGAGAAAACCCTGTTCGGCCAGCTCGGCATCCCCACCCCCGAGTGGAAAATCGCCGACAGCGCCGAATCCCTGAAAGCCGCCGCCGAAGAGCTCGGCTGCCCCGTGGTCGCCAAGTCCGTCACCGAAGGCTATGACGGCAAGGGCCAGGCAGTTCTGAAGAATCCCGAAGACGCCGGAAGCGCGTGGGAAAGCATCGGCCACCAGCGTCTGATCGTCGAGAAATTCGTCAACTTCAAGCGCGAAGTGTCCATCATCGCGGTACGCGCCGAAGACGGCGATCTCGCGTTTTACCCGATGGCGGAGAACACCCACCACGAAGGCATCCTGCGCTACTCCATCGCCCCGGCCCCGGGCCTGGAAAGGGATGTCCGGAAAGATGCCGAGCGCTACATCAAGGCGCTGCTGAACGAACTGGACTACGTTGGCGTATTGACTCTTGAGCTGTTCGAGACGGAAGACGGGCTCACGGCCAACGAGATGGCGCCCCGGGTGCACAACTCCGGCCACTGGACCATCGAAGGAGCCATGACCAGCCAGTTCGAGAACCACATTCGCGCCGTCAGCGGTCACCCGCTGGGAAATGTCGCGCCCCGTGGTCTAAGCTGTATGATAAATATCATTGGCGAACACGGCGACATCGAGCGGATCCTGGAACTGCCCTACGCGCACATTCACCTCTACAATAAGGGAGAACGGCCGGGCCGCAAGCTGGGCCATGTGAACATTCTGGCGGACAGCTACGAAGAACTGGTCTGGCGAGTCCGGAACTGCGCGCAGTTCCTGCCCGGTTGCCCGGAGTTTAAAAGTTCGTTGACAGAGAGCCACTGAACGGTTCAGAAACTGCCTCCGGAGATTATAGAACCGTTCAGTGACTCCACGGGTTGATTTGGCTCAAATCGCCCTTATATTGCAGCAACGTACACTCACATAAACAGAGAGACAGGGAGAACGACCTCATGGCATTTGAACTTCCCGCACTGCCTTACGAAAAAAACGCACTGGAACCGCACATCTCTCAGGAAACCCTCGAGTACCATTACGGTAAGCACCACAACACCTACGTCACCAAGCTGAACGGCCTGGTCGAAGGTACCGACAACGCCAACAAGTCCCTGGAAGACATCATCAAGAGCTCCAGCGGCCCGCTGTTCAACAACGCAGCCCAGGTGTGGAACCACACCTTCTACTGGAACTGCCTGAGCCCGAACGGTGGCGGTGAGCCCACTGGCGCAGCCAGAGACGCCATCGAGAAGGCCTTCGGTTCTTTCGAAGAGTTCAAGAAAGAATTCAACGACAAGGCCGCCAACAACTTCGGTTCCGGCTGGACCTGGCTGGTGAAGAAGGCTGACGGCAGCGTGGCTATCGTCAACACCAGCAACGCGGAAACCCCGCTGACTGGCGCGGACAAGCCGGTTCTGACCGTAGACGTGTGGGAGCACGCCTACTACATCGATTACCGGAACTCCCGCCCGAACTACCTGGAAGCATTCTGGAACCTGGTTAACTGGGATTTCGTCAACGAAAACCTGGCATAATCAGCCGATTCCGGCTTTCAGACGGCGGTCCAGCGGGACCGCCGGCAAACGCCCGCCCCGTGCGGGCGTTTTTGTATCCGCTCAGCACCAAAAATGAACAAATTGATACAACCCGCGCAGGAATTTTCTGAAAAAATCAGGGATACTCAAGGAAGTAGATTCAGACGAACCACCCAGAGGAGTTGAAATGGGAACGACGCTTATCGGCCTGGCAGTGATCGCTGTCGTCGTTATCTACCTGGTGCTCATCTACAACCAGCTGGTATCCCTGCGCAACCAGTTCAAGAACGGCTTTGCCCAGATTGATGTGCAGTTGCAGCGGCGCCATGACCTGATCCCCAACCTGGTGGAAGCCGCCAAGGCCTATCTCACCCACGAGAAATCCACCCTCACCCAGGTGATGGACGCCCGTAACAACGCGGTCAGCGCCCAGAAGGACGCCGCCACCGATCCCGGCGACAGCACCAGGATCCAGCGTCTGGGCAGTGCCGAGAACCTGCTCACCAAGGCCCTGGCCAACTTCTACGCCGTGGCCGAGAACTATCCGGAGCTGAAGGCCAACGAAACCATCCAGCAGCTGATGGAAGAGCTCTCCAGCACCGAAAACCGGGTGGCGTTTGCCCGCCAGGCCTACAACGATGGCGTAATGAACTACAACACCTACCGCGAGAAGTTCCCCAACAACCTCATCGCGGGGATGTTTGCATTCAAGGAAACCACCCAGCTCCAGCTGGAATCCCCGGAAGCCCGCCAGGCCCCGAAAGTCGCTTTCTGAGGCCTGAGCCATGGCTCATCCCGGGTTTTTCCAGCGCCAGGCCCATGCCCGGCGCAACACCGGCCTGCTGGTGTTCCTGTTCCTGACCGCGGTGGTGCTGATCACCCTCGCGGTCTGCGTCGTTGGCTACCTGGTCACCCGAAGTGAAACCTCCAGTCTCGCCTTCCATCACTGGCTGCTGTCCAGCCATGGCCTGATCACCGCTTCCGCGGTGGTCGCCCTCATCGGCCTCGGTTCGCTGGTGCGCTGGGTGGATCTGGCCGGCGGCGGTGAACGGGTGGCCCGGATGGTAGGTGCCCGCGCCATCGATCCCGACACCCGCGATCCGGACGAACGCAAACTGCGCAACATCGTCGAGGAAATGGCCATTGCCAGCGGAGTCACCGTGCCGGAACTGTATGTCATGGATCAGGAGACCGGCATCAACGCCTTTGTCGCCGGCTACACGCCGGGCGAGGCGGTGATGGTGGTCACCCATGGCGCTCTCACCCAACTGAACCGGGACGAACTCCAGGGCGTTGTCGGCCATGAATTCAGCCACATCCTCAACGGCGACATGCGGATCAACGTCCGCCTGATCGCGTTGCTGGCCGGCATTCTGATGATCGGCCAGATCGGCCAGTTCCTGCTGCGCGCCGGCTTCTACAGCAGCCATGGGGTCCGGTCCCGGAACCGGGATGGCCGCGCCCAGGCTGCCATGGGCGTGGTGGGTCTGGCCCTGATGATTATCGGCTACGTGGGTGTGTTCTTCGGCCGTCTGATCCAGTCGGCCGTCTCCCGCCAACGGGAAATGCTGGCGGACGCCTCCTCGGTGCAGTTCACCCGTAACCCCGAAGGCATCGGCGGTGCCCTGTTCAAGATCGGCATGAAAGGCGGTTACCTGGATACCACCAGCCACGCCAGCGACATGAACCATATGTGTTTTGGCGAGGCCGCGCGGATGAAGTTCAGCTCGCTGCTGGCCTCACACCCGCCCATCGACGTGCGTATCAACACCATCCAGCCCGGCCTGCTGGTCCGCCTGCGTAGCCGTCTGCGGGACACCCGGCCCAGCGCCGATCTCCGTACCGGTGCCCGGGCCCCCGCCGGTGCAGCGGGTATTGCTGACCTTGCCCGGGACATCTACCAGCCGGTCCGGTCCGGCCGTACCTCGCCCATTGCCCGCGCCGCGCCGGTGCCGGCCAGGGAATTGTCGGGCCAGGTGGGCACGGTCACCCGGCGGGGTGAGGACTTCGCCATGGCGTTCCTGGAGCAACTGCCGGCCACCTTCCGCACCCTGCTGTACACCCGCGCCGGCGCCATTCAGTTGTGTTATGCCATGCTGGTGTGTGAGCTCTCCCGGGAACAACAGAAGGAACACCTGGCCCTGCTACCCGAGCATCCCCTGCTGGGCTGCCAGCCGGAAATCATGGCGAAGATCCTGCCAGCCCTCAAAAGCATTGGAGGGGGAGTGCGCTTCCCCGCCCTGGAACTGGCTATGCCGGCCCTGCGCAAGCTCGATCCGGAGGAGCGGGAGGGGCTGATCAATAATGTTCGAAAACTCGCCGCGGCGGACGAAAAGATCAGCCTGTTCGAGCTGACCCTCACCAGCTTCCTGTCCCGCCACCTGGGCGATCATGCCGGCCGTGCGGTCCCGGTCCGCCACAAGAGCTACCAGCCACTGCTACCGGCTATCCAGCGATTGCTGAGCCTCATGGCCCGCGCCGGCACCGCCGACAACACCGAGGCACAGAAGCTCTATCAGGAGGCTGTTGCCGGCTTCTTCGATACCCGGAAGGGAGGCCTGCCGCCACTGGAGAAAGTCACCATGCGGCAGTTGCAGGAGGCACTGAGGGCATTGAACAGCCTGTCGCCCCTGCTGAAGCCAGCCATCATTGATGCCTGCGCCCATTGTGTGAGCCACGATGGCAAGGTGGAAGTCAAAGAATATGAGTTGATGCGACTGGTGGCAGACCAGATGGATTGCCCGATGCCGCCGTTGTAGGGAATTTTGGTGGCGGAGTCAGGAGAAGCCGACTCAGGGGTCTGATGGACACCTTCATCCGACCCCATGTCCACACCTCACTGCACCCGGATCTCACTGCCGGAATCAAACAGATCATCAATCGCCGGCCGCTCATCCGCGCCTGGCAGGCCGAGCTTCTCGCGGACGTTCAGGTTCACCTCCCACAGCGCCTTGTACTTCTTATCGGTCGCCGCGACGGCGTCCGCCTTGCCCAGCATGATTTTCGGGCGCAGGAACACCAGCAGGTTGCGCTTGATGCGGCTCTTGGATTCGGAGGAGAACAGGCGGCCGAGCACCGGGATATCCCCCAACAGCGGCACCTTGCTCCTGGTGATCTGGAGGTCGTCGCGGGTGAGGCCGCCGAGGACGATGGTTTCGCCGTCGTCCGCCAGCACGGTGGTCTTGATTTCACGCTTGTTGGTGACGATATCGGAAGCATTCTCGATGCTGTCCGCCACGCTTTCCGTGGTCTGCTCCACCACCAGCCGCACCAGGCCATCCGCGCTGATGGTCGGAGTCACCTTGAGGGTCAGGCCCACGTCGCGGCGCTCGATGGTGGTGAACGGGTTGGTCAGGCCATCGCCGGTAACCGCCGTCTGGCCGGTGCGGAACGGCACGTTCTGACCGACAGTAATCTCGGATTCCTGGTTGTCCAGGGTAATGATGCTGGGCGTGGACAGCAGGTTCGCCGCACTTGAGGTGGACAGGGCCTGAAGCAGAATGGCCCAGCTCAGCCCGTTCTCATCCCGCTCGCCCGCGCCGATGGTGATGCCTCCCGTTGCCGGGGCGATTGCCGACCCACTCAGGATTGCGGTAAGCACATCCCCGAGACTCCGACCGACATTGCCGAAGTTGGTACCGACTATCGGCGTCGATTCACCGGACTCGTCCCCCGCCGCAAACTGGACACCAAGATCCTGCCCCAGCTCATCACTGATCTCGACAATGGCCGCCTCGATCATCACCTGGGCCCGGCGAAGGTCCAGCTGCGCGACAATATGTTCGGCTTCCTGCATCAGCGAGGGGTCACCCCGAACCACCAGAGCGTTCAGGCCTTCGTCCGCAAACACCGAGAAGTTATTGCCGGGCTTGCCGGAACCCCCGGCGACACCGCTGCCGCCATTGCCTTCCTTGACCAGTTCCCCCATCACACCCTTGAGAATCTCGGTCAGGTTCTTGGCATCAGCGTGTTTCAGCCGGAGGACCTTGGTAGTGCCACCGGTGGCGGAGGGCTGGTCCAGTTTCCGGATCAGCTCACGCATCTTGTCCCGGAAGGTTTCATCGCCCCGGAGAATCAGGCGGTTGCTGCGTTCATCGGCGGTCACGCTGTATTTGCGGGCGGCATTGTCACGCCCGGCCTTGCCCAGTTCATCCGGCGCCAGTTCCTGCAACAGGGTCACCATATCGCCCACCCAGGCTTCCTCCAGCTGGATCACTTCCACCTCATACTTGGAGGGGCTGTCCAGCTCCCGGACGATCTGCTCGATGCGCTCGATGTTGGAGCGATGATCACTGACAATCAGGGCATTGGCGGCCGCCACACCGGCCAGGTGCCCGTACTTGGCCACCAACGGGCGCAAAATAGGCACCAGCTCCAGGGCGTTGGCGTTATCAATCTGGATCACCCGGGTGATCAGCTGCTCAGAAGGCGTTTCAGGAAACCGGTCCAGTATCTCGGCGGACTGCTTGGCGTCCACCTGCTGCACGATCTTGATCACCTCTTTCCCGGGAATGGCGGTAAAGCCGTGCACGTTCAGCACCGCCAGGAACAGATCGTAGATTTCATCCTTGTTCATGGGCGCGCTGGAGAGCACCGTCACCTTGCCCTTGACCCGGGGGTCCACCACAAAACTGTAGCCGGTGATGTCTGCCACCTGGGTCACGAAGGCGCGGATGTCCGCATCCTTGAGGTTCAGCCTCCAGGTCTCTTCCTGTCCGTGCGCAAGAGACATCATCGGGAAAAGGATCAGCAGCGCAATGGCCCGCAGAAGATTCATCTTGTGGTTATACATCTGGCGATTCAGTCCTGTATCGTTGATCCCGGTCAGCGCCACTGCTCGGGTATGGCATAACTGACGGTGAGAATGCTTCCGTCACGCTCGATTTCGATTTCCAGCCGGGCCTGGCCGCGCCAGCTTTCCAGCAGGGACTTGTCCTGTTCCAGGTCACCCAGCCGCTGGCCGTTGATGGCGGTGATCACATCGCCGGCCTGCAGGTTGACGGCATTGAACATGGCATTGGAGCCGTCGTAGACATAACCGGACATGCCACTGTCGTCCACCGGGCTCAGGCCGTATCGGGCCAGCGCCGCTGCGCCCTGGCTGTCCAGCTGTTCACGGGCACTGGCCAGGAAGACATCCGGTGACGATTCTGCCGGCATATCCTCCACTTCTGCAACCATGCCCGAATCGACCGACTCCTCAAAGGTCAGTGATTCGTAGCGTCCCCCACGACGCAAAATAATCCGGCCCGGCTCCACGCCGGCCAGCTCGGCATTGCCGGGCAACATGTCACCCACCCGATAATACGCGGTTTCGCCATTACTTCCTGCCACTATAGCGCCGGAACCCTCGGGGCGTTCGCCAACCAGTACCCCCTCAAGCCGAAGGCGCAGGACGGTCTCCGGCGCCGAGCGCTTCACGGATTCCGCGACGCCCGCCTGAACGCCGGGTCGACCAAAGAAATCATAACCGGCAATGGGAAAATCCTGGCCACCCGACGGGGCCATTCCAGGCGCCCCGCGGGTTGGTGCCACCGGTACCGGGCGGTCATCCCAGGCGACCAGCCAGGTGATCCGGGCCAGGGCAACCGCAAGGTAGAGGATCAGCCCCGACAGCAACAGATTGGCAAGAATCCGGGAGACACGGGTCTGGGCCTGGCGAGGAAATACCATCATATTACAGACCTCCGGGAATCAACGGCTGCCGGACCCGGAACACCACATCGTCCGGACTTGCAGAATCCGACCAGGGCTGGCCGGCCAGATCCATCATACGCTTGTAGACCCGTATTTCCATCATGCCGTTCCAGAGCAGATTGGCCTGGCCGGCGGGGCCATCACCACCCTGTTCCGCGATCTTCAGCTCCACCCCACCCCGGACTGTATCCAGGCTGGCCTGCATGGGCGGGAAATCCGCCGAACCGGTCTGGTCCCCCATGGGCCAGGTCACCCGGCCGCCCGGCCACGTAGCCAGGCCATCGGCACGGGTAATCCGGTCATCTTCCCAGGCCAGCTGCAGGCGCTCGATGTTCACATCACCTTCGATCATGGCGCCGCGGCTTTTGCGGACCAGTTCCCGGAACTCGGCAACCCCGATGTGCCCCGAGGCATCCAGCGCGGCACTCAGGGGCCAGCCCAGCGTCAGATCGCCCTGGAGCGAGGATTGTGCGGTATCCAGTTCGATATCCACGGGCAATGTCACTTCACCGAGGGAAGGCCAGCCCAGCGCCCAATCCACCCGCAGCGGATAACCGGCGACCACGACACCCGCGGCACCGTCCCACAGCTTGCCGGACACCTGCCGAACCTGCACCCGGGGCGGCAGATTCACATGGGAGGAGGCCTGCTGCCACACCCAGCCGGCGGGCACCAGGATCACGAGTGCCACCACATACACCAGCGCCCCGGACAGGAACAGCAACAGCAGCTTGCCCGGGCGGAAAAAGGATTTGGTTCCGGTGTCACTCATTCATTACTACACACAAAAAGATCTGGAGTCCGAGTCTAACAAAGGCGTGGGGCAAGTTCATGACAAAAAAGAAAAAACCCCGCACCAGACAGACCCGGTGCGGGGTTTGAGGTGGACCCAATCAGAACTTCTTCAAGATAAAGCTCCCAAGCGGCGCAGAGCATCAAAACTCCACTACGAGTTAAATGCCCCCAACCCTCGACGGCACGAGACCTTATCCTTATTGTCTGGCCTGTTTTACCGCGTCACGGAATACACACTTTGCCCACCACCGTAGTAGCTGGTCATGAGGTGGTGAAACGCCACGTCACATTTCTCGTTGTAAATTTCTTCCTCGAAGCTCTCCGGTAGCCCCCGGTCGAAAACGATCTCCAGGGTGCGGCGAACCTCACCCCTGGCCTGGGCTTTCTTGCGCCAGTCCAGCACCAGTTTCTCCTCCTTGAGGGTTTCCAGCAGCTCCCGACACATCGCCTTCACCTGAGCCACCTCCTTGTCGGTCATCTCCGGTGCCGGCTTGGTGATGATGTCGAACAGTGCCAGCTCCTCCTCGGTGAGCCCCTCACGGATCGCCCGCTGGTCTTCCTCCTGCAGCTCCTCAGTAAACACCATCAGCTGCTGGAAGAATGCCTCAATGTTCATGCTTCCGGCGTTGTACTTCGCGATCAGTTTCTGCAGTTTCTCCATGAAATCGGTGCGGGTGGGATTCTTCGCCACCATGCTCTCCAGTTTCTGGTTCAGAAGCGCCCGTAGCTTCTCGGCCTCGGTGCGCTTCTTGCCCTTGTTGAAACGCTCCTTGAGCTTCTCGAAGTCGATCTGGCTGAGGTCGAAGAGTTTCTCCTCATCCGTCTCCTCTATGACGTAGGGCACAGGGGCCACCGACTGATCCAGCAGGTCGTCAACGTCCCTCATCACCTGGGAGATGTCCACTTCGGGCTCCAGTGCTTTGATCTTCCGGGCCAGCACAGAAAGCAGCACGGCATCAGGCGCAAGTTCGTTGGCGGAGGGGTCGGGAAGCACCGCCCGGTACACTCTGGACGCAGTCCTGGCGAGGTTCAGGAAAGCCTTCCTGGTTTCCTCGCTCTCCAGTAGCTTTTCGACCGCGTCGTCCAGAAGGGCTACCTTTCCGAAGCCTCCCGCTTTCTTTATCTCTTCAGCGTTGACCTGTTTCTGCGAGAGGAAGGTGATCCCCCGGGCCAGTAAGTGTTTGAGGTGCTCTACCAGTTCTGCCTTTTGCTGAATCGGTGCGTCAGTGCCTGAGCCACCCGTGCCGCCATATGGTGGATGATCTTCCTTGCTTTTTGGGGCCCCGCCATAGATGGCCAGCGCCTCCTGCAGCTTCCTGAAGACCCCCGCGTAGTCGACGATCAGACCCGCTTCCTTGCCGGGATACTTGCGGTTGGCCCTGGCAATGGTCTGCATCAGGGTGTGGTTTTTCATCGGCTTGTCGAGGTAGATGGTTGAGCAGGAGGGCACATCAAAGCCGGTGATCCACATGGCACAGACGAACACCAACCGTAGTGGGTCGTCAGGATCCTTGAATTTCTCGTCCAGGTCTTCCTCCACCATGCGCCTGCGGTGGGGCAGGATATCGAGCCCCTTGTCCGCCAGTTCCTGTACCTCGTTCTGGCTCTGGGAGACCACCACCGCCATGTCGGTCGTTTCCAGCACCTTGATCTTGTGCTTCAAGGCCTCCTGCTTCTCCTCCGGGGCCGATGCCAGGTCAGCCTGAAGACGAGCCAGGTAGTCTTGCCAGTGAGCCTGTACCTTGTCGTACATCTTTACGGCGGTGGCCTTGTCGATGCAGACCATCATCGCCTTGCCCTGGTGGCCCCTGCCGACGAAGTGCTGCACCAGATCCTCGGCAATGGCCTCCAGGCGGTCATCGCGGGTGATCAGGTGATACTCACGGGCGAACACCCGCTCGACCTTCTTCTCCTGATCTTCGTCCAGCTCGGCATCTTCCAGCAGCCGGGTCAGGTCGTCGTTGAGGTTCTCGTTGATCAGCTGCAGCTCGGGGATGCGGTTCTCGTAGTAGAGCGGCACCGTGGCACCATCGGCGATGGACTGGCCGAAGTCGTAGACCGAGATGTAGTCCCCGAACACCTCCTTGGTCTTCTCCTCACCGGCCATCAGCGGTGTCCCGGTGAAGCCAATGAAGGCGGCATGAGGCAGCGCCGTGCGCATGTTCATGGCCAGGGTGTCATATTGGGAGCGGTGGGCCTCGTCGGTGATGACGATGATGTCCTGGCGCTCGGAGAGCTTCGGGTAGGTCTCCCCCTGCCGGGTGCCGAATTTCTGGATCAGTGTGAAGACGTAGCGGTGATCCTCGCTGAGCAGCTGCTTGAGATGGGCACCGCTCTCGGCGTGGGCTTCCGCCTCATTGACGGCACCCGTGGCGGCGAAGGTCTTGTAGATCTGCTCATCCAGCTCATTGCGGTCGGTGACGATCACAAACGTCCAGTTGCCGGGGATGGTGCGGTGGATCTTCCGGGTGAAGAACACCATGGAGAGCGACTTGCCCGAACCCTGGGTATGCCAGAACACCCCCAGCCGACCGGCCTCACCGGCAGGGCGGTTCTTGATCCGCTGCAGCTCGGCGATGGCCCTGTTGACCCCGAGGTACTGGTGATTCCTGGCGATCTTCTTGATGGTGCCGCCCCGGGCCTCCTCGAACACCGTAAAGTTCTCCACGATGTCCAGCAGCCGCGTCGGCTCGGCCATGCCCCGTATGGCGGTCTCCAGGGACACTACGCCCTTTTCGCCCTCGTCGTTGATGCGCTTCCATTCAAAGAAGTGCTCCCAGGACGAGAAGGTGCTTCCCACCAGGGTCCCGGAGCCATTGGAGAGCATCACCACGGCGTTGTAGGTGAACAGTTGCGGAATTACGGAGCGGTAGTCATTCAGGTTGCCGTCATAGGCGGCCTTGAGGGTCCTGTGGCTGGCCTTGAGCTCCAGGAACAGCAGCGGTAAGCCGTTGACAAAGCCGACCAGATCGGCACGTCGTGTATGCAGCTCACCCCGCACCCAAAATTGCGAGGCCAGCAGAAAGTCGTTGTTCCCGGGTTGGCTCCAGTCGATCACCCGCACCGTCTCAATAAAGGTGCCGCCCTTCTCATCGGGCACCTCCACCTTTACGCCATCCCTGAGTAGCCGGTAGACCTCGAGATTGGCGTTTACCGGGAGCAATTTGGCGCGATCACGGGTCAGTTCCTCGATGGCCTGCTCCAGGGCATCGGCAGGCAGCTCGGGGTTGAGCGACTCCAGGGCCGCCCGCAGCCGGGGCACCAGTACCACATCCTGCTGGGTCTGCCGTCCCTCGCTCGATACCGTTCCCGACCACTCCCCATAGAGATTGGCAGTGTCCCAGCCCAGGTCAGCGAACAGCTCGATGGCAGGCTGCTCGACCAAGGCATCCTCGGAATAGGCCGAAGCGGGGGATGGCGGGGGTGTCATACCGAAATCCAGCCTTGTTGTTCAATGCGTTCGTAAGCTTTGTAGATATGCCTTGGCTTCATTAGTTGCTTTTTACGATGATTCCAGGCCGCTACCCGTTCGCTGACTTGGTCCAAATCTCCCGCAATATCAGGTTCATGGGTCACCAACCAATGAACCGTAGACAGCAGTTCCACGCCATAGGGCGTTTCAAACCCTTCGATGAGCGCTTTTACGCGTTCGAGATGCTGCCCGGCTTCCGGGTTGTCTTTAAGGCATTCTCGCGCTTCCTCCAGGGCACCGGGCATCAGGCGGATTTCGGCACCACCAGAGCGGTCGCCATAACCCCGGATAAAATGCCCTTCCATTCGCTGTAACGCATGGTTGAGGTTTTCGGCATACGGCCCCAGGTGATGAGCCGTAAACTGTAGCCGCATTGGCTCGCCCGCTGCCTGCAAGAAATAGGCGAGCTTCTGAATCTCCAACAGACTATGGCGATAGCCCTGGCGGCCGTAAAGATCCAACAATCGGATGAGAAGCGCTCTTCCAGGAGTCATCTTCGGACGCTTGGTGCGCACTGGCATTCGTTCCACAGGCGGCGCTCCCTTTGGCTCAAACAGAAGCACCCTGACATCAGGCAATTCTGCAAACGCTTTCTCAATTCTGGGTTTGACCTCGCCCCAGTTCAGGCCGCCTAGCCCAGCGCCCAGCGGGGGTATGGCGATGGATTGAATGCGATGATTTTTAACCTGCGCAATAAGGTCCTCCAAACCGGCATCAATATCTTCCATCCTGGACTTCCCTTTCCAGTGTCGTTTTGTCGGGAAGTTAATGATGTATTTTGGGTTGACCATGTTACCGGTCTCAAAGACCAGCGTTTTCCCGACCACCATGCGGCCTTCTTTGCACACTTTGGCATAAAACGAAAAGTTCTCAGGAAACGCTTGCTTGAATTGCAGAGCGATGCCTTTACCCATCACACCAACACAGTTCACCGTATTGACCAGGGCCTCGGCATCAGCTTCCAGTAGATTACCTTGTGTAACCTCGATCATCATGTCACCTCAGTAATACCAGTCGGCTTTTACAGCTACGGGGATTTTCAGCCCCACGTTCTTGATCAATACTTCTGCCTCTTCTTTGACCTGATGGTTCATAACGCCTATTCCCCGAATGAGGTTAATGGGGAGTCTTTCATGGACCAGAAACTCAGCCTGCCGACGACGTTTGCGATCCGGATCCTCGTCAGTATCTGCCCAATAACGGGAGCGCATCAATGGCCAGTCGATTTTGTCCAGGTGGACCAGGTCATCATAGAAATCGGTCAATGCCATAATCCCATGGCCATCGGTGAACACAAACCTCAGTCCGGCTGCGTTGACACTCTGTAGGGTGGATACGATATGGATAATGGAGTGCTGGCCATCCCTGAACCCCTCCACATTGCCTTTTGAAAGCGTGAATAGCATGGGAGAGCGTGGCCCAAAGTAAAATGGCACGTAATCATGCAGCACACCGCCAGGACCGCAGGGAACCGGCGTGTGAGTTCGCTGCTCCTGAATCGTCATATGGGCAATATTGGTGTAACCCGTATCGTCCTGTTCCAGTCTGCGCTTGGCCCGTAATTCACCGGCTTCGAGGATCATCCGAAGATTCCCGAGGGCCGTGATGTGGAAGATATAAGTCGGGTCAGGGGGCATCATGCGGCCTCGACCTCATTGTCTTCCGGCATGGGAATGCCGGATACGTCGATCTCACCGGACACCAGCTTGGGGAGGAGTAGGTCGCGTTGGGCGCGGAGGTTGGCGTTCTTTCGCTGGAGCAGAAGCACTTGGTTCAGGATAGGTGTGACCAATTCCTCGAATTTTGAAGTCAATGATTCAGCAGCCATAGGAAACTTAACTTCGTTCAATGCAGATCGTTTGATGTGCTGCATTGTTGTGCCCATGCTCTTGGCGCGAAAGTCGACCATTTTTTCTTTCAGAGAGAAATACAAGAATGACTTCGGGATCCCATCTATCCCATCAACCTTGAAGAGGTGCTGGTTCAGCCAGCCCTCACCCCCTCTCCAGATATAGGCATCAAGATGAGCCGACCATGAGAACAAGATATCCCCATCTTTTACGAGATACTTCTCTTTAACTTCTCCTGAGCATCGCGGTGTATCCGCAGTAATACCTGATTTAAGCTCTTTGATCTTGATTACAGGCAAGCCATCATCAGTGAAGTGCGATGGCTTGAATGCAAAGCCGTTCATGAATGAAGCGACCTCAGAGAAGGCAACAGGCTTCCACCCCTCCGGAATCCTCCCAAGCTCACTATCCTTGAATCGCACCTGCTCATGCCCTGGGAAGCGGAAGTGGACGAACCACTCCTCGTACAGCCGCCGGGCCATCTCTTCAAGGATCTCGATGCGGCGGGTGTTGTTCTCGATGAGGTCGTCGTAAGCGGAGAGGATGGAGGCGATTTTCTTTTGGATATCCAATGGTGGAAGCTTGAACGGAAAAGACCCTAAAATCTGTGCATTTGCATTTGGTTGTGCGGCCCCGCCGACATTCCGCTTAATGAATTGTTTGTACGCCGCTGATTGAACAACATGACCAATAAATTCACTATCAACTTCTCGATTAGGTTGAAAGCGCACAAGATACGAGGCAAAAACAGATTGTGGCGGATTTCTTAAAAGCTTTCCATAGCCAGTGGTGGCCCCTGTTCTTGCGACGACAATGTCGCCGTCCTGAAGGAGGTACTTTTGGAGGTTCTTATTGTTTATCTCGCAATGTGGCACAAGTCGCCAATCTACGGACTCTGGGACAATATCTGTTATCCGAAGAAACTTTGGTCCTATGGGGTCAGCAGTCGCGCTGGCAGTATAGCCGTACTGAATGCGGTCGCAGACATCCTTTAGGGTCACATCCCTCCAGCTCACTGTGATCCCTCCAGTACTTGGGCTACGTTCTCAGAGATTTGTTTCTCTAAAGCTTCGGACTCAAGGTTTAACTGCAGCAACTCCTCAGCTAATTCCTCCAGCCGCGTCGCGAAGTCCACATCCTCGGCTTCCCTCGCCGCCGCCCCCACATAGCGGCCGGGGTTCAGCGACCAGCCCTGCGCCTCGATCTCTTCCCGAGTCGCCACTTTGCAGAGCCCAGGCACATCGGCGTAGTCCTCGCCTAGCCCCTTCTCGGCTAACAGCGGCTCACTGCCCTGATCCCGCTCGACGGCCTCGCCACGGTACAAGCGCACGATATTGGCCAGAAACTCGATCTGCTCCGGTAGCCAGTCACGATGCGCCCGGTCGATCTGCCGGTAGATATGGCGGGCATCGATGAACAGCACCTTGTCGCCGCGCTCGGTCTCACTCTTGGCTCGGTCGAAGAACCACAGGGTGCAGGGCAGCGTGACGGTGTAGAAGAAGTTGGGCCCTACCGAGACGATCACGTCCACGGCGCCGGACTCGATCAGCTTCTGGCGGATCACCTGCTCGCTGCCCCGGGCATCCCCCGCCGAGTTGGCCATGACGAAGCCAGCCCGACCGGTGGGCTTGAGCGCGGCGTAAAAGAGCTGGATCCAGAGGTAGTTGGCGTTGTCGGTCCTGGGCATCCCGAAGGGGAAGCGCGGGTCGCCCTCCAGGCGCTCCTTGTCCACCCCCGAGACGTTGAACGGAGGATTGGCCATGACGAAATCGAAAAAGCCCTCGCCACTTTTGCTAACCGCGCCAAAAGGGTCCTCATAGTAGGTGTTGGCCACGCGCACATCGCCGGAGAGGCCATGCACCGCCAGGTTCATCTTGTTGAGGTTGACGGTGGTCTGGTCCTTCTCGGTGCCGAAGATCGAAATCTCGTCCATGGCCGTCTTGTGGTGACGCTCCACGAAGTCTGCCGAGTGGACGAACATGCCGCCGGACCCACAGGCCGGGTCGAAGATGCGCCCGTGGTAGGGTTCGATGATCTCCACGATCAGCTTGACAATGGACTCGGGGGTGTAGAAGACACCGCCTTTCTGGCCTTCCTTCAGGGCGAAGTTGCCGAGGAAGTATTCGTAGACCTTGCCGAAGGCATCTCCCGACAGGTCCACCGGAGCGAGCTGCTTGAGCAGTTCCTGCAGCACCCAGTTCTCCAGGCGTGTGTAGGTTCGCGGCAGGGCACCCTTGAGGTCGGGGTTCTCCTCCTCGATGGCCTTCATGGCATCGTTGATGGCCTTGCTGATGTTGTCGCCGTCAGTGAGCGTCAGGAGATGCGAGAAGCGAGCGGTCTCCGGGAGGAAGATCACCCCTTCGGCCAGATAGTCATCTTTGCTCACCTTACGGCGGCCCCCGGAACCCACCGGCCCGAGCTTCTCCTCGGCTGCAGAGTACTTCTTGTCGGCGTACTTCAGGAAGATAAGCCCCAGTACAGGAGCCGAAAATTCGGCGGGTTTGAGGCCGGTGTTGGCCCATAACTGGTCAGCTGCTGCCCATAGGCGCTTTCCTGCGTCTCCGTTAACCAAGGTGTACTGCTCCTAATGCTTATTGGTCATGCTTTGCCTGATATTTGCTATGCATCTTACTACAGCAATCTTACCCTGGCAGGTGTAAAAAACCGCCGTACCCAAAATTGATGCGAAGCGGCGCTATATGCGGATATGTATTGTAGTTTATTG
>JAXHVJ010000059.1:0-15471 GCA_034189235.1 Pseudomonadota bacterium
GGGACAGCGCGACACCGGCGAGTCCGGCCACGCCGGAGCCCAGGCCGAAGGTGAGGATGTCCACTTTGGTGGCCTTGATGCCCATGGAGCGGGCCATGGTGCGGTTCTGGGTGACGGCGCGCACTTCCAGGCCCAGGCGGGTCTTGCGCATGATCAGCATGAGGCCGGCGAACACCACCAGGGCGAAGCCGATCACGTACATGCGGTTCAGGGTTAGCGAGAGCGCTTCGTTGATCATTACCGAACCGCTCATCCAGTCCGGGGTGATGACGGTGCGGTTCAGGGGCGAAATCACGGTGCGCACCAGCTGCTGCAGGATCAGGCTCACGCCGAAGGTGGCCAGCAGGGTCTCCAGCGGGCGGCCCTTAAGGTGCTGGATCACGGTGCGCTCGATGGCGATGCCCGCCAGCGCTGCTACCAGGAATCCGGCGGGGATGGACAGGATCAGCGCGAGGCCGGGCTGGCCCGGAAGCAGTTGCTGCATGCCCCAGGTGGTGTAGGCGCCGAGCATGATCAGCTCGCCGTGGGCCATGTTGATCACGCCCATCACGCCGAAGGTGATGGCCAGGCCGATGGCGGCCAGTACCAGCACCGAGCCGAGGGAGAGCCCGAAGTAGAGGGTCTCGGCGGCCCGGTTGAGTTTGAGTTTCTGTTCGATGCTTTCCAGGGCCTTGTTGGCGGCTGCGGCCAGGGCCGGATCGTCACTGCGGGCGGCACTCTGCAGGGCGGCGCGGGCCTGGGAATTGAGGCTGCCGGAGAGCACGGCGACGGCGCTCGTGTCGCCCTGCTCTTCCACCTGGTAAATGGCCAGCGCTTCGGTGAGCGCCATCTGGACGTCGGAGGCGGTTTCCGCCTCGATCAGGTCCGGTAACTGTTCAGCCAGACTGTCGTTCACATTACCCTTCAGGGCACGGGCGGCGGTCAGGCGGCTGGCTTCGTCGGGGCTTTTCAGGTCGATGACGGAGAGGATGCTTTCCAGCTCGTTGCGCAGGCTGTTGTTCACGCGGATGGTGTCGATGTCCCGCCGGGAGATTTCCCCCAGGCTCTCGCCGGTGGTGGCGCTTTCCACGGCCCAGTCGCGGCCCCGGTTGGAGAGCACGATCACGAACTGGCCGGTGGATTCGATGCGGGCGAGCTTGTTGGCGGCAAAGGCTTCCAGCCAGGTGCGGGCCCGTTCGTCGCCGGAGCCGGCGATGCGGTTGACCACATCTTTCTTTTCCGCGAAGGAGGATTCCGCCAGGGCGGTGAGCAGTTGTTGCGCTTCGGAATCGTCAACCTGGGCGGCGGCCATCGCGGGCCAGAGCAGCAGGCAGACAAGCAGAAGGCGGCTGAGCAATCCGGTGATGCCCATGTGTTGCATCCTGTCCTGTTGTTGGGATTGAAGCTTGAAAAGGGGCGGGAGCCGATGCCTCCGCCCTCGGCAGTGTTATCCGGTAGATTCAGTTGGAGGCGACTTCGGCCTTGCCGCCACAGGTGCCGGTGACCACGTTGAAGTTGCCGCACTTCATGGGCTTGCGCCAGTCACTGATCAGGTCCTTCGAACCGGGCAGGAAGTCAGACCAGGCATCGCCGGCCACGGTCGACGGGGTCTCCCAGACCACGGAGAACTGTCCGTTGTCCTGGATCTCGCCGATCAGCACCGGCTTGGTGATGTGGTGGTTGGGCATCATGGTGGCGTAGCCGCCGGTCAGGTTGGGCACGGTGACGCCGATGATGGCGTCTTTCACCGCTTCCACGTCGGTGGTTCCGGCTTTCTTCACCGCTTCCACGTACATGTTGAAGCCGATGTAGTGGGCTTCCATGGGGTCATTGGTGACGGCATCGTCCTTGCCGGTGTACTCAACCCAGGCGTCGATGAAGTCGTAGTTGGCGTCGCTGTCCACGCTCATGAAGTAGTTCCACGCGGCCAGGTGGCCCACCAGCGGCGCGGTGTCGATACCGGAGAGTTCCTGCTCACCCACGGAGAAGGCCACCACCGGGATGTCGGCGGCATCGATGCCCTGGTTGGCCAGCTCGCGGTAGAACGGTACGTTGGCGTCGCCGTTGATGGTGGAGACCACGGCGGTCTTCTTGCCGGCGCTGCCGAACTGCTTGATGTCGGAAACGATGGACTGCCAGTTGGAGTGCCCGAACGGCGTGTAGTTGATCATGATGTCTCCGGCGGCCACGCCCTTATCCTTGAGGTAGGTCTCGAGGATCTTGTTGGTGGTGCGCGGGTAAACATAATCGGTGCCCGCCAGCACCCAGCGCTCGACGCCGATTTCGTTCATCAGGTAATCCACCGCCGGAATGGCCTGCTGGTTGGGCGCGGCGCCGGTGTAGAAGACGTTCCCGGAGGATTCCTCACCCTCGTACTGGACCGGGTAGAACAGCAGGCCGTTCAGCTCTTCCACCACCGGCAGGACGGACTTGCGGGACACCGAGGTCCAGTTGCCGAAGATCACGTCCACTTTCTCTTTCGCCAGCAGCTCGCGGGCCTTCTCGGCAAACAGCGGCCAGTTGGAGGCAGGGTCCACCACCACCGGCTCGAGCTGGCGCCCCATGATGCCGCCTTCGGCGTTCTGCTTTTCGATCAGCATCAGCATGGTGTCCTTGAGGGTCGACTCACTGATGGCCATGGTGCCGGAGAGGGAGTGCAGGATGCCGACCTTGATCGGGTCTTCGGCGGCAACCGCTGTATTGAAGGAGCCCAGGGAGACAGAAACAGAAAGGGCTAATGCGGAGAGACCCTGC
The DNA here is from genome assembly GCA_034189235.1 of Pseudomonadota bacterium. Lineage (GTDB taxonomy): Bacteria > Pseudomonadota > Gammaproteobacteria > Pseudomonadales > Oleiphilaceae > Marinobacter. Next base: position 2,734 of record JAXHVJ010000059.1, read on the forward strand.
TTCACGTGTTTTTTGATGCTCATGTCGTGCGTCCTTTTCTTGGTCGGGTTTGTTGGTCGGGTTGTGTGCAGTTCGTCGTAAAACGCACGGGAACCTGTGCATCTGCTGTTCCAGATCCCATCACCTTTCAGTAAAAACAACAGCTTGGCTAGTATACAAGCTGAGAGGAGCCTCTTCCCTCAAGCCAGACCAGCCCTGAAAACCCGGTTTTCCCGGCCAAAACCAGTGCACCCGCACCGACATGAAGCAATTGCCGAACCGTCGTTATTTACACCATAAATCCCAACTTATTGTTTTTCATAGCCTTCCAAGAAATACCCTCAGATGGCACGGGCATTGCCCTTGTTCATGTATACAAGTTTATAACGCACATGAGGATGCACCATGCTTTCAACCCTCGGATGGACCATCAAGGACTGGCAGAAAGCCTATAAAAATGGGGACAAACCGGAAGCGCTGATCGGCTCGCTCCTGGACCGATCGGATCGCAAGGACACCGCCTGGATTTCCCGGCTGGATGATGACGGCTTTGCGCAGGCCATGGCCGAACTGGCTGGCCGGCTGGAAATGGTCGACGGCGATCTCAGCCAGTTACCGTTTTATGGCATTCCCTTCGCGGTGAAGGACAACATTGATGCAACTGGCTTTGAAACCACCGCCGCCTGCCCGGCTTTCGCCTATACCCCGGATCAAGACGCCGCTGTTGTCGCCAGACTGAAGGCGGCCGGCGCGGTACTGATCGGCAAGACCAACCTGGACCAGTTCGCCACCGGCCTTGTGGGCACCCGTTCACCGTATGGCGCGGTGCCCAATGCCTTTAACCGGGAAGTGGTCAGTGGCGGTTCCAGTTCCGGCTCGGCCTCCGTGGTGGCCCGGGGCCTGGTGCCGTTTTCCCTGGGCACGGATACCGCCGGTTCCGGCCGGGTGCCCGCCGGTCTGAACAACCTGGTGGGGCTGAAGCCCACCAGGGGGATGTTCAGCATCAAGGGGGTGGTGCCGGCCTGCCGCTCTCTGGACTGCGTTTCGATCTTTGCGCTGACCGTGAACGATGCCAGTGCGGTCTCCGACATCATGGCCGGGTTTGAGCCCGCCGATGCCTTTTCCCGAAAGCCGCCTGCCGCCCTGCCCATGGATGCCCCGGCCATTCGCCGGCCCGGCCCCATCCGCCGGCTCGCCATTCCCGGGCACCCGCAGTTTTACGGCGACCAGCAGGCGGAAGCGGCCTGGAATACCGCCATCAGCCAGTGGCGGCAGCAGGATGTGGAGATCGTGGCGCTGGATTTCGGGCCGATGACGGAGCTGGCGGCCCTGCTCTATGAGGGCCCGTGGGTGGCCGAGCGGCATGCGGCGGTTGAAGCGTTCATGGCTGAGCACGAAGCCGACATGAACGAGGTGGTCAAAGACATCATCCGGAACGCCGGCAGGTTCAGCGCCACCGATACCTTCAACGCCATCTACCGGAAAGAGGAGCTGATCCGGGAGATCGACGGACTGCTCCCGGATATCGACGCCCTGCTGGTGCCCACGGCCCCGACGGCGCCGACCATTGCCGCCGTCAATGCGGACCCGGTGGCCATGAACAGCCAGCTGGGCACCTACACCAACTTTGTCAATCTCGCCGACTTCAGCGCGCTGGCCGTACCTGCCGGGTTCCGGGATGACGAACTGCCGTTCGGTGTCACCCTCATCAGCGGTGCCTGGAAGGACAGGGAACTGCAAACCCTGGCCTGCCAGTGGCTGAATGCCCATCCCACCTCACTGGGCGCAGTGGACAAGCCGCGCCCGGAGGAAGTGGTTACTCACCAACAGGCCGTTCCCACCATCCGGGTGGCAGTGGTGGGTGCGCACCTCTCCGGCATGCCCCTGAACACCCAGCTCGTCGAACGCCACGCCACGCTGCTGGAGCAGACCACCACCTCCCCCAACTACCGGCTCTATGCCCTGCCCAACACCACGCCGCCCAAGCCCGGGCTGAAGAGGGTGAAGGCAGAGGGCGCCGAGATCATTGTGGAAGTGTGGGAAATGGCCGCTTCCGAGTTTGGGTCGTTTGTGGATCTGATTCCCGCACCGCTGGGGATTGGCAGTGTGGAGCTGGCCGATGGGCGCTGGGTGAACGGGTTCGTTTGTGAGGAGTATGGGTTTGAGGGGGCCCGGGATGTGACCGGGTTCGGGGGGTGGCGGGCGTTTGTTAAAGCCGCGAGTTCCGGGAAATAAAACCAGGCTTTCTTCAGACCCCACGACAGGAGATTCCAGACCATGTTTTCCAAAGTTCTGATAGCCAACCGCGGCGAGATCGCCGTTCGCACCATTCGTACCCTGAAGGCCATGGGCGTGGCCAGCGTGGCAGTGCATTCCCATGAGGACCGCCACAGCCTGCATGTGACCAGCGCCGATGAGGCGGTGGCACTGGAGGGTAAGGGCGCGAGTGAGACCTACCTGGACAAAGCCCGGATTCTGGCAGCGGCCAAGCAGACCGGCGCGGAGGCAATCATACCGGGGTACGGTTTCCTTTCCGAGAATGCCGACTTCGCGGAGACCTGCGAAGCCGAGGGCATTGTGTTCATCGGCCCGACGCCGGAGCAGATGCGGGAGTTCGGCCTCAAGCACCGGGCGCGGGAATTGGCGCAGGCCGCCGGTGTGCCGCTGGCGCCGGGCAGTGGCTTGCTGGACAGCCTCGAGGAGGCCCTGCAGACCGCCCAATCCCTGGGCTACCCGGTGATGCTGAAAAGCACCGCCGGCGGTGGCGGCATCGGCCTGACCCGCTGCGAGAATGAAGTCGACCTGAAAGATGCCTTCGAATCCGTCCGGCGCCTGGGCAAGAGTTTCTTCAATGACAGCGGGGTGTTCCTGGAGCGCTGCATCGCCCGGGCCCGTCACGTGGAGGTGCAGATCTTCGGCGACGGCCGGGGCAATGTGGTCGCCCTGGGCGAACGGGATTGTTCGCTGCAGCGGCGGAACCAGAAGGTAGTGGAGGAAACCCCGGCCCCGAACCTGCCGGCGGCGACCCGTCAGGCCATGCTGAACGCGGCGGTGTCCCTCGGCCGGTCCGTCAACTACCGCTCCGCCGGTACCGTGGAATACATCTACGACGCCGACCGGGACGAGTTCTACTTCCTGGAGGTGAACACCCGCCTGCAGGTGGAGCACCCGGTCACCGAGTCCGTCACCGGCCTGGACCTGATCGAATGGATGCTGAAAATCGCCGCTGGTGAAAGCCCGGATCTGACCCGTTTCGAGCCCACCCTGGACGGCGCCTCCATGGAGGTGCGAATCTATGCCGAGGACCCGCTCAAGGACTTCCAGCCCTCCCCCGGCGAACTGACCGATGTGCACTGGCCGGAGGACGGCGTGCGCATCGACACCTGGGTGGAGACCGGCAGCGAGGTCTCCAGCCACTACGACCCGATGATTGCCAAGCTGATCGTGCACGGCAAAGACCGGGACGACGCCCTGGCGAAACTCCGCGCTGCCCTGGCCGAAACCCGCCTGATGGGCATTGCCACCAACCTGGATTACCTGCGCCAGGTGGTGGCCCGGAAGAGCTTCGCGGATGGCATTGTCTCCACCCGGGCGCTGGAAAGCTTCGAGTTCAAACCGTCTGTAGCCGAGGTGGTCAAACCGGGCACCTACACCACCGTGCAGGACTATCCGGGCCGCGTGGGTTACTGGAACATCGGCGTGCCGCCCAGTGGCCCCATGGACGATTACGCCTTCCGCATCGCCAACCGCATCGTCGGTAACCATAACGACGCGGCAGGTCTGGAAGCCACGCTCATCGGCCCCAGCCTGAAATTCCACAAGGACTCGGTAGTCGCGCTCACCGGCGCCCTCACCGACGCCACCCTCGATGACCAGCCGGTGGCGTTCTGGAAACCCATCCACGTAAAGGCCGGCCAGACGCTTGCCGTGGGCAAGGCCATCAAGGGCTGTCGCACCTACCTGGCGGTACGCGGCGGTTTTGATGTGCCGGTGTATCTGGGCAGCCGCTCCACCTTTGCCCTCGGCCAGTTTGGCGGCCACGGCGGGCGACCCCTGCGCCCGGGCGACATGCTCGGCATCAGCCAGATCGAACTGCCGGCCTGCACCACTCCGGGCCCGACCCATGATCCGACCCCGGCCGATCCGGACCTGATCCCCAACTACCCTGACCACTGGGAAATCGGCGTGCTCTATGGTCCCCATGGTGCTCCGGATTTCTTCACCGAAAAGTCCATCGAAAAGTTCTTCGAGCAGGACTGGGAAGTGCACTACAACTCCAACCGCCTGGGCATCCGCCTGAACGGTCCGAAGCCGGAATTCACCCGGGAAGACGGCGGTGAGGCCGGCCTGCATCCGTCCAACATCCATGACTGCGAATACGCCATCGGCTCGGTCAACTTTACCGGCGACATGCCGGTCATCCTGACCAGGGACGGCCCCAGTCTCGGCGGCTTCGTGTGCCCGGTAACCATTGCCAGGGCAGAGTTATGGAAGGTCGGCCAGATGAAGCCCGGTGACACCATCCGCTTCGTCCCCATCGACTACGACACGGCAGTGAAACTGTCCCGGCGACAGGAACTGGCTATCAGGGATCTGACGGCACTGCCGGCTGTCGACTTGGTGGCGCCGGATCTGACGCCGGTCAACGACCTGTCCGCCACGATCCTGGCGCATCTGGACGAGACCGGCGAGCGGCCGGAAGTCACCTACCGCCAGGCCGGCGACCAGTATATCCTGCTGGAATACGGCCCCAACGTGATGGACCTGGGCGTGCGTATGCGCATCCATGCCCTGATGGAGGCCATGGCGGATGTGCAGCCCAGGGGCCTGCTGGAACTGTCGCCGGGCGTGCGGTCCCTGCAGCTGCGTTACGATTCCCGCATCCTGCCGCAGCCGGCGCTGATGGAATACCTGCTGGATCTGGAAGGCGCCCTGCCGCCTACGGATGAACTCAGGGTCCGCAGCCGGGTCATCCATCTGCCCATGGCCTTTGAGGACAGCGCCACCCTGGAGGCCGTGGACAAGTACCGCCAGTCCGTGCGCGATACCGCCCCCTGGCTACCGAACAACGTGGACTTCATTCAACGCATCAACGGCCTGCCCAGCCGGGAGGACGTCCGCGACGTGCTGTTTTCGGCCCGCTACCTGGTGCTCGGCCTGGGCGACGTGTATCTCGGTGCGCCCTGCGCGGTGCCACTGGATCCCAGGCACCGCCTGCTCACTTCCAAGTACAACCCGGCCCGGACCTACACCGCCGAGGGCACCGTGGGCATCGGTGGTGTGTACATGTGCATCTACGGCATGGACTCACCGGGCGGTTACCAGCTGGTCGGCCGTACCCTGCCGATCTGGAACAAGTACCTCAAGAATCCCCAGTTCGCCGCGGGTGCGCCCTGGCTGCTGCGATTCTTCGACCAGGTCTGCTACTACCCGGTGACCGAGGACGAGCTGACCGAGATGCGGGACCAGTTCCGCGCCGGCAAACTCACGATCAGAATCGAGGAAGAGACTTTCGATCTGAAGTCCCACCAGGCCTTCCTGGACGCCAACGCGGATTCCATCGCCAGGTTCCGGGAAATGCAGAAGGCGGCTTATGCCAAAGAGGTGACCCTGTGGAAAGGAAGCGAGGCGGAAGAACTGGACCGGCTGGCGAAAGCACCACCCAAGCCGGATGCCTCGGCTCTGGAGCGGTTCGGTGAACTGATCAGCGCCGAGATTGCCGGCAACATCTGGAAGTGCCTGGTGAAACCCGGCGATACGGTGGCCGAAGGTGATCCGCTGGTGATCGTCGAGGCCATGAAGATGGAGTTCGAGGTAAATGCCACCGTATCCGGGAAGATCAGTGCCATGCATGTGGAACCCGGCAAAGCGGTGACGCCCGGTGAGCCGTTACTGAGTATCGAGATCTGATGGCGACAAACACGAAACGAAAAGAGTCCATGGCGGACAGGGTCTACGAGGCCCTGAAGGACGACATCTTCGAGTTCCGGCTGATCCCCGGCGACAAGTTCAGTGAGGGGGACGTCGGCGCGCGCCTTAATGCCAGTCGCACTCCGGTGCGGGAGGCATTGTACCGATTACAGCGGGAAGGCTACATGGAGGTGTTGTTCCGCAGCGGCTGGCAGGTGAAGCCGTTTGATTTCCGGCAGGTGGAAGAACTCTACGATCTGCGGATTACCCTGGAACGGGCGGCGATGCACAAGGTCTGCGCCCTGCCCGAAGAACCTCCGGCGATTCGCACACTGACCGCCATCTGGAACCCGGACCACCCCTCCGAACGAGCTGTGGGCAGCACCGTCCGGGCACTGGATGAAAGCTTCCATTGTGACCTGGTGGCGGCCGCCGGCAACCAGGAGATGACCCGGATTCACCGGGAAATTACCGACCGGCTGCGGATTATCCGCCGACTGGACTTCACCCGGGATGACCGGGTGAATGCTACCTATGTGGAGCATTCACTGATCCTGGAAGCCCTTCGGGCCGGACAGGCCAGCGATGCCGCTGAACGACTGACCCGGCATATCCGGGCCAGTCAGAAAGCGGTTCGGGAGATCACCATGGAGCGGATCAGGGAGGCGGCGGAGGCTCATCGGATTACATCGGCGTAAGACATATCTCACACATCACGGAGCGAATGTCCGGTTTTGCTACAAACTACCCTCGATAGAATAGGAATCGTCAGGGATGACAGCCGGCAAGGATCGTTGGCTCAAGGATGGAAACTCCACGGATCAGGAGTTATCCGAGGGATCGGGATTACAGGGATGAACACAAGGATGAAGCGCTCAGGATGATACGCAGCCTGATGGATCAGGCAGGGGTCAGCCACGGATATTGGGTCCACAGGGAGCGTGGCCCAGTCCGTGCACTTCCGTTTTCGGAGTGTCTTCCTTTCAGCTCATCAGCTCAGAACCCTTTCTCGCATCTCCAGACGAGCCGGCGCCCGTGCCGCATGACGTCCTGGCACAAAACCATAACGACGTTATCCAATCTCAGGAGTATGCTCACATGAAAAGAACCCCGGTTATCGCCACGCTGGTACTGCTGTTCAGCCTGTTCACCGGTTTCGCCCACGCCCAGGACGCCACCGTAAACATCAACACCGCAGACGCAGCTACCCTGGCAAGCCTCAACGGCATCGGCGAGAGCAAGGCCCAGGCCATTGTCGAATACCGCGAGGCCAATGGCCCCTTCGCCTCCACCACTGACCTTTCCAGGGTCAAAGGCATTGGTGCGCAGACTGTGGAGAAGAACGCAGACCGTCTGGCCGTCAAGTAAGCCTCGCCGGGCAGCGGTTTTCATCGCTGCCCGTTGTTACCTTAAAGTCGTTTGGCAACCACCGCTCCCCCACCCTATTATTGTTGGATAACAACAACCCCATACCCGGAGCGGGGCGTTCATGTCTGATCCCATCAAGGTTTATCCTTCCAAACCTCAGAAGGTCTATTACTTCGGCACCTGCCTGGTGGACATGTTCTACCCGGATGCGGGTATTGCCGGGGTGGAACTGCTGGAGCGGGAGGGCATCGAGGTGATCTTCCCCCGGGGCCAGACCTGCTGTGGTCAGCCCGCTTACACCTCCGGCTACCACGATGAGGCCCGCTCGGTGGCGCAAGCCCAGCTGGACCTGTTTCCCGAAGACTGGCCGATTGTGGTGCCCTCCGGCTCCTGTGGCGGCATGATGCGCAAGCACTATCCTGCACTTTTCAAGGACACGCCCCAGGCCACCCAGGTCGCGGAAATCGCCGGGCGGGTCTGGGAGCTGACGGATTTCCTGCTGAATGTCTGCCACATCAAACTGGAGGATCCGGGTGAGCCGGTGACGGTCGCCATGCATACCTCCTGCACGGCCCGCCGGGAAATGGGGGTGGCCGAAGTCGGCCCGGCCCTGCTTGGGCAACTGAAGAACGTCAATCTTGTGGAACAGGTCCGGCCGGAAGAATGCTGTGGCTTTGGCGGCACTTTTGCGGTTCGCCACCCGGAGATTTCTGCCGCCATGGTCAGTGAGAAAGTGGACACTTTGGTGGATGCCGGCACCAGGGAATTTGTCACCACCGACTGTGGCTGCCTGATGGCCAAGCGCAAAGCAGCATTCGACGGCTGGGACCTGGAAACCCTGCGGGACCTCGGCGCCAACATCCGCATGAAAGCCCTGTCCAACCTGCCCGACCTGCTGGAGCAACTGGAACAGAAGCTGACCGGGAACGGCATCAAGGTGCACTGGGCGGTGGACGGTGACGAGGCCTGCCGCATTGTGCGGGATATCTGCATTGCCGAGACCGGGTCGCTGACCCTGTGGCCAACCCCGGACGAACCACGCCTGATGAGCCTGGTGCCGCCGGTGCACATTGCCGTGCTCAATGCCTCGGAAATCTACACCACGTTCCACGAAGCCATGCTTGCCCGGGAATGGGCCGCTGGCATGCCCACCAATGCGCTGTTAATCTCTGGACCCTCCAAAACCGCGGATATCGAGCAGACCCTGGCCTACGGTGTCCACGGCCCCAAAGAGCTGATTGTATTGGTTATTGAGCAATCCACGGCGCCCTGATTCTGGCGGCGGCGGTTGACCAAAAGGGCCTCAGTCGTCCTTTTGCTGCCTGGCGAGCATGTCCGGCTGCAGGATCTCGATCCAGTAGCCGTCCGGGTCCTTGATGAAGGCCAAACCTTTCATCTTGCCGTCGTCCGGCTTCTTTACAAACCCGACACCCAGTTTCTCGAAACGGTCCGAGGCAGCATACACATCCGGTACGGCGATGCCGATATGACCAAAGCCCTGGGGCTCGTCGTTGCCGTTGTGGTAGGCGAAATCGTTATCATCCTCGGTGCCCCAGTTGTGGGTCAGCTCAAGCATCGCCTCTCGGCCGAAGGTGTAGGTGGTGCGGTGGGCATCGTCGTTCGGGACGAACTGGGCCGAGCGGTCATCCAGGTAGCCCAGGAAGTACAGGGTGAATTCCATCTCCGGGAAATCCAGCTTGCGGATGAGGTGCATCCCCAGAACGCGAGTGTAGAAGTCCATTGAGCGCTCGGGTTCCTTGATGCGCATCATGGTCTGGTTGAAGACATAGCCTTCTGTCTCGGGAACGGGCGCGTCGTACAGGCCGGGGGCCTCTTCGAAATGCTTGGGCATGATCATTTCCCTTTTGGTTCAGAGAATTCAAACTCTATACATGCGTGTGTTTCAATCGGATTTCAAGGGGCGGGGATTCCCATGTACACTGCCTGTCTCACTCTGACGGGCAGCCCATGACAGACTTAACAGACATCGATTACGAGAGCGGGACCTCCTGGCGAAGGCTCGGTTTCTTCGGCCTGGTTTTTGTCGCCCTTACTGCGGCCGGGCTTTACACAGTCTATCACCAGTTTGCCGACCGCAGCTTCTCCTTCGATACCCGGCTGATCGCACCGGGGAACCTGCTGGCCTTCGGCGCCCTTTTGCTGGTGTATTTCCTGTCTGACGGGTTGAGGCTCTATTACACATTGCGGGCCCTCAACCATAAACTGCCGTTCCGGCTCATGTTCAAGCTGGTGTTTATCAATCTGTTTTTCTCGAACGTGACACCCATGGCCACTGGCGGTGGTTTTGCGCAGGTCTGGTACCTCACCCGCCACGGCATTCCCGTGGGGCGCGCCACTGCGGCGACCACCATCCGCACCGTACTGGCACTGATCTTCATTTTTTCCCTGACCCCGGTGTTCCTGTTCTCCCTGGATGCACTGCAAGATCACACCATTTCCGGTGAGATCGGCACCGCCCTGGCGGTTTTCATCACCCTGTACCTTGGATTTTTCATCGTGCTGCTGTTCAGGACCCGATGGCTCATCCTGCCCCTGAGCAAGCTCATCAGCCTGCTCAGGCGAGCGCATCTGATCGGTGCCCGTCGCCACGACCGCTGGCAGTTCAAGTGCCGCCGGGAAATGCTGAGGTTCTCCTTCAGTTTCAACGATTACATCGAAGGGCGGCCACTGTTCGTGCTGCTGTCGATATTCTTCACCGCGACCTTCCTGCTGAGCCTGTTCAGCTTTCCGGCCCTTCTCATCTACAGCCTGGGCTATGAAGTGGACTACCTGGTCACGGTCGGGCTACTGGTGGTTACCACCTTCATCATGTATTTCTCGCCCACGCCCGGTGCTTCGGGAATCTCCGAGGGGGTGTTCGGCAGCTTCTTTCGGGATATCCTCTCGGGTAATCACCTTGTACTGGTCACCCTGGGCTGGCGCTTCCTCACCATTTACCTGGGCATGATTGTAGGGCTGGTGGTGCTCCAGAGGGAACTGACCAAAGACCGCAGGAAATCCGGATGATCTTCCGAAACCCGCTCAAACTGCTGTTCTATCTGTGCCTGCTGATCGTCATTCTGTTAGTGGGCTACAAGACCTACCTCAACCTGTTCATGCAGGATTTCAACAGCCTGCACAGCACCCAGGTCGAGCGCATCCAGGAGCGGGTCAAACCCGGGGAGGCGGTCAGTTTTGCCGTGGTCGGTAACATCAACAACTCCATCGGCATTTTCGAGGAGCGGATCGTTCCGGAGCTGAACAGCTCCGGGCTGGATTTCATGGTATCCGCAGGCAATGCCGTCAGCAGTGGCGGCGAGGACAAGTACCGGGCCCTGTATGGCACCCTGAGCCATTTAAAGATCCCCTATCTGCTGACTTTCGGTGCCAACGAATTCGACAATTTCGGCAGCTTTCGCTTCTACGATCATTTCGGCCCGCACTTCTACAGCATCCGCACCGGCAACGTTCGGCTGATCTTCCTGGACAGTACCGGCAAAACCCCCTGGCGGTGGCAGATTCGCTGGCTCAAAGACCTGTTGAACCAGGATACCAGCAACGCCCGCATCCTGTTCATCAACCATCCGCCACTGAAGCCACAACAGGACGCACTGTTCGACCAGGAGGAGGACTACCTTCAGCCGGCAGAATTCCGCGAGGCCCTGCTCAAGGAAATTGACGCCCGCAACATCGACATGGTGTTCTCCTCCAATGTTTCCCTGTTCTCGGAGCAGGAACTCAACGGCACCCGTTTCATCACGACCGGAGGGGCAGGTGGACTGGTTCTGAACAACGAAACCAGCTTCTACCACTACGTACAGGTGAAGGTGACGCCCGATGGAGAGATTTCCCACACCCTGAAAAAGCTCGAAGTGGGACAGCATCCGGTATTGAAGACTCTGGAGAGCCTGTGGTTCTTCATTTACTCCCTGTTTTACAGCGGTTACCTCAACTTCATCCTGATTGTCGCGGTATTTGCGGCCATTGCCATCAAGCTTTACCAGATAATTTTCATAGGCAAGGACTACTACCCGGACTACGACCTGGACCCGACCCCCTGGCTCAAAAAATCCCTGCGGGTAGCCATGTTCACCAACAATTACCTGCCTTTCATCGGGGGGGTCCCCATCTCCATCGAGCGTTTGCGGCAAGGGCTGGAGAACCTCGGGGACAGGCCACTCATTGTCGCCCCAAACTACAGGGATCAACCCGGCCAGGAGGAATCCGTTTTGCGGGTACCCGCCCTGCTGGCCATCGGCAAGAACCGGGAATTCCGCCTGGCCAACATCTTCCAGCCTCGGATCCGGGCGCAGATAAAGGCGTTCCGGCCTGATATCATCCACGTCCACCACCCGTTCTGGCTCGGCAGCCTCGGACTGTTCATTGCCCGCTCCCTCAAGGTACCGGTGGTCTACACCTACCATACGCGGCTGGAGCACTATGCCCACTTCGTGCCCCTGCCTGGCATACTGTTCCGGAACCTGATCTCCCACGCCCTGATCAAGCACTTCGCCAACAAGTGCGACGGCGTCATCGTGCCCACTTACTCCACGGAAGAATATCTCCGCATGATCGGGGTAAAGACCCCCACATTCGTGCAGCCCACGGGCATCGAGTACCAGAAGTTCCAGGAAGTGAACCCGGCGGACGTGGACAACCTGCGCAAGGAACTCGACATCACTGACGAGAAAATCCTCGTCAGCGTCTCGCGCCTGTCCAACGAGAAAAACATCGACTTCATGATCGAAGCCATCGACACCCTCCGCAAACAGACCGACGTACCCTTCCGATTCCTGATAATCGGCGACGGCCACGAGAAAGACCGGCTCCGGAAGAAAATCGAAACACTCGGCCTGCAACAACAGGTCACACTGGTCGGTGCAGTACCACCCGATGAGATGGCCCTGTGGTATCAACTGGGGGATGCTTTCCTGTTTGCCTCCAAATCGGAAACCCAGGGCATGGTCATCCTCGAAGCCATGGCCGCCGGCCTTCCGGTTGTCGCCGTGCGTTCCAGCGGGATTGATGATGTGGTCCGGCACGGATTCAACGGCTTCAAGACGCCGGAAAAACAGGACCAGTGGGTTGCCAAGGTGAAGGAACTGTTGGAGAACGACGAACTGCGCGAGACCCTCTCCGGTAACGCCCTGGAGTTTGCGGCCGATTTCTCGGTGGAACAGTTTGCCAGGGACGTCCGAAACATCTACGCGAGTACTCTCGCCCTCGTAGAAAAAAAGCGTCACCAGCACCCGATCAGCGGACTACCAAGGTCCGGGTCGGCCTAGCGGGGCACAATCGACATCAAAATGCCCCGCCAGCCGGACGATGGCCTCTTCCTCGGCATTCTTACCGTCCGGGTCGGGCTCGTTCAGCCGGTTGTAGCGATAACCGGCACCGGCCGAGAGGTCCAGGAAGGAGCGTTCCCCGGATTCCCAGACCCGGTGGCCATAACCGGTAGTGACGGTGGATTCGAAGTCGTAC
>JAXHVJ010000006.1:0-54921 GCA_034189235.1 Pseudomonadota bacterium
GGTTAATTCGCCACGCAGTAGATCAGCGAATTAACCAGACGGGACACTGGGTCATCGAGCATTCTCTATCCCGGTTCAGAGGTCTTTGTCAGTGTCATGATTATTCGTATTTTTGTCGCCCTGCTTGTCCTCAATCTCGTCGCTTTTGTCGTCCGCGCCGACGCTGCCGAGCGTCCGTTCGGGGAGGAACACGAACCGGTGAATACCGTGCAGGAGATCTACCAGGTCCAGGAGGGGATGGCGGGAAACTTCGAGGATGACAGTTCTGAGGCTATCACCGAAATCGGTTCCCGGCTGCTCAGCCTCTCGCTCATCCGGTCCCGCTCGGACGATAAGCACTACGCGTCCGATCCTGCGCAGGCGGACCATGGCATCGCCCTGCTCAATGAAGGCGCCTGCCTCAACCTGAAGTGGAACTTCTGAATCTGAAGCACTCCTGAATTCCCGGTTGCCCCCGTTTTTACTTTCCTGTCTGTCCCACCTTTCCTTTTCCAGCTGGTGTAGTGCATCACTCTAGTGTCCCGTGCAGCCACGAGTGAAAAGCGGCCCTCGCTATAAGTGCCAATTAGAGTGATCCACTAAACTGGTGTGGTTACTGATCTGGCGCATTGTCTGGGCGGCCTTCCCGTGTGATTATCTGCCCATACCCCTGTTATGGTCCGAAAAACAAGAAGGAGGCTGGTGATGTCGGAAAGCGGTCAACGCCTGCGGGACGTGGATGCCTGTGTGGATGAGGTGATTCGCCGGGTCGGCAAGGAGATAACCCTCGGGCTGCCCCTGGGGCTGGGCAAGCCGACCCGTTTCGTCAATGCCTTGTATGAGCGGGCAAAACAGGACCCGGACATCCAGTTGCACATTTTTACGGCACTGTCCCTGCTGGCGCCACGGGGGAGCTCTTCCCTGGAACGGCGGTTCATGGGGCCCTTCTCAGAGCGCCTTTACGGTAGTATTCCGGAACTTGTCTTTGCCCGGGATGTCTCGCGCAACCGTCTGCCTGCCAATGTCACAGTCTCCGAGTTCTATTTCAAGGCCGGTGCCCAACTGAATAATGAGGGCCAGCAACGGAATTTCATTTGTACCAATTACACCCATGTCATTCGGGATCTAATGGCTCTCGGGGTGAACGTATTGGGGCAGATGGTGTCTCCGGGCGACCGCCACGGTGTGCCGGGCAAGGTGAGCCTGAGCTGCAACACGGATCTGACCCTGGATCTCATCCCCCTCATGCGGGAGTTGGAATCCGGCGGTACGCCGGTTGCGCTGGTGGCCGAACTCAACGCCAACCTGCCATTCATGGGGCGCCACGCCGCCATTGATGAAAGCAATTTCGACGTGGTCCTGGATCAGCCCGCGACCGACTATCCCCTGTTCTCGGCACCACAGATGGCGATCAGTCCGGAAGATCACATGATCGGCTTCTACGCCAGTTGCCTTTTGAAGGACGGCGGCACCCTTCAGGTAGGGATCGGCTCACTGGGCGCCGCCCTTGTCTACAGTGCCATTCTGCGTCACAAGCATAATGATGACTGGCGAGCGGTGTTCGATCATCTCCGGGCTGGCGACAAGTTTCCGGTGGTGAACGAGTGTGGCGGCACCGGCCGCTTCGACGAGGGAATCTACGGCTGCAGTGAGATGATGGTGGATGGTTTCCTGTACCTCCTGGAAGCCGGCATCCTGTCCCGCCAGGTGTTTGATCATGCCGGTCTGCAGGAACTGATCAACCAGGGCGACATCGATACCACCCCGAGCCTCGTCATGCTGGACACCCTCCGCGAGGCGGAGCTGATTGACTCCCCGCTCCGGGCCAGGGATGTCAACTGGCTCGTCCGCCGGGGAATTTTCGGGCCGGAAGTCGAATTCAGGGGCGGGCGCCTGCTGGCCTCCGGGCAATCCGTGGACGGTAACCTGGACAATCCCGACACCCGACGGCTGATCGAGTCGCTGATGCTGGGTGATGGTCTGAAAGGCGGCGTCAGCATGCATGGCGGTTTCTACGTGGGGCCGGAAAGCTTCTATCAGTCCTTGCGGGAGATGCCAGAGAACCAGCGCGACCGGATCTGCATGAGCAGCGTCAATTTCATCAACCATCTCTACGATCACCCGTTCGGGCGGCAGAGGCTGAAAACAGCGCAGCGCCGGCATGGCCGCTTTGTGAACTCGGCCATGATGTATACACTCAACGGCGCGGCGGTCTCTGACGGGCTGGAGGATGGTCGTGTGGTCAGTGGCGTCGGTGGCCAGTACAACTTTGTCGCGATGGCCCATGAGCTGCCCGGAGCCCGTTCCATCGTGACCCTGCGAGCGACCCGTACTTCCAAAGGGAAGACTGTCTCCAATATCGTCTTCAACTATGCCCACTGCACCATACCGCGCCACCTGCGGGACATCGTGGTGACCGAGTACGGCATAGCTGATCTCCGGGGCCAGCCCGACGAACAGGTGTACCTGCGTCTGATCCGCATCGCCGACTCCAGGTTCCAGCAGGAGCTGCTCAAACAGGCCCAGAAGGCGCGCAAGGTGGATCCGTCATTCAGTCTGCCGGCCTCCTGGTGCAATAACACACCCCGGGCCGTGCGTGCGGCCCTGGCTGCAGCCGGCAACGGCGACCGGTTCCCCGCCTTTCCGTTTGGCCGGGATTTCACAGATGAGGAATTGACGTTAGGGAAAGCCCTTAACGGGCTCAAGGCCGCAACGGCCACCCGTCGTGGTAAACTGTCGACCCTTTGGCATGCTGCCCGGGCCAGTGATGAGGAGGGGCGCTACCAGCCACTGCTTGAGCGAATGGGATTGCGAAATCCCCGTGGCCTGCGGGAAAAGCTGGACCAGCGACTGGTTATTTTTGGCCTGCAGCAGCTTGAAACACCACCGGATACAGGAAGCTCGGAAACCTGATGCAAGAACCCGATACCAAACCCGATGTCTTTACCGTTCACTACGTTCTGAAAAACAAGGCCGGCGAGCTGGTCGATACCTCCGAGGGCAGCGAGCCCCTGCATTTTGTTTATGGCAGCCCCGGGATCATCAAGGGTATCCAGGAAGCCGTGAAAGACAGAAATGTGGGAGATTGCCTGGAGGTCACCATTCCACCCTCCATGGCCTACGGCGAACATCGGGAAGAACTGGTGCGCAAGGTGCCGCGCTCGCTGTTCGAGGGCGTGGAAAACCTTCAGGTCGGCATGAAGTTCCAGACCAACACCGGGGATGAGGCTCAGGTGGTGCAGGTGGTTGGTATCGACGGCAATCTGGTGCGGGTGGATGCCAACCATCCTCTGGCCGGTTTTACCCTGTATTTTGATCTGGAAATTGTCGGCCGCCGCGAGGCTACCGAAGACGAGATAGCCCAGGGGCGGCCCCTGTTCTGACTGGCGTGGTCACCAGGTCCATTTCACCGGCCTGTAACCGGTGCAGGCCGTTCAGAACCGTCTCCTGAATCTGGCGGGCCAGTTCGGATGACTTGAGTTCCCCGGTGATTGCCACCGGCTCATGGAACAGGACATCGACCCGGGATGCCGGGTTTTTCAGCAACCGGATCAGGTGGCTGTGGAAGGCATCGTCACCAATGAACGGAGCCACATGGTCGGGCCGGCCGTCCCGTCGGTAGCATATTGTTGCCGGCTGGATCATCACATTTGCCTCCCGGGCGGCGTTCAGTAACAGGCCGTGAAACGGCAGTACGGTCAGGCCGGCGCTGGTGGTGCCCTCCGGGAAGATCAGCACCGACTCTCCGGACGCCAGGGCAGACCTGATGGCAGACTTCACCTGCCGCGCCTGGCCGCCACCGCGCCGAATGAACAGGGTTCCTGCCTGTCGGGCCAGCCAGCCGATCAGGGGCCATTCTGCTACCTCCGCCTTGGACAGGAACCGGACCGGCGCCAGTCCGCCCAGGATGGGGATGTCGCACCAGCTGATATGGTTGCTGACCATCAGAGTATTGGCCTGTGGCGTCGGCCCATGCCAACGTATGTGCAGACCCAGGCAACGGCAGGCGCCCCGGAAACAGCGACCGGCCCAGGGCGTGCGCTCCAGTTTTCTCCCGGTAACAACATCCCCGATCCTCAGTGCCAGGGCAAGGATGGTTATGGCCGCGAGAAACAGGGTAAATACACTCAGGCGAATG
Source organism: Pseudomonadota bacterium (assembly GCA_034189235.1). Lineage (GTDB taxonomy): Bacteria > Pseudomonadota > Gammaproteobacteria > Pseudomonadales > Oleiphilaceae > Marinobacter. Next base: position 4,118 of record JAXHVJ010000006.1, read on the forward strand.
GCCAGTCGCAGTAAGCTGATCATCGGATTCGCCTTGCCACGTTCACGACGCCCTGCCCATGAAATGGCGGCTGTACCGTGCGGCCAGACTGTCCACTTCCAGAAGCACCAGCAGATCAGCGCACCGGAATTCCGGATCCCAGCAGGGTGCACCGCAGACCCTCGCGCCCAGACGCATGTAGGCGCGGATCAGCGGTGGAACATCGACCGGCCGGTCCGTGGCCGGGGTGTTTGTCAGGTGTGGCAGTTCCCGCAGCGGCGTGACCCGGAAAGACTCGTCGGCCAGGTAAGTGTCCTGCAGGTGATTGGCGATTCGCCAGGCCTTGTGGCCGCCGTCGGACATGCCGATGCTGGCGCAGCCAATCAGGTAGTCGATGCGATGCTTGATCAGATACTCCGCCAGGGTGGCCCAGAGCAGGCTGATGGTGGCTCCGTTACGGTAGTCGGGGTGGACACAGGTTCGTCCCAGTTCGGCCACGCTGCCGGGCAGAGAGGCCAGGGCGGAGAGATCGAATTCCCCCGCCGAGTAGAATTCACTGACGGCCCTGATCCGGCCCTGGGGCAATGCCCGGGTGGTGGCAATCAGGTTGCCGGTCCGGCTGTCGGTCACGACCAGGTGATCGCAGAGGGAGTCATAGGCGTCGGCGTCAATGCCGGGGGTGCTTGCGCCGAGGTCGCTGCCGTACTCTGCAGAAAAAACCTCGTAGCGAAGGCGCTGGGCCTGCTCGATTGTGGCCGGGTCACGGGTGATGGCGGCCCGGAGCTGTCGTGAGCTTTGCCTGGCTTTCGCGGTTTGTGCGGTCATGGCGTGGTCTCTTTGTGTCTGTTTACCAACAAGGCTATGAATCGGCTGTGACACTGGGGTGACTGTCCAATGACCGATGTATGACAGGTGTTGTCACTCCGGGCCGAATTGTCACCGGATGTAACAACGAGGCGCTTCCATGTATATTTCTGAATTGCATGTATAATTGCTGTTACAGTAGGTTGCCTGTATTGTCAGGGGTTGTAAGCACCCGAAACCGGAATAACAGAACCAGAGATGGATGGCGTGGAACAGACGAACGAAAGTTGGCGAATTCTCATTGTTGAGGACGACGAACGGCTCGCAGAGCTGACCCGTGAATACCTGGAAAGCAACGGACTGATCGTAAGCCTTGAGGCAAACGGTTCGGCTGCTGTTGAACGGATCCGCAGCGAGCAGCCGGATCTGGTGGTTCTGGACCTGATGCTGCCCGGTGAAGATGGCCTGTCGGTCTGTCGCAAGGTGCGTCCGTTCTATAACGGCCCGATCATCATGCTCACCGCCCGTACCGATGACCTCGACCAGGTGCTCGGTCTGGAGATGGGCGCCGACGACTACATCAGCAAACCGGTCAAGCCCCGGGTTCTGCTGGCCCGCATCCGGGCCATGTTGCGGCGGGTGACCGAGTCCGGCCAGGGCGGCGCTGACGAGGCGGCTGGCGAGGAGCCTGTTCGTCTCCGGTTCAATGATCTGGTTGTGGATCGCTCCATGCGGGAAGCCTGGCTCAATGACCAGAGTATTGAACTGACCAGTGCTGAATTCGACCTGCTCTGGTTGCTGGCCAGTAACGCCGGTCGCGTGCTTAGCCGTGAAGAAATCTTTACCGCCCTCCGCGGCATTGAATACGATGGTCAGGATCGCTCCATTGACGTCCGGGTGTCTCGTATCCGCCCGAAAATCGGTGACGATCCTATCCATCCGCGCCGGATCAAGACCGTTCGCAGCAAAGGCTACCTGTTTGTGAAGGAAGCCTGACGTTCCTGTTGCCGGCTCCGACACCCCCGCAATAAAGGGGTGAGGGGCGGGCCTGCCAGGATTCCTGACATGTCCCTGAAGCTTTTCCTCAAACTCTATGCCCGCCTTGCCGGTGTTGCCGCACTGGTGGTGATCCTCTGTATTATTCTGTTCAACGGTCTCAATTCGGTCCGGCACCAGTTCTGGTTGGAGCGCTTTCCCGAGCCCCTGATGCGGTGGCTGGCGGGGACACCTTCTCCGGAGCAACAGTATCACTGGCTTGCCGCCTGGTACGACCTGAAAAACCTCCCCCCCGAAGAAATGGACGTATCGCCGGTGGTCCGTGAGCGTCTCGGGTATGGACAGGTTGTGGCGGAAGAAGCTCCGACCGGTTTCCGACTGATGGTCGAGACCCCGGCAGGAACCATCCTTCAGCTGCGCTTTGAAGAACCCTACCTCGGCGTATCCAGGGCTCTGGCCCAGGTTGTGCGCTGGCACCTCGAGTCGGTGGACGGGGCAGCAAGAGAGGAGGTCGCGGCACGCCTTTCCGGGCACCTGGGAGTATCCATCACCTGGCTGGATGAGGCCGGGATGCTGCCCCCCGATCCGGTACTACAGCAGATCGCCAAGCAGGGCATGGTGTTGTTTGGCCGGGAGCACGGGGATCGGCGTAACGCATTATTGAGGCTCAGTGACGGCTCCCTGGTGACTGTCGGGTTGCCCGGCCCTTTCTCACCCTTCGGATGGCCGGTGATCATGCTCCAGGTCTTGCTCGTTGGCGGTGTATTGGCGCTGGCTCTTTGGCTGGCAATCAAGGCTGTGGACAACAATCTGCGGCAGGTGGAATCGGTGGCCATCCGGATTGCCCGGGGTGAGATGGGAGCGCGCGTGGATGCGGGCACCGGTACCCTGGTGACCCGCCTCGCGGCTGCTTTCAACGGAATGGCGGAGCATATCCAGCGTCTGGTCCAGATTCAGCAGGAGATGATCCATGCCGTCTCCCATGAGCTGCGCACGCCGGTTGCGCGGATCCGTTTCGGGGTCCAGATGATCGAGGATTGCCAGGACCAGGGCATGTTGCAGAAGCAGCTGGAGGGCATTGACGGCGACATTCAGGAACTGGATGAGCTGATCGACGAGATTCTTACCTACGCCCGACTGGAGCAGGGCGGGCCGGTGTTCTCTTTGCGGGAACACCCGGTAACGGAGGTTGTGCGCCAGGTGGTGTCCGAGCAGCGGTTGATTCGTCCGAATCTCACCATCGAGAGTGATATAGACGAAGACACCGAGCGTTGCTCCCTGGCCGACATCGAGCCGAGGTACCTCCACCGGGCGATCCAGAATCTGGTGGGTAATGCCGGGCGTTATGCCAACGGCCGCGTGCTGGTTCGTTGCCGGATTGATGAGGACAACTGTCGGGTGGATGTGGAGGATGACGGCCCGGGGGTTCCCGAGGAGGACTGGGAAAAGGTTTTCACCGCTTTCGCTCGCCTGGACGACAGCCGGACACGGAGCTCCGGCGGCTATGGTCTGGGCCTGTCCATTGTTCGTCGCATCCTCTACTGGCATGGTGGCCAGGCCTTCGTCAGCCGGAGTGATGAGCTCGGCGGTGCTCGCTTCAGCCTGGTATGGCCGAGGCGGAAGCCGGCGGATTCTGTTTTGTGAACCAGAGCTCACAGCCTCACCTGATGTAACAAAGCTGCTACATAACCTCAACTGACGATTGTCATCCGGTTACCGATAATTAACAGCGTAAGGGATGACTTTTGAGGTTGTAGTTCTTACGAACTTTCCTTGTTTCATTCGTCATTTAAGGGCCGGTTTTTCCGGCCCTTTTTTTCTTTCCTCCCGTTTCCGGCCCCTGCGCCTCTCCTTCAATGGTTTCTGCTGGTAGACTTGCGGAAAACAAAGGAGGCTTGTCATGATCCGCTACCTGCTTGCGATTGATCAGGGAACCACCAGCTCGCGCGCGATCGTCTTCGATCCATCCGGCACCATCGTGGGCGTGGCCCAGCAGGAGTTCCGCCAGTATTTCCCCCGCGACGGCTGGGTCGAGCACGATGCGCTTGAAATCTGGGACAGCACCCTGACGGTCTGCCGAGCCGCCCTGGAAAAGGCAGGGATCAGCGCGACAGATATTGCAGGCATCGGGATTACCAACCAGCGTGAGACCACGGTGATCTGGGAACGGGCAACCGGAAAGCCCATCCATCACGCCATTGTCTGGCAGGATCGCCGGACTGCCTCCTGGTGTACCAGGCTCAGGGAGGATGGCTTTGAAAATACGGTAGTGGAGCAGACGGGCCTGGTGATTGATCCCTACTTTTCAGCCACCAAGATCTCCTGGATCCTTGATCATGTCGAAGGGGCCCGGCAGCGGGCCGAAGCCGGCGAACTTGCCTTCGGGACGGTGGACAGCTGGCTGCTCTGGAACCTGACCGGGGGCCGCTCCCATTACACCGATGCCACCAATGCCTCCCGCACCGCCCTGTTCAATATCCACACCCAGAGCTGGGACGACACCCTGCTGGACCTGTTCCGCGTGCCCCGTCAACTGCTGCCCGAGGTACTGGACTGCGCCGCGGACTTTGGCACAACCGATAGGAAATGGCTGGGTGCCGAGCTTCAGGTAGCGGGCATTGCCGGCGACCAGCACGCTGCCCTGATCGGCCAGACCTGTTTCGAGCCCGGCATGGCCAAGAGTACCTACGGCACGGGTTGCTTCCTGGTGCTGAATACCGGCGACAGGGCGCTGCGGTCCGAGAACCGGCTATTGACCACCATGTCATACCGGCTCGACGGTAAGCCGACCTATGCGGTGGAGGGCAGTATTTTTGTGGCCGGGGCCGCCATACAGTGGTTGCGGGACGGCCTCGGCCTGATTGGTCATGCCGGCGAGTCCCTGGCCCATGCCCAGCGTGTGGGAGTGGAGAACGCGGTTTATCTGGTTCCGGCTTTCACGGGGTTGGGTGCCCCCCACTGGGACCCCCACGCCCGCGGGGCGATCATGGGGCTGACCCGCGATACCGGTATCGGGGAGATCGTGACGGCGGGACTGCAGTCCGTGTGTTACCAGACCAAGGATCTGGTGCGGGCTATCCGGAATGACGGTGCCCGCCTGGAATCCCTGCGGGTGGATGGCGGCATGGCAGTGAACGACTGGCTCATGCAGTTTCTGGCCGACATTCTCAACGTCACCGTGGACCGGCCCCGGATTACCGAAACCACCGCACTTGGAGCCGCTTACCTCGCCGGTTTGCAGACCGGCGTCTACAGCGGTCTGGAGGAGATTTCCCGTCTCTGGGAGTGTGAGCGACAGTTCCGTTCCGACATGAGGCCGTCTCTGCGGGAGTCCCTGTACGCCGGCTGGCTGGATGCAGTTGACCGGGTGTGTAACCGCTGAGGAGCCTCAGCCGGTGCGTTCGAAGGCAATCAGGTGGTCGGTTTCCACCCGGACCGGTACCTGCTCACCCGGGTGAAAGTCCAGATGGCTCCGGAACAGGGCTTCGAATTCGGTCTCCTCGGAGCAGCGAAAGCGGTACAGGGTCGAGGTGCCGGCAAAGGTCTTCTCCACCACTTTCGGGCACAGGTCCGAGGCTTCGTCGTAGACGATGTCGTCCGGCCGGATCAGCACGTCCACCAGGGTGCCCGGTTCCCACTTATAGGCCCGGTTGCCGTGGATGATACCCAGCTCCGACTCGATGGTGTCGGGCCCCAGGGTCTTGCCCGGGATGAATCTGCCCTGGCCGACGAAACTGGCCACAAACCGGTTCGCCGGCTCGTGGTAGAGGTTATAGGGCACATCCCACTGGAGCAGCTCGCCACCTTTCAGTACCGCGACTTGATCACACATGGCAAAGGCTTCCTGCTGGTCATGGGTCACCAGGATGGCACTGATGCCGAGGGTTTTGAGGATCTCGCGTACATCCAGGCTCAGGCGACGGCGCAGGTCCGCGTCCAGGTTGGAAAAGGGCTCATCCAGCAGGATCAGGGTCGGCTCCGGCGCCAGTGCCCGGGCCAGGGCTACCCGTTGCTGCTGACCACCCGAGAGTTCGTGGGGGTAGCTGTTTGCCAGGTCCTGCAGATGCACCACTTCGAGAAGTTCCATGACTTTCCCGCGCCGTTCAGCTTTGCTCATGCCCTTCAGGCCAAAACCCACGTTGTCCGCAATGCTCAGGTGGGGAAACAGGGCGTAGTCCTGGAACACCATGCCGATCCGGCGCTTTTCCGGTGCAAGGGTGCGACCGGGAAGGCTGATGGTCTGCGATTCCAGGCGAATCTCGCCGCTGTTCAGGGGCAGAAAGCCGGCCAGTGCACGCAGGATGGTACTCTTGCCGCAGCCGCTGGGGCCAAGCAGACAGCCGATATCGCCATGGCTAAGCGCGAAATTGACCCCCTTGACCACAGAGTCAGCGCCATAACCGCAGGAAAGGTTGTTGACTTCAAGTAACCAGTCCCCGGTGGGGGAAGCGGGCACGCCCATAGATCAGTCCAAACGGTTGAGAATAAGGAACTCGAGCAGGGCCTTCTGGGCATGCAGGCGGTTTTCAGCCTCGTCCCAGACCACTGACCCGGGATATTCCATCATGTCGATGGAAATCTCCTCGCCGCGATGGGCCGGCAGGCAATGCATGAAAAGGGCATCCTTGTCCGCCACGGCCATTAGTCCGGGGTTGATCTGGTAGTCCCGGAAAGCCCTCTCCCGTGCCTTCTGCTCATCTTCCTGGCCCATGGAGGCCCAGACGTCGGTAACCAGCAGGTTGGCTCCTCTCGCGGCTTCGGTCGGATCCCGGACGATGGTGACACGGTCCCTGTGCTCTTTCATCAGGGTTTCGTCGGGCTCATAACCCTCCGGGCAGGCCACATTCAGATGGAAGTCGAAGCGGGTGGCGGCGTTGATGTAGGAATGGCACATGTTGTTGCCATCGCCGATCCAGGCCACGGTGGCGCCGCGAATACTGCCACGGTGCTCGCGGTAGGTCTGCATGTCGGCCAGCAACTGGCACGGGTGGAAATCATCGGTCAGGGCGTTGATCACCGGGACCCGGGAGGCCGCCGCAAAGCGTTCGATGGTTTCGTGGGCAAAGGTGCGGATCATCACCGAATCAACCATGCTGGATATAACGATGGCGGAGTCCTCAATGGGTTCGCCGCGCCCGAGCTGGGTGTCCCTGGGAGACAGGAACAGGGCCGAACCGCCGAGCTGGGTCATGCCGGCTTCAAACGATACTCGGGTGCGGGTAGAGGATTTTTCGAAGATCATGGCCAACACGCGGTTTTTCAGGGAATCGCGTACCTTGCCCTGACGCCACTCGTTACGAAGCTTGCTCGCATGGTCCAGCAGCTGCTCCAGCTCGCCGGTGGACATGTCATTCAGTGTCAGAAAATGTCGTGCCGCCATGAAATGGCCCTTACCTCAATGAAACCGCGACTCGCGGGGTTCCTGATGTCTGGTTGATGGAAAGCTGTGCCGGGAAAAAACGGGGCATCAAGTCTAGCCCTTCGGGGGAGGGATGACAACGCTGCCTACCCCATCCGGGGGTTTGGTGGCCGGTCCCGGACACGTGTACAATAAGGCCAGCAGATCGCCCGAGGGCGATTCCGTTTTCAATCAGAGGTGAATGTTCATGGACATCAATGAAACCATCAAGAGCCAGCTCGAAGAAAACCCGGTCATTCTGTATATGAAGGGCACCCCGCAGGCGCCGCAATGCGGTTTCTCCGCCAAGACCGTGCAGGCGCTGATGGCCTGTGGCGAGCGTTTCGCATTCGTCAACATCCTGGATAACCAGGAACTGCGTGAAGCGCTGAAGGTCTACTCCAGCTGGCCCACCTATCCACAGCTCTATATCAACGGCGAGCTGGTGGGTGGTTGCGACATCGTTCTGGAGATGTCCGAAAGCGGTGAGCTGGCCAGCATGGTCAAAGAAGCGGCCAGGCAAGCCGAGGCCTGATTTCCGCCCGGGGCCTTGGGTCGCCCCGGCTGGGCTGGACGTGGCCGGGTTAAAGCTGGAAGTCAGCGGAGGAAAGGTCAGGCGGTCTTGCTCCGCAGGGAATCGACAACGGCATCAAGTGCGCGGTCGATCAGGGCGCCCTGTTCCAGCAGGGTGAGCCGGCCGCGACGCATCTCGTGGGCCAGTTCCAGGCGGGTCTTCTCGATTACCTTGAGCCCCATGCGGTTCACGAAGACAAACGAATCCGCCTCTTCGATAATGGCCGAGAGCTTGCACCGGAAGTTGGCGCCATTGACCAGGCGGAACTCCACCCAGTCGCCGGTTTCGATGCTGTCGATCTGGGCGACGAATTCTGCGATGGCGGCATCCTCCAGTTCCCGCTGACGTGCCACTGCATTTTTCCGGGTGCCGGGCAGTTCGTCTTCTTCCCCGGTTTCGGTGGCTGCCTCGGACGATTCCTGCACGGTCTCCGTGACCGGGTTGGTGCGGAACGCCTCTGCCAGTTCGTGTTTGAGCCGGCCCATGGTTTCGTCCAATCGTGACGAATTGTAGGAGACTTCTTCAAGGCCGGCACGCAGGGTCTTGAGCAGGCCGGGAACGACCCGGACCCACTGGTCGCGTTCGTCATCCCCGTTATGAGGGTGCAGGCACCAGATGAGGTCGTCGACCACCTTGACCGACTCCTGCCAGCGGTGCTCCACGTCATCCCGCAGGTAAGCCAGGAACATGAACCGGCTCCAGCCATTGACGAGGAGGTCACAGACGACTTCCGGCAGTCGGTGCCTGGCGATTTTCTTCCGGAGAATGGTGTCAACGGTATGTTGTGCCTGCTGGGATTTGATCCGTCCACGCTCGGATTCACGGGTACGCTGCTCCACCAGGGAGGCCTTGCGGTTCTCCCGTTCGAGGAACTGCTCAAACTCCCGGTTCAGGGTCTCGAACAGGCTTATATCACCGTCAAACTCGTTGAGAATTCTCTGGACTGTTTCGTGAATCTGGTTGTAGAGCTTGTCCTTGGCTTTTTCGTCACTCTTGCTCCAGCCGATGCCGGCCCGGGCCAGTGAATTGAGCAGTTTCCTGGCCGGGTGGGAGGCCTGGCTGAAGAATGATTTGTCCCGGATAACCACTTTCAGGATCGGGATCTGCAGACGACTGATCAGCACCTGGACCGGTGCCGAAAGGTTGTAGTCGTCCAGAATGAATTCGAACAGCATCGATACGAGGTTGATGAGATCCTCGTCTACCTCATTGAGGGCGGGCTTGCGGCCGTCCTCCGATTTTGTTCTGGCCAGCAGTTGCTCGACGATGGAGCGGAGGTCCACGGTGACCGGTTCTCCCTCACTCAGGTCACCATCCGGTGAATAGGAGTCGGCAAGCGGTATGGCGCTCAGAAGGCTGGCCAGCTCAGCATGGCCAACAACCCGGATCCGGGTATCGGATGATCGGTGAGGAATGCCGGCATTGGCCCGCTGCAGGGCCAGCATCTGCCGGATCTGTTCGAAAACGGGGCTGGCTTCCTCGCCAGCGGCTGCTCCGTCGGTGCCGGGGCTTTCTGCTGACGACTGCGAGGCCGTGGGCGATGCCTGGGTGTTTTTCTTCTTCGCCTGTTGACCGGACTTTCCGTGGTATCGGAAATTGGGAATGATGCCCGCCTGGATCAGGATACGGTTGGCCTCGTCCAGGAGCATGCCCAGATTTGATACCACGTAGCGATCGAACTGCTTGAGCAGAATGAGCCGTTCCCGGATCTGGATTTCCAGTGCGTGGATGGCTTCGATAAAGGCACCGCAAAGATGCTCCGGAGCCATGGGGTTGACCGGGGCTTCATCACTGGCGTCCGGGTAAACCTCGCTGAAACGGGCCTGAAGCTGAAGCAGCGGCCCCTGGAAGTGGGCCCTGGCCTTGCCGATCATGGCGTTGAGTGCAACCTGTTCTTCCAGGTCTTCATCACCGACCAGCGACAGGGTATCGGCACTGGTACTGTAAGCCGGGGTTTCTCCCTGGGTCTGGCCGGTGCGAGGGGGATCGGCAAACAACCCGGCGACAGAATTCTGGAACTGGCGCTCTACGCCCTTGCGTTTGATGCGGATTTCCCGCATCGCCTCGAAGTAGCGATTCTGCTCGTTATTACTGCGGGCATTGTTGGCCAGTTCAAACAGGGAGTCGTCGACGGCGTCAAAGGCTCCCTGCAGCAGATCGCCCAGTCCGGCGACCACCGTGTCACGAATACGCGTAACCTCTGCAGGAACCGGTTTACTGCTGGCTGCTTGCTTGGGGTCGCGGAGGTAATGTATGCCGGACTGCTTATCCATGGCCTTCTCCTGTCTACGCCTTAACCGGATACATGACCGAGCTGGAACTTTGTGTGCTCTCGTTATTGATTGAATTTACCGCAATTTCCGATAAATTAACATGAATAAACATCATCCCGGGACCCTTGTCAAAAAAATCAGCCACTGCCAAGGTGCAGTGAACGCTTCTTCCGCTTGGGGGGATGCACTATAGCGGCCTTGACCACGTTGTCCTTGATCTGGAGCACTTCCACCCGATGGCCATCCACTTTCAGGCACACGTTGGTGTCGGGGATGGTTTCCAGGGTTTCGGTGATCAGACCATTGAGGGTTTTCGGTCCGTCCGTGGGCAGTTTCCAGCCCAGAGTCTTGTTGATGGTCCGGACTGCTGTCGTACCATCGATAATAAAGGTGCCATCGTCCTGGGGAATGATGTCGGGGCTGGTGGCGGCATAGTCGGTGGTGAACTCCCCCACGATTTCTTCAAGGATGTCTTCCAGGGTTGCCAGGCCGAGCACATCCCCGTATTCATCGACGACGATACCGAACCGGCGCTTGCCCTTCTGGAAGTTGATCAGTTGCGTGTTCAGCGGCGTGCTCTCGGGGATGAAGTAGGGCTCCTGGCACAGCTGCATGATCATCGCCTTGTTGATTTCCTCCTGCTGTACCAGCTTGGAAGCGCTGCGCAGGTGCAGGATGCCCTGGATGTTGTTGATGTCTCCCTTGAAGACCGGTAGCCGGGTGTGCTGGCTGCTTCGGAGCTGCCGGAGGATGGTATCAGTGTCATCGTCGAGGTCGATACCTACCACTTCGTTCCGGGGCACCATGATGTCGTTCACGGTCACCTTTTCCAGATCAAGGATGCCGACCAGCATATCCTTGTGCTTGGCCGGGATCAGGGCGCCGGCCTCGTTGACCAGGGTTCGGAGTTCTTCCCGGCTGAGGTATTCGGAGGTGGCATCCTCCGGAGACACCTTGAGCAGTTTGAGAATCAGGCCGGTGAATAGATTGACGGCCCAGACAATGGGATAGAGCAGCTTTAGCAGCGGGCCAAGCGCATAGCTGGCCGGAAAGGCGATCTTTTCGGGGAACAGGGCAGCCAGGGTTTTCGGGGTCACCTCGGCAAAAATAAGGATGACGATGGTCAGCAGTAGGGTTGCGATGGCGATACCCGCATCTCCCCAGATCCGGATGGCAATGACCGTGGCGATGGAGGATGCCAGGATGTTGACGAAGTTGTTGCCGATGAGGATGACCCCGATCAGCTGGTCGGTTCGCTGGAGCAGCCCCTGGGCCCGCCTGGCACCCTTGTGGCCGGTCTTCGCCATGTGTTTCAGGCGATACCGGTTCAGCGACATCATGCCGGTCTCGGAGCTCGAGAAGAAGGCCGACAGGCAGATGAGGGCAGCAAGAAGAATAAACAGCGCGGGAAGCGATGTTTCGTTCAAAGGAAGGAGTCCTTATATTGCTGACGAATTGGGAAAATAGGTTCTGTTCTGGCCGGGTGTCAAGCGGATGGTGCCGGCTGGCCTTTTAACCCCCGCGGTGGAACACCAGTTCAAGAACAAACTTGCTGCCATAGAAAGCCAGCATCAGCAGGAAGCAGCCGGCCAGGGTCCAGCGGCTGGCGGTCATGCCCCGCCAGCCTTGCGTATAACGGCCAATCAGGAGCGCTACGAAGACCAACAGGGACAGAAGAGAGAATACGGTCTTGTGGGCGAGATGCTGGGCAAAGAGATCTTCTATGAACAGGGCACCGGTGACAATCGCCAGCACCAGCAGTACAACCCCGGCCCAGACCATCTCGAACAGCAAGGATTCCATGGTTTGCAGCGGCGGCAGATTGCGCACCAGCAGGCTGTTGTAATTGTGCTTGAGCTGGCGGTTCTGGAAGTACAGCAGAATGGCCTGAATGGCCGCCAGCGTAAACAGGCTGTAGGCTGTCACGGATAACGCAATATGGGACAGTACGCCGTAGCTTTGTTCTGAAACCAGGCGCGAAGGCGTATGGGTGATCAGTGCCACGATGACGGTCAGTGCCGCGAGCGGGTAAACGCCAAGAAACAGACCCTGGACTGGTTTTCTGAGATTGAGGCCCAATAAAAGGAAGACGATCAGCCACGAAATCAGAAGTGAACTTTTAAAAAAGCTGAGGTCAAAGCCGCCATCGTGGTAGACCGTCCGGGTGATCAGAAGGCCGTGACTGGTCAGGGCCAGAATCCCGATAAGGGTGGTGATGGCCAGATTGCTTTGCACCCGTCCACGGAAATGGAGCGCCTGCAGCGCGGTACCAACGCTGTATAAAAAGAGAGAGGTGACCGCGAGAATCAGCGTTCCCATGACTTCCTTATTACTACTCTGCTGGCTGGATACGCGGCTGTTTGTCAGCCGATTTGACCGGGCTGGTCGTTTCAGGGCGATAGTCTGGTTATAATGTCGCGATTATGCAACAGGAATCAAGGAGGCACGTCTGGCTCCCTGATTCGGTATACATTTTATTTCCGGGGTACGGAAGAGACGCATGTTTGAAAATCTCCAGGACCGGCTTTCCGGCAGTTTGCGCAAGATTACCGGTCAGGCCCGACTGACCGATGACAATATCAAGGACACCCTGCGCGAAGTGCGCATGGCCTTGCTCGAGGCGGACGTGGCCCTCCCTGTGGTCAAGGACTTCGTGGAAGGGGTTCGCAAGCGGGCAGTTGGTCAGGAAGTCCAGCGCAGCCTGACGCCGGGCCAGGTCTTCGTCAAGGTTGTCCAGCAGGAACTCGAACGGGTCATGGGCGAGGGCAACGAATCCCTCAACCTCTCGGTCCAGCCGCCTGCCGTGATTATGATGGCGGGTTTGCAGGGCGCAGGTAAGACCACTACGGTGGCCAAGCTCGCCCGCTTCCTGAAAGAGCGCCAGAAAAAATCGGTCATGGTGGTCAGCGCCGACGTTTACCGGCCGGCCGCCATCAAGCAGCTGGAAACCCTGGCCGGAGAGGTGGGGGTCGAGTTTTTTCCGAGCACTGCTGACCAGGACCCGGTGGATATTGCCGAGGGTGCAATCGATGCGGCGCGCAAGAAACATATAGATGTAGTCATTCTCGATACCGCAGGTCGTCTGCATGTCGACGATCAGATGATGGACGAGATCGGTCGCCTGCATCGCGCCGTCAAGCCTGTCGAGACCCTGTTCGTGGTTGACTCCATGACCGGTCAGGATGCCGCCAATACGGCCAAGGCTTTCAACGATGCCTTGCCGCTCACCGGTGTCGTACTGACCAAGACTGATGGCGATGCCCGGGGTGGTGCTGCCCTGTCGGTCCGCCATATTACCGGCAAACCGATCAAGTTCCTCGGCGTCGGTGAGAAATCCGATGCCCTGGAGCCGTTCTATCCGGATCGCGTGGCCTCCCGGATTCTCGGGATGGGCGATGTGCTGTCTCTCATTGAAGAGGCCGAGCGCAAGCTGGACCAGAAGAAGGCCCAGAAACTCACCAGGAAGATCAAGAAGGGCAAAGCCTTTGATCTCGAGGACTTCCGGGACCAGCTGCAACAGATGAAGAACATGGGCGGCATCGGCGGTCTGCTCGACAAGCTGCCGGGCATGGGGCAGATGGCCCAGGTGGCCCAGCAGCAGGTCAACGACAAGTCGTTGGGCCAGATGGAGGCCATCATCTGCTCGATGACGCCGAAGGAGCGCCGCTACCCGGATGTCATCAACAACTCCCGCAAGCGTCGTATTGCGGCGGGCTCGGGTACGCAGATCCAGGACGTGAACCGTCTGCTCAAGCAGCACAAGCAGATGTCGAAGATGATGAAAAAGTTTGGCAAGAAAGGCGGAATGGCCAACATGATGCGTGGCATGGGTGGTATGATGCCGCCCGGCGGCGGTGGCAGGACCCCCCCGTTTGGCCGTATGTAAAAAGGCTTATGCCGAAAACGGGGAAACAGCTGGTTTCCCTGTTTTCTTTGGCGCTTTTTTAGCATAGAATAGCGCCCCTTTCGAGTATGGGTCTTCGCGTCAGCCGTCTCCGGCGGGCGTGAATCGTACAAAGTTCGTACAACAGAACAGGATATTGGTCGAAATGGTAACAATCCGTTTGGCTCGTGGCGGCTCCAAGAAGCGCCCGTTCTACCATCTGACAGTCACTGACAGTCGCAACGCCCGTGACGGCCGTTTCATTGAGCGCGTCGGTTTCTTCAATCCGGTCGCCCGTGGTCAGGAAGAGCGCCTGCGTGTAGATCGTGATCGCGTAAACTTCTGGCTGGAACAAGGTGCTCAGACTTCCGAGCGCGTTGCCCAGTTGCTGAAGGGCGCAGAGTAATTACGCTTTAACCCGGGGTTTTTTTGGCATGACGCAGACTTCGCAGGAAACTGTGATCGGCCGGATTACCTCGGTATTTGGGGTCAATGGATGGCTCAAGATCTATTCCTACACCGACCCCAGGGAAGGGATTCTCAGCTACCGGGACTGGACACTGGTTCTGGACGGCAAGAGGATTCCGGCCAGGCTTGAGGAGGGTCGCCGCCAGGGGCAGGGGATCGTCGTCAGGCTTAAAGGTATTGACGACCGTGAAGTTGCCCGCACATACAGCGGCGCAGAAATCCTGGTCCCGACGGCGGAGTTGCCGGAGTTGCCCAGTGGTGAATACTACTGGTACCAGCTTGAAGGTCTGGAAGTATTCACGGTTGAGGGGCTGAATCTGGGCAGGGTTCATCACCTGATGGAAACGGGGTCCAACGATGTCCTTGTGGTGCGCGCCACCCGGGACTCGGCAGACCAGCGCGAGCGGCTGATTCCCTATCTGCCGGATCAGGTCGTCCGGGGAGTGGATCTGGCTGGCAACCGGCTGGTTGTTGACTGGGATCCGGAGTTCTGACGGGTGTGGATTGGTGCTGTCAGTCTGTTTCCGGAAATGTTTCGTGCGGTTACCGATTACGGGATAACCGGTAGGGCGGTTCGGGAAGGTCTGCTGACCTTCGAGAGCTGGAACCCCCGGGAATTCACCCATGATCGTCATCGCACGGTAGACGACCGGCCATACGGTGGTGGTCCCGGCATGCTGATGAAAATACAGCCCCTGCGGGATGCCATTCATGCGGCCCGGGAGGCGGCACCCGGTAAAGCCTGTGTGGTTTACCTGTCGCCCCAGGGAGAAACCCTGACTCAGTCTGTTGTTGAATCCCTTGCGGAGGCGCAGCAGCTGGTCCTGGTTTCGGGGCGTTACGAGGGTGTTGATGAGCGCCTGATCTCGACGGAAGTCGACCGGGAAGTGTCACTGGGTGATTTTGTTCTTTCCGGTGGCGAACTGGCGGCCATGGTCGTTGTCGATGCGGTGACACGCCTCATCCCCGGAGCGCTGGGTCATGCGCAGTCGGCGGAGCAGGATTCCTTTGCCGACGGATTGCTGGATTGTCCGCACTACACCCGGCCCGAAGTTTACGAAGGTCAGGCGGTGCCGGAAGTTCTTTTGGGCGGTCACCACGAGCAGATCCGGCGCTGGCGGCTCAAGGAGTCGTTAAGGCGAACCCGGGAGCGGCGCCCCGACCTGCTGGAGAAGCGGGTGCTTACGGACGAAGAGCGTGAGCTGCTGGAAGAAATTTTGAATGAACCGGGTGTCTCTGAGTAATCAGGGCATCGAGAGATTGGGTATCAGGAGCATTACGATGAGCGGCAAGAACAACATCATCAGTCAGATTGAAGCAGAACAGATGACCAAGGAAATCCCTGCGTTCGCGCCGGGTGACACCGTGGTCGTTCAGGTCCGTGTAACCGAGGGTAACCGTGAGCGTCTGCAGGCGTTCGAAGGCGTGGTTATCGGCAAGCGCAACCGTGGCATGAACTCCTCCTTCACCGTGCGCAAGATTTCCTACGGTGTTGGTGTGGAGCGTACTTTCCAGACCTACTCCAGGCTGATCGACAGCATCAGTGTGAAGCGTCGTGGTGACGTACGTCAGGCCAAGCTGTACTACCTGCGTGACCTGTCTGGTAAGGCAGCTCGCATCAAGGAAAAGCTGGGCTGATTGACGAATCGTCAAAGGGCCAGTAAAAAAGGCAGCCTCAAGGGGCTGCTTTTTTTGTGCCCGGGAGCCGGTACTGTGAGACCTGACGACGACGCTATCATCCGTCGGTTTACTGACGCACTCTGGCTTGAAGATGGCCTGGGAGAGAAAACCCGTGAAGCCTATCGGGGGGATCTTGCGCGCCTGGCGCAATGGCTGGAGCACCAGCCGGGCGCCCCGCTGCTCGTGGCTGCCAGGCGCACGGATATGTTGGCCTGGATGGCCCGTGGCCTGGCCGACGGGGTCAAGACCTCCACCGCGGCGCGTCGCCTGTCCGGGGTGCGACGCTTCTACCGTTACCTGATGCGGGAGGGGCTGATCGCCGAGGACCCGACCCTGCGGATCGACAGCCCCAGGCTCCCGCGCCGGCTACCTGACTCCCTGACCGAGGAAGAGGTCGAGGCCCTGCTGTCGGCTCCGGACATTTCAGTGCCGCTCGAATTGCGCGACAAGGCCATGCTTGAGATCCTTTACGGTTGTGGCCTGCGGGTCTCCGAGCTGACCGGGTTGCGGGTGGATCAGGTCAATGTCCGCCAGGGCGTGATCCGGATTACCGGCAAGGGCGACAAGGAACGGCTGGTACCCCTGGGGGAAGAGGCGGTGGACTGGCTGCTCCGGTACATGCGGGAAGGTCGTGCCGAACTGCTCAAGGGTCGACCCTGTGATGCCCTGTTCCCGGGTAACCGGGCCGCTGCCATGACCCGGCAGACCTTCTGGCACAGGATCCGTCACTATGCCGTGCGCGCCGGTATCCACAAGCACCTGTCTCCCCACACCCTGCGTCACGCTTTTGCCACCCACCTGCTGAACCATGGTGCGGATCTCCGGGTGGTGCAGATGCTGCTGGGGCACTCGGACCTGTCCACGACCCAGATTTACACCCATGTTGCGCGCCAGCGCCTGCACGCCATGCACCGGGAGCATCATCCCCGGGGCTGAGCCTTGGCGAGGCCCGGGTATGTGTTATCCTCGCTGAACTTTTGTGCCGGCCCTTTGTCGCAATGAGGGGCAACCCGGTCCGTCAATGCCATGCGGGCCTAACGCTATCAGACTGGAATCATTTATGTTCGTCACCAAGAGTATCAAGCCACTGGGAGTTGCGGCCGGACTGGCCGCGAGTCTGTTCGCTGCAGCCGCAACAGCGGGTGAGGTCGAGGATTATATTGCCGGGCGTCTGGCTGAAGCCGTGCCGGGGCTCAAGGTAGCCTCTGTTCGCGAATCCGAGGCCGAAGGTCTGTACGAGGTACGAAGCAATAATGGTGAGACCATCTACACCACCGAAGATGGCCAGTACCTTCTGACTGGCGACCTGCTGAAAGTTACTGCCAGCGGTATTGCCAATGTGACAGAGCAGGGCAGGGCTGGTCAGCGCCTGGCGGCGATAGAGGAATACGGCTCGGAGGGTCTGATCACTTTCCCGGCCAGCGGTGATGAGAAGGCAGTGATCAATGTGTTTACCGACATCGATTGCCCTTACTGCCGCAAACTCCACAATGAGGTGCCCCGGCTCAACGACTACGGCATTACCGTCAATTACTATGCTTTCCCCCGCTCCGGTCCCGGAACGCCCTCTTTCAAAAAGTATATTTCGGTATGGTGCGCCGAGGACCAGCAGGCTGCCATGACTGCCGCCAAGTCCGGCAAGCCGGTTGAATCGACCAGCTGCGACAACCCCGTGCTTGAGCAGTACCGCCTCGGTGGCCGTGTCGGGGTGACCGGTACTCCGGCGATTGTGCTGGAAGACGGTAACATGGTGCGCGGCTACGTGCCGGCGGACAACCTGGCCAAGGGCCTCGGTCTCCTGTAAGTTACCGGGCCGGACATCAAGTCCGGCGCTGCTTTTTGCATGCCTCCTGACCGATTCAGGGCTTATTCAGCCGTCCCTGAATCGGTATACTATGCCACTTCATTGCAATCCATCAGCACCCCTTCGGGATCAGAGGTGAGAGTTTGAAAGACGTCAGTGTCGGAATCTGCGGACTGGGAACCGTTGGCGGCGGTACATTCAATGTTTTGACCCGTAACGCCGCGCTTATCGCGGGTCGTGCCGGTTGCAATATCCGAATTACCCGGGTGGCCAGCCGTCGCAGCCGCGACGACCTGGCTCTGGGGGATGTGCCGTTCACCACCGACATTTTCGACGTCGTGAATGACCCGGCAGTCGATATCGTGGTCGAGCTGATCGGTGGCTATGACACCGCCAGGGAGCTGGTGCTCGCAGCCATCCGTAACGGCAAGCATGTGGTGACAGCCAACAAGGCCCTGATCGCCGTACACGGCAACGAAATCTTCGAGGCGGCGGAAAAGGCCGGTGTCGTGGTTGCCTACGAAGCCGGTGTCGCCGGTGGTATTCCGGTGATCAAGGCGGTGCGCGAAGGCATGGCCGCGAACCGGATCGACTGGATCGCGGGTATCATCAACGGCACCGGTAACTACATCCTGACGGAGATGCGTGCTGGCCGTGAGTTCGGTGAAGTGCTCAAGGAAGCCCAGGATCTGGGGTATGCCGAAGCGGATCCGACCTTCGATGTAGAAGGCATCGATGCCGCCCACAAGCTGACGATCCTGGCCTCCTCCGGTTTTGGCATACCCTTGCAGTTCGAGAAAGCCTACACCGAGGGGATTTCCTCCATCACCCCTTACGATATTGCCCACGCCGAGCTGTTGGGCTACCGGGTCAAGCACCTGGGTATTGCCCGGCGCCGTGAAGGCGGAATCGAGCTTCGGGTCCATCCCACGCTGGTTCCCCGCAGTCACCTGATTGCCCAGGTTGATGGCGTCCTCAATGCTGTTCTGGTGGATGGCGATGCCGTCGGCCAGACCATGTACTACGGCCCCGGCGCCGGTGATGAAGCAACGGCTTCCGCTGTGATCGCCGATATTGTCGATGTGGCGCGCGCGGTATCCATCGAAAGCGCTCTGCGGGTGCCCTATCTCGGCTTCCGTCCGGAGGCCATGGAAGACCTTGGTGTCCTTCCCATGGAGGACATCCAGTCCGCCTATTACCTGCGCATCCAGGCGTTTGATCATCCGGGTGTGCTGGCCAAGATTGCGTCCATCCTCAGCGAACATGGCATCAACATCGAGTCCATCATGCAGAAGGAATCGGAGTTCAAGGACGGCCGGATTCCGGTCATTATCCTGACGCACACTGTCCAGGAGCGCCAGATGAACCTGGCGATCGAGGAAATGGAATCGCTGTCGGATATCGACGGCAAAGTCGTCCGCATCCGCGCCGAAAACTTCAACTGACAGGTACGAAAGTGAGATACATCAGTACACGGGGTGAAGCACCCGCCCTGGGCTTTGAAGACGTCCTTCTGACCGGGCTGGCCAGTGATGGCGGGCTCTATGTTCCGGAATCCCTTCCGCATTTCAGCCTGGAAGAGATTCGCAGCTGGCGTGGGCTGTCCTACAGCGAGCTCGCGTTCAACGTCATGCACCCATTCGTGGAAGACGCCATTCCGGCAGGTGATTTCCGCAAGATGCTGGACCAAACCTACGCCGGTTTCACCCACCAGGCAGTGGCCCCGCTGGTCCAGTTGGACACCAACGAATGGGTTCTGGAACTGTTCCGGGGCCCGACCCTGGCGTTCAAGGACTTCGCCCTGCAACTGCTCGGCCGCCTGCTGGACTACGTGCTCGAGAAGCGCAACCAACACGTGGTGATCATGGGTGCCACCTCCGGCGACACCGGCTCCGCCGCCATCGAAGGCTGCCGCCGTTGCAAGCATGTGGATATCTTCATCCTGCATCCGCACCAGCGGGTTTCCGAGGTGCAGCGCCGGCAGATGACCACGGTGAAGGGCGACAACATCCACAACATCGCGGTGAAAGGCAATTTCGACGATTGCCAGCGCATGGTGAAGGAGAGCTTCGGCGACCAGTCTTTCCTGGGTGGCAAGACCCAACTGGCGGCGGTGAACTCCATCAACTGGGCGCGGATCATGGCCCAGATCGTGTATTACTTTCAGGCGTCCCTGGCTCTGGGTGGCCCGGGTCGTAGCATGGCATTCTCGGTACCCACCGGTAATTTCGGCGATATCTTCGCCGGTTACCTGGCAAAGAAGATGGGCCTGCCCATTTCCCAGCTGGTGATCGCCACCAACCGCAACGACATCCTGCATCGCTTCATGAGCGGCAACAAGTACGAGCAACACAAGCTGGAACATACGCTGTCGCCGAGCATGGACATCATGGTGTCCAGCAACTTTGAAAGATTGCTGTTTGATCTGTATGGCCGTGATGGTGCGGCAGTGAAAGAGTTACTGGAGAAAGCTGCCAGGGGCCCGGTCAGTATCGAAGACTACCGCTGGCGTCACGCCCGCAAGCTGTTCGACAGCGACGCGGTGGACGACAAAACCACCTGTGACACCATCCGCGAGATCTATGAGCGAAACGAATACCTGCTTGATCCGCATACCGCCATCGGTGTCCATGCAGCACGCACCTGCCGCCGTGATCCGGCGGTACCGATGATTACCCTGGGTACGGCGCACCCGGCCAAATTCCCGGATGCAATTGCCGAATCCGGCCTCAGTGTGAAGCCGGAACTGCCGGCCCATATGGCCGACCTGTTCGAGCGGGAAGAGCGTTACACAGTACTCGACAACGATGTGGCCAGTGTTCAGGCGTTCATTGCCAGACACTGGAAAAACGCCGATCCGGTATGACACCGAAAAAGATCCTGCGCCGCCCCCGGGCGGACACCGCGCCAGCCTGGGGGCAAAACCTGCCTCCCATACTGCGTCGCCTCTATGCCGCCCGTGGCGTAACCTCGGATGAACAGCTCAGTTATGCCCTGAAGCATCTGGCGTCACCCTTTCAGTTACGTGGCATTGACGGTGCTGTGGAGCTGCTGGCGGAGGCCATCGACCGGCAGCAAAAGGTGCTGGTACTGGGGGATTTCGATGCCGATGGTGCCACCAGCACCGCGGTGGCCATGCTCGGTTTGTCCATGCTTGGGCTCGGCGATATCGATTTCCGGGTGCCCAGCCGGTTCGCGGATGGCTACGGCCTGACCCCCGGCATCATTGAGCGCCTGAAAGAAGAGGGCGAGTTGCCGGATCTTCTGGTGACCGTCGACAACGGTATCTCGGCTATCGAGGGCGTCAGGACGGCACGGGACATGGGTATCCGGGTCGTGGTCACCGATCACCACCTGGCCGGCGAGGTGCTGCCGGATGCCGATGCCATCGTCAATCCCAACCAGCCGGGCTGTCCGTTCCTGAGCAAGAACGCTGCCGGAGTGGGTGTGATGTTCTATGTGCTTACCGCCCTGCGCAAGCACCTGAGGGAGGACGGCAGGCTGCCACAGCCGGAGCCGAACCTGGGCTGTCTGCTGGATCTGGTGGCCCTGGGCACGGTCGCGGATGTGGTGCCGCTTGACCACAATAATCGCATCTTCGTGGAGCAGGGCCTGCGCCGGATCCGGCAGGGAGAGGCAAGGCCCGGCATACTGGCACTGCTGGAAGTCGCCGGACGCGACCATACCCGCATCAGTTCCACCGATCTTGGCTTTGTCGTCGGGCCAAGGCTCAATGCCGCCGGCCGTCTGGACGACATGAGCGTGGGTATTGCCTGTTTGCTGGCGGACGATCCGGACGAAGCCCGGCGCCTGGCCCGGGAACTGGACACTTTCAATCGGGAACGCCGCACCATCGAGCGGGACATGAAGAGCCAGGCCCGGGAGTTGCTGGCGTCCATGTCCCTGGACATCGATGGCCTGCCCTGGGGGCTGGCCCTGTTCGATCCCGACTGGCACCAGGGTGTGATCGGCATACTGGCGGCCCGGATTCGTGAACAGACGCACCGGCCCACCATCGCCTTTGCACCGGATGACGATGGCGAGCATCTCAAGGGGTCTGCCCGCTCCATTCCCGGCCTGCACATCCGCGATGCCCTGGCGGTGGTGGACACCCGCCATCCCGGATTGCTGAAGAAATACGGGGGCCACGCCATGGCTGCCGGCATGACTATCGCCAGAGCAGACCTGGACGCCTTCAGCGACGCGTTCGACAAGGCGGTGCGGGATGCCCTCACTCCGGAGGACCTGGAGGCGGCTATCATCACCGATGGCCCGCTGGGTACCGATGAGCTGAACCTGGATACCGCCTGCCTGCTGAAGCGGGCAGGCCCCTGGGGGCAGCATTTCCCGGAGCCGGTGTTTGATGGTGAATTCCGTGTGGTGAGCCAGCGCATTGTCGGGCAAAACCATCTGAAACTGGTGCTGCAACCGGCGGACGGCGGCGGGATCATTGACGGTATTGCGTTCAATACCGGGCCGGAAGTGCCGGATTACACCCGTTCGGGGGCGAGGCTGGTGTACAAGCCGGATGCCAATACCTTTCGGGGGCAGACGAATCTGCAGCTGTTGGTGGACTACATTGAAGCCCTGTGAATGAAATGGGATCTGACCCCGGATTTACCGTCGCAGTTCCCCGGTACGGCTGATTTACACGCGGAATTCCGGTAGAATTCCGCCTCTGTTTTACACCCCATTTGCCAAAGCGAGAAAGGGTTTCATGGAAATCAATCCCATAGTGACGAAGATCAAAGAGCTTCGCGAGCGCACTGAAGCGCTGAGGGGGTATCTTTGACTACGATCAGCGTAGTGAACGACTGACCGAAGTTGAGCGTGAGCTGGAGCAACCCAGCGTCTGGGACGACCCGGAGCGGGCCCAGGGGCTGGGCAAGGAACGGTCTGATCTTGAGCTGATCGTCCATACCATCGACAACCTCACCACCGGCCTCAACGATGCCGAAGGCCTGCTGGAGATGGCGGTCGAGGAAGACGATGAAGGCACCGTTGACGAGATCCGGTCTGATCTGGATGCGCTCGATGGCGAACTGCAGAAGCTGGAATTCCGCCGCATGTTCTCCGGCGAGATGGACGCCAACAACGCTTACCTGGACATCCAGGCCGGCTCCGGTGGCACCGAAGCCCAGGACTGGGCCAACATGCTGCTGCGCATGTATCTGCGCTGGGCCGAGCGCCGGGGTTTCAAGGCGGAAATTGTCGAATTGCAGGAAGGGGAAGTGGCCGGCATCAAGAGTGCCACTGTCCATATCCAGGGTGACTATGCCTATGGCTGGCTGCGCACCGAAACCGGCGTGCACCGCCTGGTCCGCAAGTCCCCGTTCGATTCCGGCAACCGTCGCCACACCTCGTTCTGTTCCGTGTTTGTATCTCCGGAAGTGGATGACAGCTTCGAGATCGAGATCAATCCGGCGGACCTGCGTGTGGACGTGTACCGCGCCTCCGGTGCCGGTGGTCAGCACGTAAACCGGACCGAGTCTGCGGTGCGACTGACCCACAACCCGACCGGTATCGTGGTGGCCTGTCAGGCCGGGCGAAGCCAGCACCAGAACAAAGACCAGGCCATGAAGCAGCTGAAGGCCAAGCTCTTTGAGCGCGAGATGCAGCTGCGTAATGCCGAGAAGCAGAAGGCGGAGGATGCCAAGGCCGATATCGGCTGGGGTAGCCAGATCCGCTCCTATGTCCTCGATGACAGCCGGATAAAGGACCTGCGCACCAAGGTGGAAACCAGCAACACCCAGGCGGTTCTGGACGGCGATATCGACAAGTTCATCGAAGCCAGTCTGAAGATGGCGCTGTAACCGGCGCCATTCTCGTCCAACCCGATCAAACCGGACAATCCGAATCCTAGTGAGCCAACATGACTGAATACACCCAACACGCCGCACAGCACGAGGACAACAAGCTGATTGCCGAGCGCCGCGCCAAGCTGGCTGAGATGCGCCGTCAAGGCCATCCGTTTCCCAATGACTTCCGTCGCGATGCCACCGCTGCCGAACTGCAGGAAAAATACGGTGACAAGAGCAAGGAAGAACTGGAGAAGCTTGATATCAGGGTCGCCGTTGCCGGCCGCATGATGCTGGATCGCAAGGCGTTCAAGGTGATTCAGGACATGACCGGCCGTATCCAGGTGTATGCCACCAGGGATGTCCAGAAGCAAACCAGGCACTGGGATCTGGGCGACATCATCGGTGTCCGGGGTACCCTGTCCAAGTCCGGCAAGGGTGACCTGTATGTGACCATGGATGAGTACGTGCTGCTGACCAAGTCCCTGCGGCCGCTGCCGGAGAAGCACAAGGGGCTGACGGATATGGAGGCCCGCTACCGGCACCGGTACGTGGACCTGATGGTCAATGAGGAAACCCGCAGGACCTTCCGGATCCGCACGCGCCTGATCAACAGCATGCGCAACTACTTCAATGCCCGTGGCTTCATGGAAGTGGAAACTCCGATGCTGCAGGTCATCCCCGGTGGCGCCACGGCACGTCCTTTCGTGACTCACCACAACGCCCTGGGCATCGACATGTACATGCGTGTTGCCCCCGAGCTGTTCCTCAAGCGCCTGGTGGTCGGTGGTTTCGAGCGGGTGTTCGAGATCAACCGCAACTTCCGCAACGAGGGCCTGTCCACCCGGCACAATCCCGAGTTCACCATGGTGGAGTTCTACCAGGCGTACGCGGATTACAATGACCTCATGGATCTGACCGAGGACATGCTGCGGCAGGTCACCAAAGAGGTCCTGGGAACCACGACCGTGGTAAACACCCGGGAACTGGCCGACGGTGAAACCGAAACCGTGGAATACGATTTCGGCAAGCCATTCAGGCGCATGACCGTGGTCGAAGCGATTCTGGAGCACAACCCGGACATCCAGGCCGGTCAGCTGGGGGATGAAGCCAGTGCCCGCCGGGTGGCCGATGCGCTCGGTATCCAGCTCAAGGACACCTGGGGTCTGGGAAAGGTGCTGGTGGAGATCTTCGAGGCAACGGCCGAGCACCTGCTGGTGCAACCAACGTTCATCACCGATTATCCGAAGGAAGTGTCGCCGCTGGCACGCTGCAAGGACGATGATCCGTTTGTCACTGAACGGTTCGAGTTCTTCGTCGGTGGTCGCGAACTGGCTAACGGTTTCTCCGAGCTCAACGATGCCGAAGACCAGGCTGAGCGTTTCCGCGCCCAGGTGGCGGAAAAGGATGCCGGCGATGACGAGGCCATGTTCTATGACGAGGACTACATCATGGCCCTGGAATACGGTCTGCCCCCCACCGCCGGTGAGGGCATCGGCATCGACCGCCTGACCATGCTGCTGACCGATTCGCCATCCATCCGCGACGTCATCCTGTTCCCGCACATGCGCCCGGAGCACAAGGTCGAGCATCACCAGGCGGAAGACAAAGAGTAAGCGTTCCGCCCGGTCGAAGGGCGTCAGGACGGGGGTCAGAAGAACACTTTCCTCTGATCCCCGACTTCAATCAAACCAGCGATCACCCGGGAGTCGGTCATGCACCCCGCCCAAATCCTGGCCAACCAACTGAAACCCGGGCGTGGCTGGGGCGATCACCTTACCGGCGAATTCAGCCAGCCCTACATGCAGCGACTGGCAGAGTTCCTGGCGGCGGAAGAGCAGGCCGGCGAGGTGATTTACCCGCCCGGCACCCTCTGCTTCAACGCCCTGAACAGCACGCCGCTGAATAAGGTGGAAGTGGTGATCCTTGGCCAGGACCCCTATCACGGCCCCGGACAGGCCCACGGCCTGTGTTTCTCCGTGCGACCGGAGGTTCCGGTTCCGCCCTCGCTGGTCAATATCTTCAGGGAAATCCGGGATGATCTGGGGATCGAGCCACCGGACCATGGCTGCCTTCAGCCCTGGGCGGAGCGCGGGGTGTTGTTGCTGAACAGTGTTTTGACAGTAGTGCAGGGCCAGGCCGGTGCCCATCAGGGCAAGGGCTGGGAAACCTTTACCGACAGGGTGATTGAAACCGTCAACCGGGAACGCGAAGGTGTGGTGTTCCTGCTCTGGGGCAGTTACGCCCGGAAAAAAGGCCGGCACATCGATCGCAACCGGCACCTGGTGCTCGAAGGCCCGCATCCCTCGCCCCTCAGTGCTTACCGTGGGTTCTTCGGCTGCAAACACTTTTCACGGGCCAACGAATGGCTCCAGGCCAACGGGCAGCCGTCCATCGACTGGTCGCTGCCCGCCAGGGCGGAGCTGATTGCCCGCTATTGCAAGCCTGCGTCAGCCGGCTGAAGACTCCTGATCATCCACTGGCTCACGCTCGGGCACGGCATAGGGGAGGGGCAGGGCGGTCAGCTTGTTACCGTTTGCCGTCAGAAGCTGGTCCGCGGCATCGTGGCGAACCACTGCCAGCAATTCCATCGAGCCATCGTTGAATCGCACCCGGTTCACCACCGTGCCAACGCTCCGGTCGCCCATTCTGACATCCGCGCCGGGTGTGACGTCGCCGGAACTGCGGAACCGGAACAGGCTTTTTTTCAACTGCCCGAGGAAATGCATACGGGCGATGACCTCCTGCCCGGTATAGCAGCCTTTCTTGAAATGGATACCGCCCAGGTGCTGAAGGTTGAGCATCTGCGGCACGAATGCCTCCCAGTTTGTCTCGTCGAGGGCAGGAACACCGGCTGCAATTTCGGTTGCTTGCCAGTCCGCCAGTGACAGCTGCGGGGCGGCGTCGAAATCCGGTCTCTCCCCCGTGATTTGCCAGAGCTCGTACCGTCTGATATCGCGTTCATAGGATTCGACCCGGATCAGAAGGCCTGAATCGACCCTGAGGGTGTCTCCTGATGTCTGCAGTCCGGAGATATCCCGGCCAACAGCTTTACTTGCTGTCTCCTGCCCCAGGATGCCCCAAATCCTCCCTTGTTCAAGAGTGTCCATGGTCGTACCCCGAAACAGCATCAGGTACTTCCGCAGCTGGGCCAGGGTCCGCTCTGCCAGCACTACCGGGAGATCCAGAACAACGCTGTCGTCATCCCGGGCGAGTCGCGTCAGGCAGTAGGCGCGACCCTTGGGGTTGCTTGCTGCCGCACGAAGAGCACGATCACCGGTGACCTCGTCGAGGTGCTGGCTGAACTGGCCCTGGAGAAACGTGTCGGTTCCCGGGCCGGAGACTCGTACCAGGATCCGGTCACTGAGCCTGGCGTAACCGTGGTCGGGTAACGGCAGGCTGGCGGTTTCTGGCTGGGTGGAAGCAGCAGTATCCGTGTCGGTCATGGAAACTCCGGGTCAGGTATCAGTTGGACGGCTGCGACTGGCCCAGGCGAAGCCATTGGCGCAACTTGCGGAACTGGTCCGGGCAAACGTTGCCATAAGGCCAGACATCGGGGGCCAGGAGAATGAGATAGTACGCCTTTAATGTGGTGCCGGTCGGGCGAAGTTTCAAGATTGTCAGCGTCGGCCCGAGCCGGCTGGTGCTGCAGGGTTGAACAGGAATGGCGTCCCGTCCGGGGAGTATTGCCTGCAACTGCCCGGCTTCCAGTATCAGGCCGGTGACCGAGTGGGTGCTGCGGAGCAGGCCAAAGCGGCGAAAGTGCAGGAGCGCACCGGCACTGGCAGCCGGGACAAGGACCAGCATCCAGGGCCGGCTCTCGTCGGCTGCTGACAGTACAAAGCCGAGCAGTGCCAGCCAGGGCAGGGTTGCAATCAGGCCGGCACTGACAGAGGCTGACAGCCGGAGATCAATCCGGCTGGACACGGTTCAGGATCATGTCGACGATGCGCTGGAGATCCGGGTCTTCCGGACGGCTGCGCTGCATGAACCATTCGAACATGTCGGTGTCTTCGCAGCTGAGCAGTTTCTGGTAGCGGGCCTGGTCTTCGGGATCAAGGTCGCGGTAGACCTGCTCCACGAAAGGAACCAGAAGCAGATCGAGTTCCAGCATGCCGCGGCGGCTGTGCCACCAGAGGCGCTTGAACTCGGGGTTGTCGGACATAGGGGACGTATCGGACATAATGGTATCGCCGGTTTTCCAGAGGAATCGAAGGATCAGGGTGCCCGGGTCCGGTAGGTGGTCGGAACCAGTACCGTATCGCGGGCTTCGTTGAGCAGTCCCGGGTAATCAAGGGTGTAATGCAGTCCCCTGCTTTCCCGGCGCTGCAGTGCCGAACAGATGATCAGGTCAGCCACGGTGACCAGATTGCGCAATTCCAGCAGATCATTGGAGACCCGGTAGTTGCTGTAGAACTCGCTGATCTCCCGGCCCAGCAGATCGACCCGGTGCTTGGCTCGCTGGAGCCGTTTGGTGGTCCTCACAATGCCGACATAGTCCCACATGAAGTGGCGCAGTTCGTCCCAGTTGTGGGAGATGACAACGTCCTCATCGGAATCCCGGACCTGGCTCTCGTCCCACTCGGGGGCGTCCGGAGGTGGCGGGATATCCGATTCCCGGCGGGCAATGTCGGCGGCTGCGGCCCGGCCATAGACCAGACATTCCAGCAGAGAGTTGCTGGCCATTCGGTTGGCGCCATGCAGGCCGGTGAAGGCGGCCTCACCGACCGCATACAGCTGGTTGATGTCGGTGCGCGCCCGGTCATCGCTGATGATGCCGCCGCAGGTATAGTGGGCGGCCGGGACGACCGGAATCGGGTCCCGGGTGATATCGATGCCAAACCCGAGACATTTCTCATAGATGGTCGGGAAGTGGTGCCTGATAAAATCCGCCGGCTTGTGGCTGATGTCCAGGTAAACGTGGTCGACACCCAGGCGCTTCATTTCATGGTCGATGGCGCGGGCGACGATGTCCCGTGGTGCCAGCTCGGCCCGTTCGTCAAAACGGTCCATGAAACGGGTGCCGTCGGGCAGCTTCAGCAACCCTCCCTCGCCACGAACCGCCTCGGTGATCAGGAACGACTTGGCATGCGGGTGGTACAGGCAGGTCGGGTGGAATTGATTGAACTCCATGTTAGCGACCCGGCATCCGGCACGCCAGGCCATGGCAATGCCATCCCCCGAGGCGCCATCGGGGTTGGTGGTGTAGCGGTAGGCCTTCGAGGCACCCCCGGTGGCGATGACGGTGAACCGGGCCCGGAAGAGTTCCACGTGGTTGTCTTCCAGGTTAAGTATATAGGCGCCGACACAGCGGTTGCCGGGCAGGTACAGTTTCCGGTTGGTGATCAGGTCCACTGCCACCCGGTTCGACATCAGATGAATGTTGGGGCATGCCTGCGCCCGGGAGGTCAGGGTGGTCGACACTGCATGGCCGGTGGCATCGGCGGCATGAATGATTCGCCGGTGACTGTGCCCGCCCTCGCGGGTCAGGTGGTAGTGCTCGCTGTCATTTTCCCGGGTAAAATCCACCCCGGACTCGATCAGCCAGTCTATGCTGTCCTTGCTGTTCTCCACGGTGAACCGCACTGCATCTTCGTGGCAAAGGCCCGCGCCCGCCGCCAGGGTGTCCTGGATATGGTTCTCTACCGAATCCTTGTCATCGAGCACCGCCGCAATGCCGCCCTGGGCCCATAGCGTGGCGCCACTGCTGATGTCTGCCTTGCTGATGACCCCGATGCTCAGGTGCTCCGGAAGGTTCAGGGCAACGGTAAGTCCGGCAGCACCACTGCCGATAATGAGAACATCGTATTCGTAGGACTGTGGCATTGGATCGGTATCGCGGGCCATAATGTGGACGTGTATTGAACTAAACTTTACGCCTGCTGTCTATTTAGCCTGACGGCGCGCCCCTGTGGAGCGTGCGCCCAACATGGTCAAAAACGGACGCCGGACAGCAGTGATGACGCAAGCAAATCTCGCAATGGCCGAAAAGCTGGCCTCAACATCAGGGAAAACCGGCAAACCGTCCATGACGCCTGAACAGAATCAGACACAGGGTGAGCATTCCGACAGCCAGACGGACCTCCAGCTCGTACGCAAGGTCCGCAACGGCGATCGGGCGGCTTTCGACCTGCTGGTGGTCAAATACCAGACTCGGGTAGCCTCAATCATCAGTCGTTATGTCTACGATTCCCAGGAAGTGATGGATCTGACCCAGGAAACGTTCGTCAAGGCCTATCGCGCCATTGACCGGTTCCGGGGGGACAGCGCGTTTTACACCTGGCTGTATCGGATTGCCGTCAATACCGCCAAGAACTTCCTGGAATCCCGGGGCCGGCGCCCGCAGGCCAGTGCCGATGTCTCCGATGCCGAAAACTTTGATGACGGTATCCGGCTGAGGGATCAGGCCTCACCTGAGCGACTGTTGCAGCGTGATCAGTTGCAGGAGGAGTTGTCCCGGGCCATTACCGAATTACCGGAAGAATTGCGTTCGGCCTTCCTGTTGCGCGAGTACGATGGCCTCAGTTACGAGGACATCGCCAAAATTCTGGAATGTCCGATCGGAACCGTCCGTTCCCGTATTTTCCGGGCCAGGGATGCCGTGGATCGGCATCTTGGCCCATTGCTCAATCACACAGAGACAACTTGAGGTTGCATCCGATGGATGATCGTCTCAGAGAAACCCTGTCGGCCATGATGGATGACGAAGCGGATGAGCTATCGGTACGCCGGCTGTTGTCCCATCATGACCAGGCCCGGGTGCGCGCCCAGTGGCAGCGGTGGCAGCAGGTCCGGGATCTGATGCACAGTGGCCATACACCGGCGGAGGGCGTGGATGTCAGTACCCATGTTCGGGCGGCACTCGATGGCCGCTCGGGCAGCGCCCGTCAGCGAACGTCGGCAAAAGGTATTTCTCCGGCTGCACGCTGGCGCTGGCCGGCAGTTGCAATGGTTGCGGTAGCGCTGGTCGTGGGTTTTGGCGCCGGTGCCGGCTGGGATTCGAGGGAAGATTCTGCGGCAACCGGCGCACCGGAAATGGCTGCACAATCTTTCCCTGACAAGGATGCTGCCGCTGCCCCGGTTCGCGAAGTGGCGCTGCAGGGCCTTGATAAAGAGCAGTGGGAACAAATGAGTCAGTACCTGCTGGAACACGCCCAGCACAACAGCGTCGGTGCGGGTCGCGGTGCGGTCGGTTACGCCCGGGTGGTCAGTGCCGGCAATGGATACTGATATCCTGGAGTGCGAATGCGCATGAACACGCTGTCCTCACGCTCGCAAATTTCTGCCATTCCGGCCCTGCTGTTGGCTCTCCTCGTCTTGATGCTTCCGGGCGTGGTGGTTGCCGGCAGCAGCGAGGGTGAGGCGAACCAATGGCTGGAACGATTGGTTCCCGCCCTGAATATGACATCCTACCAGGGTGTTTTTGTCTACGCCCGGGGCGACCAGGTGAGCTCCATGCAGATCGCTCATCGCTACCGTGACGGCGTCGTCGAGGAACGCCTGGTGATGCAGGACGGAGGCAGCGGCGAGATTGTCCGGCGTGGTGTCAATGTGGTGTGTGTGCTGCCGGACCGGGGCCGGATCCGGTTGGATCAGGTGATTCCGTCCGGTCCCTTCGCGGAGGCGTTTACCCGCCAGTTGATGCCGATCAGTCGTTGGTACAGCGCCGAAATGGTGGGCGAGGACCGGGTTGCCGGTTATGAAGCGGTCGAGATCGCGCTCAAAGCAAGGGACGAATACCGGTACAGTCACCGGTTATGGCTGGAGCGAACAACCGCTCTGCTGGTGAAAAGCCATGTCCGGGCCTCGTCGGGAGACGTGATGGAACAATTCCAGTTCACCAGCCTGGAGATTACCGACAATATCCCGGACGAGAAGTTCGAGATCCGGGCCGGGGGCCGGGAGATATCCCGGAGCCTGGCTGCCGATGACCTGGCTGCTGATGAAAGGGCGGCAGAGACATCACCGGTTGCCAGGATGAATGGCTGGGAGCTCGGTTGGCGCCCCGATGGGTTTGCGCCTGCGGCCGCTCCGCGGACCGGTCGCGGGCAGGTTGTCGCGTTTTCTGATGGTCTGGCGGCATTCTCGGTGTTTGTCGAGCCGGCCGGTCGTCTGAACATGCCCAAGGGTGCTTCCCGTATCGGCGCCACCACCATTTACATGCATGCGCTTGAATCCGGAGGACGCGAGTTTCTGGTGACCGTGGTGGGTGAAGTCCCGCCTGAAACAGCCCGGAAAGTTGCCGAGTCGGTACGGGTGCAGGATGCCCTGGCGCTCGAAGGGAGCGACTCGTGATTACCGAAACCGGCAAAGTCATCGCGGTCAAGGGAGACCATGTCTGGGTGCAAACCATTCGGGCGAGCGCTTGCCAGAGCTGTTCGGCCCGCAGTGGCTGTGGTCAGAGAGCGCTGGCTTCGGTGACCGGCGGTCGGGCCAACCAGGTCCTGGTCGCCAATGGCATCAATGCCAGGGTGGGCGATGAAGTGACTATTGGTATCGAGGAACAGGCCCTGTTGGGTGCCTCCATGGTGGTTTACGCCGTTCCGCTCGTTGCCATGGTGCTGGCAACCATCGCCGGTCACAATCTGTCAGGGGGCAGTGATGGCGGCGCCATGCTGGGTGCCGCTGCCGGCCTTGCTGGCGGCTTTGTCCTGGCCAGGCTGTTGCCGGGTCGTCGTGGCAGCTACGAGCCGAAGCTTCTGCGGCGCAATCCGGGTTGTGGCCCGAACCTGTCTGTAAATCCTACCGATTTGTAAGTTGAAAACGCTTTACCGGGCCTCAAAGCTAACCTTATCAGTTGTTAATACAGGGGGTTCAACATGCCGAGAAAGATAACAGTCGCCACCAGGACATTACCCGCGCTCGGGGTCGACAGGGTACTGGGTGCTCTGCTGATGATGTCCGTTATGGTGATGGTGTTCTGGAGTCAGGGCGTTGCAGCCCGAAGCCTCCCGGACTTTACCGGGCTGGTGGAGGAAAACTCCGGTGCCGTGGTCAATATCAGTGCCACCACCGAGCCTGCGGCGGGTAACACTGGCTTCGGAGGCTTGCCCTTCGATGAGCGCCAGCTGGAACAGATGCCTGAATTCTTCCAGCACTTTTTCCGCGGCCCCCAGTCACCGTTCGGAGGCTCGCCCGGCGGCGCCCGACCCCGGCGGTCTATGGGGTCCGGCTTCATTGTCTCCAGTGACGGCTATGTGCTGACCAACAATCATGTGGTCGAGGGTGCCGATGAAATCGTCGTTCGCCTGAATGACCGGCGCGAGTTACCGGCCAAACTGGTGGGTACCGATCCGCGCTCCGATATGGCCGTACTGAAAATCGACGACGGTGACGACCTGCCCGTGGTCAAGGTTGGCAGATCCCGGGATTTGAAAGTCGGGGAGTGGGTTTTCGCCATCGGCTCACCGTTCGGTTTTGACTACACCGTGACCGCCGGCATTGTCAGCGCGTTGGGCCGCTCTCTGCCCAGTGAAAACTATGTTCCGTTTATCCAGACCGACGTTGCCATCAACCCGGGAAATTCCGGCGGGCCCCTGTTCAACATGGATGGCGAGGTTGTCGGTATCAACTCCCAGATCTATACCCGTTCGGGTGGTTTCATGGGCGTTTCCTTCGCCATTCCCATTGACGATGCGATGTATGTATTCCGGCAGATCCGTGACAAGGGCATGGTGTCCCGCGGCTGGCTCGGCGTCCTGATCCAGGAGGTCAACCGTGATCTGGCTGAATCCTTTGGTCTGAAGCGGCCCCGTGGAGCGCTGATTGCCGAAGTGATGGATGGCTCTCCGGCTGAGCAGGCAGGCCTGCAGTCCGGTGATATCGTGCTCGAGTACGACGGTAATGAAATTCAGTTGTCCTCTGACCTGCCGCCCATGGTTGGTCGTACCCCGGTGGGCGATACCGCTCGCCTGAAGGTCCTGCGCGGGGGCAAGGAAATAATGCTGGATGTGAAGATCGGACAACTGCCGGGCGATGACCAGGCACAGAGCCAGGCGCCGGCTGGCAACAACGGTGGTTCATCTTCAGCCCCCCTGGGCATGACCATTGAACCGCTGCCCGCGGAGCTGGCCGATTCGCTCGGGGTTCCGGGCGGTGTCGTGGTCACTGGTATCGGCCGCGGTCCGGCGTTCGAAGCGGGGATTCGGCCCAAGGATGTGATCACCGAGATCAATCGCCGGGAGATACGCTCGGTTGCCGACTTCCGGGAGGTGGTGTCATCCCTGCCGGAAGGTCGGGCGGTATCGGTGCGAATTGTACGTCAGGGCCGGGCACTGTATCTGGTCATGAAGCCCTGACTCGGCCATCCTGAAGCCGTAAAACCAGTCACAAGGCACCCGGGCCGGTCGGAGCGACAGGCCCGGGTGCTTTTGCTATAATCCCGCGAATCGATAATGAAGAGGCCATGGACCGGACCCGGACCGATGATGAACAAGAAGGAACTTCCCCTCCGCAGACTGCTGGAATTTCGCAACGCCTGGGTTGCCTGGCTGGTCTTCGCCGTTGGCATCGCCGTAACGATTGTCCTGTGGCAGGTGTCTATCCGTCTGGTTGAAGATCGAACGGAGGCAAGGTTCCGGACCCAGTCGCTCCAGCTCAAAACCGCAATCGAAGAACGCCTGCTGAATTACGAACAGGTCCTGGCAGGCAGTGCCGGGCTGTTTGCTGTGGCCGGCGACATCTCCCGGGGCCAATGGCGCGAATACGTCAACAAGGTCGACATCAACCGCTATTACCCCGGAATCCAGGGCATTGGTTATGTCCGGCGCATCGGGGTCCGGCAGATGGCCGATCATATTTCTTCGGTCCGGGCCGAAGGGGTTCACAATTACCAGGTGACCCCGCTGGGTGCCGGCCCCTATTACTACCCGATCGTCTACCTGGAACCGGGCACGGAGCGGAACCGGCACGCGCTTGGCTATGATGCCTTCAGCGATCCCAGACACCGGCAAGCCATGGAGCATGCCAGGGATGAGGCGAAGCCTACCGTTACGCCAAAGGTGGTGTTGGTGCAGGAGGAGGTGGCCGAAGACCAGGCCAGCTTCCTGATGTACTATCCGGTTTATCGGGGTGGCACCATTCCCGACAATCGCGCCGGGCGGCGCATGATGCTCTCGGGTTATGTCTTCAGCGCTTTCCGCATGAACAACCTGCTCGACGGCATTGTCGGGCTGATTGCACCTTTCCTCGACGTCAGAATCTACGACAACGGCATCATCAGCCGGGACGCAGTGATGTACGGCTCGAACCTGGGCTCCCTGGATAACGAGTTCAGTTTCGAGATGAGCCAGACCATCACCCATGGTGGCCGTGACTGGCTGCTGCAGACCCGTTCCACGCCCGCATTTGATTACCTGGCCTCCGACCCGCGCCCGCCCATTGTCATGAGCACTGGTGTAGTGATCAGTGTACTGCTGTTCCTTTTTGTGCTGGCCCTGGTCCGATCCCGCCTGATGGCCCAGATTACCGCTGGCCGTTACCGGGCCATCACCGAGGGTGCTGCCAATGTGACCCTGGTGATGGATCGCAATGGCCAGCCTCTTTATGCCAGTCCATCCAGTCTCGATATCCTCGGGTTCGAACCGGAGAAAGTGCCTGAAGTGGGGCTTGATGAACTGGTTCACGGGGACGACTGGCCACAGCTCCAGCGCGGATTTGAGGAATCAGTGAAGTTTCCGGGCAAGCAGATGCCGGTCATCCGGGCCCGCATCAGGGATGCCAGTGGCCAGTGGCGGGATATGGAAGGCACCTACACCGCGATGCTGTCGGTGCCGGGGGTCGACGGTGTGGTGCTCAGCCTGCGTGACCTCACCCAGCTCAAGGCGGCGCAATCGGAACTGCATCGATTGGCATACTACGACCCGCTCACCGGCCTGGCTAACCGTCAGCTGTTCCGGGACCGCCTCAACCATGTGCTTCGCCGTTGTCGCCGCAGCGGAGACTCGGCAGCCCTCATGTTCCTGGATCTCGACGGTTTCAAACGCATCAACGATACCCTCGGCCATGATGTCGGCGACGAGTTGTTGCGCCAGGTAGCCTATTGGCTGGAAGGGTGTGTCCGGGAGGAAGATTCGGTCGCACGCCTGGGTGGGGACGAGTTCGTGGTGCTGCTGTCCAGGATCAGTGGCCCGGATGCCGCCGGCAAGGTGGCGGATACCATTCTGCGACGGTTGTGCCAGCGCGTTCGCCTCAATGGCCATGAGATTGGCGTCACTGTCAGTATCGGTATCACCATGGTGCCCGATGACAGCGAGGATTCCGGCACGCTGATGAAATACGCGGACCTGGCGATGTACCGTGCCAAGGAAGTCGGCCGGAAAACCTACCAGTTCTTCACGCCCGCGATGAACATCCAGGCCGCTCGCCGGCTGTTGCAGCAGGAAGAGTTGGCGACCGCATTGGATGAGGACCGCTTTGTCCTGCATTACCAACCCAAGGTGGACCTGACCACCGACCGGGTGATCGGGGTTGAAGCCTTCCTGCGCTGGCACCATCCGGAGAAAGGTCTGGTCTCGGCCCAGCAGTTTATCGGGCTTGCCGAGGAAACCGGGCTGATCGTGCGCCTGGGTGAGCAGGCTCTGCGCCAGGCCTGTATTCAGGTACAGGCCCTTGAACGGGCCGGCTTCGAGTCCCTGAAAATGGCGGTGAATCTCTCGGTGCGACAGCTGACCGACAGTGGTTTCCTGGATATGGTTCGGCAGGTGATCACCGAAACCGGGGTCTCGCCGGAACGGCTGGAACTCGAAATGCCGGCAGAATTGCTGAATGAGGATCCGCGCATGCTCCGTGAGCTGCTGGTGGCCCTCAATGACCTGGGCATCTGCCTGATTCTCGACGATTTCGGTGCCGGCTCCTGCTCACTGGTGGCGTTGCAGCAGTTGCCGCTGGATGTAATCAAGATTGATCATCGTTTCATTCGCGACATTCCCTACAACGTCAGCGCCACCGATGTTGCGTCCGCCGTGATCGCGCTGGCCCGCAAGCTGCACCTGACGGTGGTAGCCGAGGGCGTGGAAACGCTCCAGCAACTGAGCTTCCTGAGAACCGCCGGTTGCGCCCAATGCCAGGGCAATCTGTTCAGTTATCCCCTGGATGAGGATGCCCTGATCGGTTTCCTGGTTCGCCAGTATGAGAAACCGCTGATTTCCTGATCATGGCAATGGCCGGCGGTAACCGGTAAAATCACGCCGTTCCCGGATCCCGGTAGCGGCCCCTCCGGGCTCAATCCCTCGTCTTAATTATGAGTATTCATTTTCTGTGACTGAACTGAGCCGAATCCGTAACTTTTCCATCATCGCCCACATCGACCACGGTAAATCCACCCTCGCTGATCGTTTCATCCAGATCTGTGGCGGCCTGACGGACCGTGAGATGGCCGAGCAGGTCCTGGATTCCATGGATCTGGAACGGGAACGCGGGATCACCATCAAGGCCCAGAGTGTCACGCTCAACTATAAGGCCCGGGATGGTGAGACCTACAAACTGAATTTCATCGACACTCCTGGCCACGTGGACTTCTCCTACGAGGTGTCCCGCTCACTGTACGCCTGTGAGGGTGCGCTGCTGGTGGTGGATGCCGGTCAGGGGGTTGAAGCCCAGTCCGTGGCCAACTGTTATACCGCCATCGAGCAGGGTCTTGAGGTGGTGCCGGTCCTGAACAAGATGGACCTGCCCCAGGCCGAGCCGGAGCGCGTGGCCGCCGAGATTGAGGACATCATCGGCATCGAGGCATCCGATGCTGTGCGCTGCAGCGCCAAGAGTGGCGCGGGTGTGGAAGATGTGCTGGAAGACCTGATTCGCAAGATTCCACCGCCCAAAGGCGACCGCAGCGCGCCCCTGCAGGCGCTGATCATCGATTCCTGGTTTGATAACTATCTGGGTGTGGTATCCCTGGTACGCGTGACCGAGGGTACTCTGCGCAAGGGTGACAAGATCGTAATCAAGTCCACCGGCAAGGCGTGGAATGCGGACAAGGTGGGTATTTTCAATCCCAAGCCCAAAGATACCGATATCCTCGAGGCGGGTGACGTAGGTTTCGTGGTTGCCGGCATCAAGGACATCCATGGTGCGCCGGTGGGCGACACCATCGTGCACCAGAAGTTCGCGGAAGAGACCCCGATGCTGCCCGGGTTCAAGAAGGTCAAGCCGCAGGTATACGCCGGTCTGTTCCCGGTCAGTGCGGACGACTACGACGACTTCCGTGACGCCCTGGAAAAGCTGACCCTCAACGACGCCTCCCTGTTCTTCGAACCGGAGAACTCCGACGCGCTCGGTTTCGGGTTCCGCTGTGGCTTCCTCGGCATGCTGCATTTGGAGATCATCCAGGAGCGGCTTGAGCGCGAGTACGATCTGGATCTGATCACCACCGCACCGACGGTAATTTATGAAGTGGTGACCAAACAGGGTGAGACCCTGTCGGTGGACAATCCATCGAGGCTTCCGGATATTGGCTCCATCGAGGAGATGCGTGAACCGATCGTCGAGGCCAACATCCTCGTGCCGCAGGAGCACCTGGGTAACGTCATCGCCCTGTGCGAGGAAAAGCGCGGCATACAGAAGAACATGCACTTCATGTCCACCCAGGTGCAGCTCACTTACGAGTTGCCCATGGCGGAAGTGGTGATGGATTTCTTCGACCGGATCAAGTCGGCCAGTCGTGGCTTCGCGTCCCTGGATTACCAGTTTGTACGCTTCCAGCCGGCCAACCTGGTTCGGCTGGATGTGCTGATCAACGGCGAACGGGTGGATGCCCTGGCACTGATCGTTCACAAGGAGCAGGCACACTACAAGGGGCGTCAGCTCATCGACAAGATGAAGGAACTGATTCCGCGGCAGATGTTTGATATTGCGATCCAGGCAGCCATTGGCACCCATGTGGTGGCCCGGGTGACCGTCAAGGCCCTGCGCAAGAACGTGACCGCCAAGTGTTACGGCGGTGACGTCAGCCGTAAGAAGAAACTGCTGCAGAAGCAGAAAGAAGGTAAAAAGCGTATGAAGCAGCTGGGTAATGTCGAGGTGCCTCAGGAAGCGTTTCTTGCCGTTTTGAAAGTCGACAAATAAACAGAAGGCACCCGGATGGATATCGATTTTCCCCTGGTTCTGGTAGTACTGACCTTTGCGACGGGTCTGATCTGGCTGGCGGACAAGCTCTTCCTGCGTGAACGGCGGCTTGCGGCGGCCCGGGCCAGCAGTCCGGGCACCGGCCAGGAAGCTGAACCGGTATCCGCTGAGAAGGAACCCAGAGAACCCTACCTGGTTGATCTGAGCCGCTCGTTCTTCCCGGTTCTGGCCGTCGTCCTGGTACTTCGGTCGTTCCTGATTGAACCGTTCCAGATTCCGTCCGGTTCGATGTTGCCGACACTGGAAGTCGGTGACTTCATCCTGGTCAACAAGTATGCCTATGGCATTCGTCTGCCAGTGGCCGGCACCAAGGTCCTGGAAGTCGGCGATCCCGAGCGGGGCGATGTCATGGTATTCAAGTACCCGGAAGACGGCGAAACCAACTATATCAAACGGGTCATCGGCCTGCCGGGTGATCGCATCCGGTATCAGGACAAGCAACTGTTCATCAACGGTGAACTGGTTGAAGCCCGGTTTGTTGCCCGGCTGCCACCGATGGAGCTGCGGCGGGAAGACCTGGGCGAGGTTGAGCACGATATCTTCCTCACCCTTGGGCGTTCGGGTAACTCCGGAGAAGGAGAATGGGTGGTTCCCGAGGGCCATTATTTCGTCATGGGCGACAACCGGGACAACAGCAACGACAGCCGCTACTGGGGCACGGTGCCGGACGAGCTGATCGTGGGCAAGGCCTTTGCGATCTGGATGCACTGGAAATCGATCACCAGTCTGCCATCCTTTGATCGTGTCGGCGGTATCGAATAACGCAGACTAATCCGGAGTGCAGTTATAATGAAGAAAAACAATTTCTCCACGATGGGGCGTCAAGGCGGCGCGTCCGTCCTGACCATTCTGATCATGGTGCTGTTTTTCGGCAGCCTCCTGACCCTGGTGGTCAAGCTTGGGCCGGTCTATATCGATGACATCACCATTCAGGAGGCCCTGGAGAGCCTTGACGGCACGGAGGGACTCTCGAATATGGGGCCGGCGCAGGTGCTTACCCTGATCAACAAGCGCCTGAGCGTCAACAATGTGCGTGGCTTCGATCCCAAGCACATTTCCGTGGAGAAGAATGGCGAATTTGTCGTCATCAAGGTGGATTACGAGGTTCGCAACAACCTTTTCAGTAACGTGGATACTGTTATCCACTTCAAGCATGAGTATGAGTTGAAGGGCAAGTGAGTTTACAACCGGATCTGGATCAGCTACAGCGGCGCATCGGCTATCAGTTCAAGTCTCCCGAGCGGCTGCTGCTGGCGCTCACACACCGCAGTTACGGCAACCAGAACAATGAGCGGCTGGAATTTCTGGGGGACTCCATCGTCAATATGGTGATTGCCGAGTACCTGTACCTGAACTTTGACAAGGCTCGGGAAGGGCAGTTGAGCCGGCTTCGGGCCCGCATGGTCAAGGGGGTGACCCTGGCAGAGATCGGCCGGGAGTTCGAGCTGGGAAAATACCTGCGGCTGGGTTCCGGTGAACTCAAGAGTGGCGGATTCCGCCGTGAGTCAATTCTTGCCGATGCCGTGGAGTCGATTATTGGTGCGATCTATCTGGACAGCGATTTCCACACCTGTCGCTCCCAGGTCCTGCGCTGGTTTGAGCAGCGCCTGAGGAACCTGGATCTCCAGGATACCCAGAAGGACCCCAAGACCCGACTGCAGGAGTATCTGCAGTCCCGTCAGTTTCCGCTCCCGCGCTATGACGTCATCTCGGTGGACGGTGAAGCCCACAATCAGACCTTCCATGTATCCTGCGCCCTGCCATCCCTGGATCGCAAGACCACCGGCACCGGCAGCAGCCGCCGTGTGGCCGAGCAGCAGGCGGCCCGTAACGCCCTGAAAGATCTGGGTGTGGAGAATTCCTGATGAATGATATTACCGGTCCCGAGAATCCCGGCAGCCGTTGCGGATTCGTGGCCATTGTCGGCCGCCCGAACGTCGGCAAGTCCACCTTGCTGAACCACATTCTGGGACAGAAACTGAGTATTACCTCCCGTAAGCCCCAGACCACCCGTCATCAGGTATTGGGTATCAAGACCGACGGTCCGGTCCAGGCCATCTATGTGGACACTCCGGGCATGCACGAGGACGAGCCCCGGGCACTGAACCGCTACATGAACAAGGCGGCCTCATCGGCCCTGATTGATGTCGATGTCGTGGTGTTCGTGGTGGACCAGCTGGCCTGGACCACCGCAGATGAAATGGTGCTGGAGAAACTCTCCAGGGTGAAGTGCCCGGTGATCCTGGCCGTTAACAAGGTCGACAAGCTGGAGAACCGGGACGCCCTGTTGCCGCACCTGGAGATGCTGTCGAAGAAGCGTGAGTTCGCAGAGATCATTCCGCTGTCGGCCTTGCGGGAGACCAATCTCCAGCCCCTGGAAGAGGCGGTTGGCCGCTACCTGCCGGAGAGCGTGCACTTCTACCCGGATGATCAGGTTACCGATCGCAGCGAGCGCTTCATGGCGGCAGAAATCGTCCGGGAAAAGATCACCCGTCAGCTGGGCGCCGAGTTGCCCTATTCCGTGGCGGTGGAGATTGAAGAGTTCAAACATCAGGGCAAGACCCTGCACATTTCCGCCCTGATCCTGGTGGAGCGGGAAGGCCAGAAAAAGATCATCATCGGCGACAAGGGCGAGCGCATGCGTCGCATCGGCCAGGAAGCCCGCACTGACATGGAACGTATGTTCGGAGGCAAGGTCATGCTCCGGCTGTGGGTCAAGGTGAAGCGAGGGTGGGCCGACAGTGACCGGGCACTCAAAAGCCTGGGCATGAACGACTTCTGAGGCGTCTATGAGGGGGCCGGAACAACAGGAACCCGCCTATGTCATCCACCGCCGCCCGTGGCGGGAAACCAGCCTCATGGTGGATGTCTTCACCCTGAACCGTGGCCGGATGACCGTCATCGCCCGGGGCGCGAACAGTGCCAGGAGCCCGCTCAAGGCGCAGCTTCAGCCGTTCCAGCCGCTTCTGCTGGACTGGACCGGGCGCGGTGACCTCAAGACCCTGACCCAGGTTGAAGTACGTCCCGGGCCGGAGCTCAAGCGGACCGAGTCACTGTACAGCGGGCTGTACCTGAATGAATTGCTGCAACGTATCCTTCCTGTGGCCGACCCTCATCCGACCCTGTTTGCAGCCTACATCAATGCCATCAACGAACTTTCTGCCACCTCCGACATAGAGCCGGTGTTGCGTCGGTTCGAGCAGACCTTCGCCAGAGCTCTTGGTTACGATTTTGCCTGGGACCAAACCACCGATACCGGTGAAGCGGTCGAGGCCGGCCAGCGCTACTGCTATGATCCGGAGCAAGGCATTGTCTCTAAACCTTTCCAGGGTGTGCGTTTGCAGGATTTACCGGGGGAGGTTCTGCTGGCCATTGCCATCGGAGACCTGAAGTCTGTCGCGAGCCGTCGGCTTGCAAAACGGATCATGCGGGTCCTGATCGATTACCTGCTGCAGGGCCGCCCATTGAACAGTCGAAGCCTTTTCAGTCACCTTCGGGGAGAACACCATGAATCCTAGAGTCTTGCTTGGCGTCAACATCGATCACGTGGCCACCCTGCGCCAGGCCCGTGGCACCCGTTACCCGGATCCGGTACAGGCGGCGATCCTTGCCGAGGAGGCGGGGGCTGACGGGATTACCATCCACCCCAGGGAAGACCGGCGCCACATCCAGGATCGCGACGTCCTGTTGCTGCGTGAAGTCCTGCAGACCAGGATGAATCTCGAAATGGCCGTGACCGACGCCATGCTGGCGTTTGCCGGGCAGGTACGGCCGGAGTGTGTCTGCCTGGTGCCGGAGAAGCGGGAAGAGCTGACCACCGAAGGCGGTCTGGACGTCGATGGTCAGGAAGCACGGGTCGCCAGAGCGTGCGAGCGGCTGGCTCGGATGGGAGCTGAGGTTTCCCTGTTCATCGACCCGGATCCGGTCCAGATTGATGCTGCGGTTCGCTGCGGTGCGCCGGTGGTGGAGCTGCACACCGGTGAGTATGCCGAGGCAAAAACCGTCGCGGAGGAAGACGAGGCTTTCCGCGTTATCGCCAACGCCGTGGCCTATGCCCGCAAGAAAGGCCTGACCGTGAACGCCGGCCACGGCCTTCACTATCACAATACCGAGCGGGTGGCAGCGATCCCCGGTGTCAATGAACTCAATATCGGTCACGCCATCATCGCCCGGGCGGTATTCACCGGCCTCAGGGAAGCGGTCGCCGACATGAAGGCCATTGTGGATCGGGCCTGCGGTCGCGCCTGAAGCCGGGGTTCAGGGCGCGGTGCCGGTCTGGTACCGGTGCTGCCTGAACAGCGGTTGCCAGTCGGTCTGCTCGCTCCAGGCCTGCAGCCGCTCCATGGCATCCAGCAAGTGGTCCTTGTGGGCCTCGGTATCCGGGTCCGGGCACTTGAGGGCGGTTTCCAGCTGGTTCGCGGCGGCTCTCAGTTCCGGTACACCGCAGTAGCGGGTGGCGCCGTGGAGCTTGTGGACGCAGTCCAGCAAACTGTCCATGTCGTTCTCTGCCCAGAAGTCCCGGATTTTCCGCATATCCGGATAGAGCTGCTCGAGCAGCATGCTGAACAGCTCTTCCGCCAGGTCTGCCTTGCCGGCTGCCAGCTGGATACTCTCTGACACACTGACGCAATCCTGTTGCGCCCTTCGCGAAGAGGGTCTCAGGGGCTGTCGGGTGTCACGGATCTCGGAGAAGTGAGCCTGGGTGTCCCGGTTACCGCAGTCATACCCGGTATAGTCCCGGATAATGGTAGTCAGCTCCGCGCTGCTGATGGGCTTGGCCATGTAGCCGTCAAAACCCTGCTTTGCCAGTGCTTCCTGTTCGTCGGCCAGGGCATGGGCGGTCAGGGCAATAATCGGCGTCCGGTGGCTGTTGGTGTCCATTTCGCGGATTCGGGCCGTGGTTTCGACGCCATCCATGCC
Source organism: Pseudomonadota bacterium (assembly GCA_034189235.1). Classification (GTDB taxonomy): domain Bacteria; phylum Pseudomonadota; class Gammaproteobacteria; order Pseudomonadales; family Oleiphilaceae; genus Marinobacter. Next base: position 47,815 of record JAXHVJ010000006.1, read on the forward strand.
AGGCATCTGAAGGTCCATAAACACCAGGTCGAAGGGCTTTTGCCGGGCCTTGCTCAGGGCTTCGAAACCATTGCAGGCGGACTCTGCCTCCAGTTGACAGTCATCGAGCAGGGTCATGACCAGCTTCAGGTTTGCCTCGTTGTCGTCCACGGCGAGTACCCTGGGGGTGTTGTTCCGGGCTTGCCGCCCGGCGCCCCCGGAGTAGCTGTCGATTGCCCGCCCGCCGGCGTTGATGCCGTGCACCAGCAACAGCAGTTCGTCATAGAGCGCGTTGCGACACACCGGCTTCGCCAGGTGGCCACTGGAGAGGGCGGAAAGGCCCGCGTCATGGGTCTCCAGGGTCGGGGTGAGCAGCAGGGTCCGGCAGTCCCGTTCAACTTCCAGGTTATGCAGCAGGTTGCGGTACTGATTGGAGTTGAGCAGGTTCCGGGTGATGCCGACAATGGCAACGGCGTAACCGGCCTGGCTTTTCTGGGCTTCCTCGATCTGTTCCTGCATGGCGCCGGAGGAGGCAACGCGATCCACCACCATGCCCCAGTGCCGGAGCATATGCTCTACGGCAAGGCCCGTGGTTTTCTGGTGTTCCAGGTAGAGAACCTTCTCGCCCTTCAGGGCGTCCCTGGGAGCGACGGTCTCGCCGGTGGCTGACAGTTCGGTGTTCAGGGTAAACCAGAACGTGGAACCCTTGCCCAATTCACTTTCCAGCCCGATCTGGCCGCCCATTTCCTCCACCAGCCGTTTGGAAATGGCCAGTCCCAGACCGGTCCCGCCATACTGCCGGGCGGTGGAGGCATCCGCCTGACTGAAGGCATTGAACAGGGACTGCTGCTGGGCCCGGGAAAGTCCGACGCCGGAATCGGTAATGCTGATCTTCACCGTCACCCGGTTGTTCTCCTGGTCTTCGTCCTCCAGGCTGGCCCGCAGCACCACTTCCCCGGTCTGGGTGAACTTGATGGCGTTGTTCACCAGGTTGGTGATGACCTGCTTGACCCGCAGCGGGTCGCCCATGACGTTATCCGGTACGTCGTTATAGACCAGCGGGGCCAGGTCCAGGTTCTTGCTGTGGGCCGCCGGCGCCAGCATGACCATGACTTCCTCGATGATGTCCCGGAGCTGGAAGGGCACCCGATCCAGGATCAGCTTGCCGGCCTCGATCTTGGAGAAATCCAGGATGTCGTTGATGATCGTCAGCAGGATTTCCGAGGATTTCCGGATGGTGCTGAGGTGATCCCGTTGTTGTCGCGGCAGGGGGCTCTTCAGCAGCAGTTCAGTGAAGCCGAGAATGCCGTTGAGAGGGGTCCGGATTTCGTGGGACATATTGGCCAGGAACTCCGATTTGATCCGGCTGGCTTCCAGTGCCTCCTTGCGGGCAAAGTCCAGTTCGATATTCTGGATCTCGATGGTTTCCAGGGTCTCGCGCAGGTCTTCGGTGGCCTGATCAATATTCTGCTGCATCTCGGCCTGGGCCTTGCTCAGCTCCTCGGCCATGTCATTGAGGCCGGATTCCAGTTGCTCGAATTCCGGGCCGGCGCCGGTATGGACCCGGGTATCGAGCTTGCCTTCCTTGAGCTTGGCCACCGCCTCATTCAGCTCGAACACAGGATCGGTGAAGGCGCGGCTGAGACGCATGGCGATGGCCAGACTCAGGAGCACACCACCGGGCACCAGCAGCAGGGAAATGAGCATGGCCTTGTAGGTTTCTTTCTCGGTGCGCACATGGGACATCTCAATCGACACCCAACCGAGCGGTTCCTTCGGTTCGCTCCTGGACTGGCGGGCGTCCGGATCGAGCATGGTCTCGATTATCGGGTCCTGGAGGTAAACCGGCGTCACGAACCGGGTGCTGTCCTTGCTGGCCATGCGGATAGCCTGGTCGGGGGGAAGGGCTTCGGAGGCGGGAGCCTGTGAACTGCCCGGTCCGGTGTGCAGCAGCCGATGGCCGTCGCTGCCATAAAAGGTGATTGAACGGACATCCTGTTCTTCCAGAAGGGCGTTGGAAAGGCTGCTCAACAGGCTCCGGTTGGCGGTAAACAGGCCGTACCCGGAACCTGCGGCCAGCTGCCGGGACAGAGACTCTCCGCGATCGCTCAGCAGGCTCTGGATGTTGTGTACCCAGCTGTAGGTGAAAAACAGCCCGAGAATCAAGGTGGTCAGCAGGGTGGGGACCAGAGTCACCACCAGTACTTTCTTGCGAATGCCCCAGCGCCGCATACGATTTTCCTGAAAATTGCCCTGCTACGGGAATGAACCTGCAGTCACTTCCCTGTCAGAATAGATGAACCGGCCGGAACCGACTGTGGTGTCTGCCCCGGACCAGACAGAAAAAGTACAGGTTATAGCCGCCGGTCATGGATATAGCGAGAAGCTGTATTGGGATGCCGGGGCCATAACGCGTATGATTCGGAGCGAAAAGTGTACCACAGGGTTTTATTATGAATTTCCCCACCATTGAAGATTATGTTGGCCATACCCCGCTGGTCCGCCTGCAGCGCCTGCCGGGCAATACCAGCAATGTTATCCTGGCCAAGCTTGAGGGCAATAACCCGGCCGGTTCGGTGAAGGACCGCCCGGCACTCAGCATGATCCAGGAGGCCGAACGCCGTGGCGAGATCAAACCCGGGGATACCCTGATCGAAGCCACCAGTGGCAACACCGGAATAGCCCTGGCCATGGCGGCGGCGATCAAGGGCTACCGCATGGTGCTGATCATGCCCGCCAACATGAGCGAGGAGCGTCGGGCTTCGATGCGTGCCTATGGTGCCGAAATCATTACCGTCAGCAAGGAAGAGGGCATGGAGGCAGCCCGGGACCAGGCCCTTGCGATGGAGGCCGAAGGCAAGGGCAAGGTGCTGGACCAGTTCGGCAACCCCGACAACCCGCTGGCCCATTACCGCACCACCGGCCCGGAGATCTGGGAGCAGACCGAAGGCTGCATCACCCACTTTGTCAGTTCCATGGGTACCACCGGAACCATCATGGGTGTCTCCCGCTACCTGAAGGAGCGCAATCCCGATATCCGCATCATCGGCCTGCAGCCGAAGGAAGGCGCTTCGATTCCCGGCATCCGCCGCTGGCCCGAGGAATACCTGCCGAAGATCTACGATGCCAGTCGCGTGGACCAGGTGCTCGATATCGGCCAGGAAGAGGCCGAAAACACCATGCGCGCCCTGGCCGCCCGGGAGGGCATCTTCTGTGGGGTGTCGTCCGGCGGTTCGATCGCAGCGGCCCTGAAGTTGTCAGAGCAGGTTGAAAACGCCGTTATCGTGGCCATTATCTGTGATCGCGGCGACCGTTACCTGTCGACAGGTGTCTTCCCCGGCGCCTGAACCAGCCAGCAAGAGATTTCAGTATGAGTAGAAGACGCAGGAAGGTTCTGCCCAATGAGCCCGTTCGCTGTGTGATTGAATCCCTGAGCCATGACGGCCGGGGTATCGCCCGCAATGGCGGCAAGACCCGGTTCGTGGACGGCGCACTGCCCGGCGAAACGGTGATGGCGAAAGTGGTCTCCAGCCGCAGCAAATTCGACGAGCTGCGCACACTGGAGGTGCTGGAGGCCTCGTCCGGGCGCCAGGAGACCCCCTGTGAGTTTGCCGATCTTTGTGGCGGCTGTAGCCTGCAGCACATGAGCGGCGACGCCCAGATCCGGTTCAAGGAAGACACCCTGCGCCAGCATTTTGCCCATTTCGGGGGCATTGAACCGGAAGAATGGGTGGCTCCCATGCGTTCCGGGGCCAGTCTGGGCTACCGGCGCAAGGCCCGCCTGGGTGTGCGTTTCGTCAAGGCCCGGGAGTCCGTGCTGGTGGGATTCCGGGAGAAGCGCAACAGCTTCCTGACCGATATTGACCGTTGCGTAGTCATGGATCCACGCATCGGGGAGCGTATCCTGCCATTGCGCGAATTGCTGCACAGCATGGATGCCTTCGACCGTATTGCCCAGGTCGAAGTGGCCTGCGGTGATGACACGGCAGCCATGGTGTTTCGCAACATGGATGAGCTCAGTGCCGGGGACCGGGAAAAGCTCATCGCCTTTGGCCAGGCCCATGACTTGCATATTTACCTGCAGCCCAAGGGTCCGGACACCGTGCACCGGATCTGGCCGGAATCGGCCGGTCGGGACGATGAGCGGCTGAGCTATCGCCTGGACGAGTTCGGTCTGGTCATGCAATTTCATCCCATGGACTTCACCCAGGTCAATGCGGGGATCAACCGGTCCATGGTACACCGCGCGGTCGAGTGGCTGGAGGTCCGGCCGGGCGAGCGGGTGCTGGATCTGTTCTGCGGGCTGGGTAATTTCACTCTGCCGCTGGCCCGTCGGGGTGGCCAGGTCGTTGGCGTCGAGGGTGACGAAGCCATGGTGGTGCGCGGCCGGGAGAATGCCGAACGCAGTGGCCTGGACAACGTGGCTTTCCATGGCGCTGACCTGCATGGCGATTTTACCGGTCAGTCCTGGGCAAAAGAAGGTTTTGACAAGATCCTGATCGATCCGCCCCGCTCCGGTGCGGAGCAGATCTGCAAATACCTGGCGGCCTTCGGCGCACGTCGTATTGTTTATGTTTCCTGCAACCCGGCAACCCTGGCCCGGGATGCGGGCGTCATGGTGCGCAATGGCTACCGCCTGGTGCGCGCCGGTGTGATGGACATGTTCCCGCACACCACCCATGTGGAGTCTATCGCCCTGTTCGAGCGGGCCGATCGCTGAACAGGATTGAGCGTGGGCAGGGATGTCTGCGACAACGAACAGGAACAACAAGACCGATATGGTAAAAGTTCGCGAAGATTATGCTGTAACAGGTGACGGCGAAGTCGACATCGAACGGTGCGTCAGCCACATCGCCTCGCAAGCCCATCTCGAAGATGTTGACCAGTTCCGCCAGGCCTGTGAAAAGGCGGCCGGGATCGACCTGCAGGCCTTCCGGGGAGACCGGCTGTGGGCGCCGGGATCCAGCAGTTTCCGGGTCGGACTGGAGATGGCCCAGGTACTGGCGGAGCTGCACCTGGATCAGACCAGTCTGGTCGCCGCCATCCTCTACCGGGCGGTGCGCGAGGAGCGGGTTTCGCTGGAGGAAATCCGCAAGGAATTCGGCGATGAAGTGGCGGGGCTGATCAACGGTGTCCAGCAGATGGCGGCGATCTCCTCCATCCACCACCCGCTCAAGGGCAATGTGTTGGGCCAGAGCGAAGGCCAGCTGGATAATGTTCGCAAGATGCTGGTCACCATGATCGACGACGTGCGTGTTGCCCTGATCAAGCTGGCAGAGCGGACCTGTGCCATCCGGGCGGTCAAAAACGCGCCGGAAGAGAAACGCATGCGGGTCGCCCGGGAAGTTTTCGACATCTACGCGCCCCTGGCACACCGCCTCGGTATCGGTTACATCAAGTGGGAGCTGGAGGATCTGTCCTTCCGTTACCTGCACGAATCCGCCTACAAGAAGATTGCCAAGCTCCTGGACGAGAAACGTCTCGACCGGGAGGGCTACATCCGCCGGGTGATCGAAACCCTGCAGAAGGAGCTTCAGGCCTCCGGTATCGAGGGCGAACTCTCCGGCCGTGCCAAGCATATCTATAGCATCTGGCGGAAGATGCGCCGCAAGGGCATCGACTTCTCCCAGGTCTACGATGTGCGCGCCGTGCGTATCCTGGTGCCCGAGGTGCGGGACTGCTATGCCGCATTGGGGATCGTGCATTCGCTCTGGCGCCACATTCCCAACGAATTCGACGACTACATCGCCAACCCGAAAGAAAACGGCTACCAGTCACTCCATACTGCGGTGATCGGGCCCGAGGGCAAGGTCATGGAAGTGCAGATCCGGACCCACAAGATGCATCAGGAAGCGGAACTGGGGGTCTGTGCCCACTGGCTGTACAAGGGTACCGACAAGCATAACAAGTCCACCGGGTACGACGCCAAGATCAACTGGCTGCGCCAGGTTCTGGAGTGGCAGGAAGAGCTGGGCGATCTGTCCGGTCTCGCCGAACACCTGAAGTCCGATGTGGCTTCGGACCGGGTGTATGTGTTCACCCCGGAAGGTCACGTGGTGGACCTGCCACAGGGCGCGACGCCGGTGGATTTCGCCTACCGGGTGCACACCGAAATTGGCCATGCCTGCCGCGGTGCCAGGGTCAACAGCCGGATTGTCCCGCTGACCTATCCGCTGAAGACCGGGGATCAGGTATTTGTCCTCACCTCCAATAATCCGGCGCCGAGCCGCGACTGGCTGAACCCGAGCCTGGGCTATATCCAGACCTCCCGGGCCCGGGCCAAGGTGACCCACTGGTTCAAACAGCAGGACCGGGACCGCAATATTATTGACGGTCGCGCTATCCTGGAGGACGAGTTCAAGCGCCTGTCCCTGTATGACGTGGACCTGGATGAGCTGGCCCGGAAGGTGAACTGCCAGGGCTCCACCGACATGTTCGCGGCGGTCGGGGCGGGGGATCTGCGACCGACCCACGTGGCCAATGTGGCCCAGCAGATGCTGGAACCCCGCTCCGAGCAGTTGAACCTGAAGCTGACCAACCAGCGCAAGAAGCCCTACGACACCGAATCGGATATCCGGATTCTCGGGGTGGGCAAGCTCAAGACCCAGGTGGCGAAATGCTGCAAACCCCTGCCCGGGGATGCCATTGGTGGTTATATCACGGTGGGGCGGGGGGTGACCGTGCACCGCCAGGATTGCCTGACCTTCCTCAACCTCCGGGAGTTCGAGCCGAACCGGATCATCGAGGTGAATTGGGGTGGCAAACCGGCGGCGGTCTATCCGGTGGATATCGAGATTGAGGCCTACGACCGTTCGGGATTGCTACGGGACATCACCCAGGTACTCTCTGCCTCCAGGAGCGATGTGCTGGCGCTGAATACCCAGACCAACAAGGACGAAAATACTGCGACCATGACCGTTACCGTGGAAATCTCCAGTCTGGAGCAGCTGGCGCGGTTGCTGGCGCAGATCCGTAACCTGCCAAATATCATCGAGGTGAGGCGCAAGCGCGGATGAGTTACACCATTGACGATCTCAAAACGCTGATGGCCCGGCTGCGGGACCCTGAAACCGGTTGCCCGTGGGACACCAGGCAAACCTACGGCACCATCGTGCCGCACACCATCGA
>JAXHVJ010000006.1:55021-71773 GCA_034189235.1 Pseudomonadota bacterium
CCACAAATTCGAGACCCGGTTCCGGGCCATCGAGCAGGTGCTGGCGCAGGAGAGCCGCGACATGGACGAGGAGTCTCTCGAGGCGCTGGATGCCATCTGGCAGGCGGTGAAGGGCGTCGAGAGGGACCACTCCGGGCATTGAGAACGTGTCTTCGGTAAGTACAATTCATTACCAATCAGGTGGTTCCCGGGCCCGAGGCTTCGTCTACACTTCCGGTAGCGGACGCACGAATTCAGTGCGCCGGATGCTATCAATAAGATGCAGGAGTGCAGGCACCATGAAAATCAAAGATCTGGTCAACTACTGGGATAAGCACGCACGGGGACGGCTGACCCGAGACGCCTATTTTGTGGCGCTGTCTGACCAGCATCACAAGCGACTTGAGAAACTTGCGGCGCTCTATCCGATGAAGTCTCCGCAAGATCTGATGCGGGATCTCATTTCCGCAGCCCTGGATGAGCTGGAAACCAGCTTTCCGTATGTGCAGGGGCCCCGGGTGGTGGCTTACGATGAGGATGGGTTCGAGATCTACGAGGATCAGGGGCTGACCCCGAAGTTTGTCAGCCTGAGCCAGAAGCACATCCAGCGCCTCAAGGCCCGCCAGCTGGAATCCGTGGCCTGACCACAGGAAGACTTCCGGTCTGAGTCTCCCTTCCGGAGTGGTGCTTTCACCACTCCGGTATGGTTGCCCGCCCCTGTTTACTTATCCTTGCTTTCCAGTTTGTCCTTGATCGGGCTCTGATGCACCAGGTCGTCCAGGGCGGCACCGATCATGTCATTGAGAATGTCGGCCTCGGTACGATCCGGGTACAGCTCTGCCAGGGCAGCGATCCTGGCGGCATCCTCCAGCGGCAAGCGGAGGTTGTAGTTGTGGGTGCGCTCCACGGGCTCTTTTTCCTTCTCCCAGTGCTTGGGAAGATCAGTCACTTTCATGAATACTCCTTGCGACCACAGGCGGTGACGCCAATAGACTTTCTCGGCTGATTCTTAGTATCGTAAGTTTACTTCGCCTCCGTCAATTCAAAAGGACGTCAATGTGACTGAACTACATCCGGATCTGCGCGAAAGCGTACGAATGCTGGGCGAACTGCTGGGGCAGAGTATCCGGCGTTTCCCCGGCCAGGACTGCTACGACCTGATTGAGGAAATCCGGGCGGCGGCGAAAGCCGATCGCCGGCATGAGAGCGGCTCCGGCCAGCGGCTGGTGAGCCTGTTGAGAAAGCTTGGCGACGATGAACTGCTGCCAGTCACCAGAGCCTTCAACCAGTTTCTCAACCTGGCCAACCTGGCCGAACAGTACCACGGCATCCGCCGCAAGCGTGGGCACCAGTCCGATCTGATGGTGGAATCCCTCGGGGAGGTGTTTGGCCGGCTCAAATCCGGGGGCGTGCCCGCGGAGGAGCTGCACCGCCGGGTTGCCGACCTGCGTATCGAGTTCGTGCTTACTGCCCATCCGACCGAGGTGGCACGCCGAACGCTGATCATGAAGTACGACGAAATGTCCGACTGCCTGTCCCAGCTGGATCATGATGATCTCATGCCGGCGGAGCGGGACGAGATCGTCGCGCGACTGTCCCGGCTGATTGCCGAGGCCTGGCACACTGACGAGATCCGCCATGAGCGGCCGACCGCGGTCGATGAGGCCAAATGGGGGTTTGCCGTCATCGAGAACAGCCTCTGGCAGGCCCTGCCGGACTTTCTGCGCAGCCTTGATACCTCCCTGTCCGATGCCACCGGCAAGGGCTTGCCGCTCCAGGCATCACCCATCCGTATCGCCTCCTGGATGGGCGGTGACCGGGATGGCAATCCGAATGTGACCCACGAAGTGACGCGCACGGTGTTCCTGCTCGGTCGGTGGATGGCAGCGGATCTGTTCCTGCGGGACATCCAGTCGCTGCGGGCGGAGCTGTCCATGTGGCAGGCCAGTGATGAACTGAAGGCAATCGTGGGCGAGTCCCGGGAGCCCTATCGCCAGGTGCTGGCGGAACTTCGGGAACGGCTGGTGAAAACCCGTAACTGGGCCGAGGCGAAGGTGCATGGGCAACCGGTGGATGCAGAGGGGATCCTGTTTGAGAACGAGGACCTCACCGGGCCTCTGGAGCTCTGCTACCGTTCCCTGATCGACTGCGGTCTGGAAATCATTGCCAACGGGCCCTTGCTGGATACCATCCGGCGTGCCCACACCTTTGGCCTGCCGCTGATCCGACTGGATATCCGCCAGGAAGCCTCCCGTCACGCCGAGGCTGTGGCTGAAATGGTCGACTACCTCGGCCTCGGCGACTACACCAGCTGGACCGAGGACGAGCGCCAGGCCTTCCTGGTCAGGGAACTTCAGGGTCGCCGGCCGCTGGTACCCCGGAACTGGGAGCCATCGGACAATGTCCGGGAGGTGCTGGCCACCTGCGAAGTGGTGGCAGCACAGACACCGGAAGCCCTTGGTTCCTACGTTATCTCCATGGCCAGCAAGCCCTCGGACGTGCTGGGCGTGATCCTTCTATTGCGGGAAGCGGGTATGAGGTTTCCGATGCGGGTGGTGCCCCTGTTCGAAACCCTGGATGACCTTCGGGGTGCCCCGGATGCCATGGCCGCCCTGTACGAGGTGGAGTGGTACCGCGAGTACTGCCAGGGGCGTCAGGAAGTGATGATCGGCTATTCCGATTCATCCAAGGATGCCGGCCAGCTGATGGCCGCCTGGGCCCAGTACCAGGCCCAGGAAAAGCTGACCCACGTGGCCAGCCAGTACGGTGTTCATCTGACCCTGTTCCACGGTCGTGGGGGTACCGTCGGCCGCGGTGGCGGCCCTGCGAATCGCGCCATCCTGTCCCAGCCGCCCGGATCGGTGAACGGCAGTTTCCGGATCACGGAGCAGGGCGAAATGATCCGCTTCAAGTTCGGTCTGCCGCGCCTGGCGGTGCAGAGCCTGACTCTGTATAGCACCGCGGTGATCGAGGCGACCCTGGCACCACCACCCGAGCCCGAGGATAGCTGGCGACAGACCATGGACTGGCTGACTGAACGGTCGCTTAAGGCCTATCGGGATGTGGTTCGGGAGAATCCGGATTTCGTGCCCTACTTCCGTCAGGTGACGCCGGAACAGGCGCTTGGCAAACTGGCTCTGGGCAGCCGACCGGCCAGGCGCAAGCCCTCCGGCGGTGTCGAGAGCCTGCGGGCCATTCCCTGGATCTTCGCCTGGACCCAGATGCGACTGATGTTGCCGAGCTGGCTCGGCAGCGATGTGGCGCTGGAGGAGGCCGCCCGGGAGAACCGGCTGCCGGAACTCCGGGAAATGATGAAGGGCTGGCCGTTCTTCCGCACCTACGTGGATATGCTGGAAATGGTGCTGGCCAAAGCCGACCTGCGGATTGCCAGCTATTATGAACAGACCCTGGTCGAGGACCGCAAACTGCAATCCCTGGGGGAGAGGCTGCGTGAGCGCCTTGCCGGCTGTATTCGCCGTGTACTGGAGCTCAAGGAGCAAGAGGCATTGCTGGAGCAGGAGCCGGTCTTTGCCCACTCCATGAGAGTGCGCAATCCCTACACCGACCCTCTGCATTACCTCCAGGCCGAACTTTTGAGGCGCGATCGGGAGAGTGAAGGCAAGGGCGAGGTACCGGAAATGGTGGAGCGAGCCCTGAAAGTGACAATGGCTGGCATCTCGGCCGGTATGCGAAATACCGGCTGACTGGGTGCCCGCCACCTGTCAGGCACAGACAAAGGAGTACCGGATGTGGCGCTTGCTGCCCGGCTGGAGAACTATCTGAGTGAACAGGGGCTGGCCTACCGGGAGCTGGCTATCGAGCCTGTCCCGAACCTCGATGCGGCGGTGATCGCCTCAGGCCGATCCCAACATGATTTTGTCCAGGCAACGCTGTTGATTGACATCGATGGCGTGGTTATGGCCGTTCACCGTTTTGATAGCGCTCTGGATATTCCGGCGGTACAACAGCTGACCGGGCGCCGGCTCCAGCCTCTGACCGCCCGGCAAAGCCGTCGGCTGTTCGGTGACTGCGAGCCCGGATTCGTGCCGCCGGTCGGGTGCGTCTACCGGGTGCCGGTACTGGTGGATGAGGATGTCGTGGATGGCGAACGGGTGTTGTTTTCCGGGGGCCGTAACGATGCCTTGATCGAGATTGATGGGGAGACCCTGAAAATCCTGTTGGCGGACGCCTTCCGGGCCCGGCTGGTCATCCATGGCCAGGGTGGCGGTGACCGGGGGGCCCTGACCCTGGACGAAGTGGCCGGTAAGTTGCGCAATATCTACCGGCTTCCACCCATGCCCGCACTGGCACCCCAGATCCTTGCCATGGCAACCGGTGAAGGTGCGGTTGCCGCGGATCTCGCCGACGTCATCGAACTGGATCCCAGTCTGACCGCACAGATCCTGCGTTACGCCCGGTCCGGCCTGTTCGAGACCTCCGGCCAGGTCGACACGGTACGCGATGCCGTCACCCGGGTTCTCGGGATTGGTCGGGTGGCGCATATTATCCAGGGCAGTGCCCTGGTCGGCGGCTTCGGAATTCCCCGGGATGGCATCCTCGGCATGCAGGCATTCTGGTCCCAGGCCCTGTACTGCGGGATGCTGTGCCAGCGAATTGCGCCACGGTGTGGTGCTGACCGGGACATGGCCTACCTTTGCGGGTTGCTTCACAATCTTGGCCTGCCTTTGCTGGGGTATCTGTTCCCGGCGGAATTCGGGGAGCTCAGCCGCCTCCGGGAGAGCAATCCCGAAGCCAGCATGAAGTCTCTTGAAGAGCAGGTGTTCGGGCATGGTGGCGATGAAGGTGTGCTGGCGGTCGGCCATGGTGCCATTGGTGGTCTTTTGCACCGGTTCTGGCAGTTGCCTGAGCCAGTGATCAAGGCCGCCGGCATGCACCAGTACCAGGGCTACACCGGTGAGCATGAAACCTATGTCCTGATCGTGCAGCTGGCAAACGGGTTGCTGAAATCCAGGGGAATAGGGGATGAGTTCAACGAAGATAATGTCCCGGTACTGCTCGGCTCGCTTGGCCTGAGACAAGACTCGGTCTACGACTTCGAGAAGGATATCGACAGCCTGTCTCCCGACCTTGACGCACTGACCTCTTCCCGCCCATCCTGAGTGCCCCACCGGCCCATCCGAGAGTCCGGTTGCTGCTTTTCGGTGCATGATACTGAGGTCGACTTTCTATGGGCAGGCTGACTTCGTATAATGCGCGTTCGCTGTTCCGGGCTTACATTTGTAGCGCTCAGAGAGGCTGTCGCAAAGGCAGGCGTTTTTGCCACAGCTTTTCAAACGATAATGACTAAAACGGGAGCACAGCGTTATGCGAATCATCATGTTAGGCGCGCCAGGCGCAGGTAAGGGGACTCAGGCACAGTTTATTACTGAGCGCTTTGGTATTCCCCAGATTTCCACCGGCGACATGCTGCGGGCCGCGGTCAAGTCCGGTTCCGAGCTGGGCAACCAGGTCAAGGAAGTCATGGCTTCCGGTGGTCTGGTCTCCGACGACATCATCATCGCCCTGATCAAGGAGCGTATCCAGCAGCCGGACTGCAAGAACGGCTTCCTGCTGGACGGTTTCCCGCGTACCATCCCCCAGGCGGAAGCGCTCAAGGACCAGGGTATTGCCATTGACTATGTCGTCGAGATCGCTGTGGATGACGAGGAAATCGTCAGCCGCCTGTCGGGCCGTCGTATCCATGAGGGCAGTGGCCGTGTCTATCACGTAAAATACGATCCGCCCAAGGTGGAAGGTAAGGACGACGAAACCGGCGAGCCGCTGGTCCAGCGCGAGGACGACCAGGAAGAAACCGTTCGCAAGCGCCTGAAGATCTACCACGAGCAGACTGCTCCGCTGGTGGGCTACTACCAGGAATGGGCCGAGAAGGACCCTTCCGCTGCACCCAAGTACGTGCGCGTGGAAGGCGTCGGCAGCCTGGACAGCATCCGCGACCAGATCCTGTCCAGGCTCCAGTAATCCAACATTGACGTCGAGGCATTCACTGCCGTGAAACTGCTGGCACTGGATACATCATCAGAGGGCTGCTCCGCAGCCCTTCTTGCTGATGGAAAGATGACCGAGCGATTCGAAGTCGCGCCCCGAGGCCATACCCGGCTGCTCATGCCCATGGTGCGGGAACTGCTGGCAGACAGGGGGCTGGTGCCCGCGGATCTGGACGCCCTCGCATTTGCCTGCGGGCCGGGGTCGTTTACCGGTTTGCGGATCGCTACCGGTGTGGTGCAGGGCCTGGCCTGGGGGCTGAATCTGCCGGTGGTTCCGGTTTCCTCCCTCGCTGCCGTGGCCTATGGCGCCATGGAGTCCCCCGATATCGCCGAAGGCGATGCCGTGGCTGTGGCTTTCGATGCCCGCATGGGGGAGGTTTACTGGGGTTGCTACCGTCGCAACGAGAGCCTGCCCGAGTTGCTCGGCGAGGAACGGGTCTGTCCGCCGGAGGCGGTCAGCCTCACCGGCGAGGCCGGGCACTGGTACGGTGCCGGCCCCGGCTGGCAGTTCCGGGAGCAGATGCCGGCAGAAGTGTCTGGTCCGATGGTATCCGTGGCTCCGGATCTGCTGTTGCGCGCCAGTTGGGTGGCGCGTCTGGCTGAAAAGCCGGCAGCAGAGGGCCACACCGTCCCCGCTGAACAGGCGCAACCGGTCTACATCCGTGATGAGGTGGCCTGGAAAAAGCTGCCCGGCCGCGAGTAAGCCGTGGTGCCCCCCCGTCCTGACCTTTCATCTTCTTGCCTGGCTATTGCCCGCAGCCCCCTGGGTGATCACACCCGGGCCGTGGAGCTCAGCGAGCTCCTGGGGTTTCCCTATCTCGGGGTGATTCGCCCCCGCGACGTTACCGATGTGCCGATACTGCTTTTTCTGGATGAGCTGGGACTTTGCCTGCAACTGACCGGGAAAGGCGCGCCCGGGCCAGTCCGGGTCGAGTTTGTTTCCGGCAGGATGGGGTATCGGCGTGAGCATGGTGGTGGTGCCGGCCAACTGGTCGCCCGGGCCGTGGGCCTGCAGAAGACCAAGGCCAGGCTTCACGTGCTGGATGCGACTGCGGGCCTGGGTCAGGATGCCTTTGTCCTGGCCGGCCTCGGGTGCGAGGTGACCCTGTTTGAACGCAACCCTGTCATTCATGCTTTGCTGGAGGATGGCCTGGCCCGCGCCGCACTCAACGTCGAGTGCGCGCCGGTCGTCGCCAGGATGACCCTGGCCGCCGGCAGCAGCATCGACTGGTTGCGCCAGGCTGACCGTGGATCAGTGGATGTGATCTACCTGGACCCCATGTTCCCGCACCGGGACAAGTCGGCCAGGGTGAAGAAGGAAATGGAGGTGTTCCGGACGATCGTGGGCGATGACGAGGACGCCTCCGAGTTGCTCGATGCAGCCCTGAAAGTCGCTACCTACCGGGTGGTGGTCAAACGTCCCCGCAAGGCTCCCGCCATCGAAGGCCCCGCGCCCGGCACCCGGGTCGAAGGCAAGAGCAGCCGCTATGATATCTACGCACTCAGGGCGCTTCCGTCGACCTGAACCGGTCAGGCGCCGAGCATGGTGACCTGCTGGATGGCTTGACGCTTCTCCACGCTCAGCACCAGGCGGGCGTCGTCCGCCACTTCCTCCAGTCCCTTGCCATAGTTGATCAGGCCGTTGTCATCGGTGGTGATGACGCCGTTCTCCTGCATGTTGGCAATGAAGTTCCGGAACAGGGTCTTGTCGAAGAATTCCGGCGCGTTCAGGCCGAACAGGATTGACATGCGCTCCGCCAGCAGGGTGCTCTGCTCTTCCAGTTCCGCAGCGCTGATCTTGCCTGAGCCATACTTGCGCAGGATGCCCAGGGTGATGTGGTAACGCTCCAGGGTCTGGATGATGAACCGGGACAGCACCCGCAACCGCAGCATGGCCTCGGTGCCTTCCACGGGGCGGCCAATACGGTCGTCCTCCAGGGTTTCCAGCAGCCCCTGTTCCACCAGGATATCAATCCAGTGATTGATGACGCCCCCTACCTCGTCGGCAGAGTACTTCAGGAACAGTTCGGACTGCAGGTAGGGGTACGCCACGGTCGCCAGGAACACGATCTTGTCCCGGTGCAGGGAGTCCTTGTTCTCGAACAGGCTTGCAACCAGCGATGGCAGGGCAAAAAGGTGCTGGATATTGTTGCGGTAGTAGGTCATCAGGATGGCATTGCTGCCCTCGAGGGCAATGATATCACCCAGCTTCTGGGGCTGGCGGGTAACCAGTCCCATGTCCTCACAGTAGGTGACCCAGTCCTTGCCGGATCCTTCCGGCAGGGTGACGGTTTCAGCATAGGGGTAGGCCTTTAACAAACCGGCGTACTGGTTCATCAGGCGGATCAGCTGGCCTTCGTCCATGGCCAGGCGATCGGTCCCGAGTAATACCGTGGCGGTCATGCCGATCGGATTGACGGCGACCGACGCATTGATGTTTGAGGCCACCCGGAGCGAGAGCTGGTTAACCGCCCGGCTCAGCCAGACGGGCCGGTACTCGGCATTGTAGGCTTCCTCGCGCCAGCTCTCGCGGACATCGTCGAGCACATCGGCCAGGGGAATGGCATCACCGAAGTTTACCGCAACCCGCCCGAAAGAATGGGTGAGTTTGCGGACGGTCTTTAGCAGCCCGAACACGCTCTCTTTCTGTTTCTTCTTGCCACGCAGCTCACCAAGGTAGGAGCGGCCTTCCAACACTTTTTCATAGCCAATGTAGACCGGCACGAAAACGATGGGCTTGCGGTGATCCCGCAGAAAGCTGCGGATGGTCATTGACAGCATGCCGGGACGGGGTGGCAGCATGCGTCCGGTCCTGCTGCGGCCGCCTTCCACGAAATATTCCACCGAGTAGCCCCGGGAGAACATTACGTGCATGTATTCGTTGAACACGGTGGCATACAGCGGGTTGTCCCGGAACGAGCGACGCATGAAGAAGGCACCGCCCCGGCGCAGGATCGGCCCGACGACCGGCATGTTCAGATTGATGCCGGCAGCGATGTGCGGGGGCATCAGGCCGTTCTTGTACAGTACGTAGGACAGCAGGAGGTAATCGATGTGCGAGCGGTGGCAGGGCACATAAACCACGGCGTTATCCTGGGCCACTTCCTTGGCGACCCTGATGTTGTTCACAGCGATGCCGTTGTAGATGCGATTCCAGAGCCAGGACAGTAACACCTCCAGAATGCGTATGGTCACAATGGACATGTTGGCGGCGATTTCGTCCGCATACTTGTAGGCCTTGGCCCGCACCTTCTCCGGCGGGATATCGTCCCTGGCGGCGGTTTCTCGGATCGCTTCCTTCACCGCCTGGGTGCGCACCAGCCCCTCCACCAAAGTTCGGCGATGGGACAGGTCCGGCCCCAGCACGGCCTGGCGAACCCGGCGGAAGCGCGTACGCAGGAGCCGGGCAAGCTTGCGGTTGGCCCGCTCCTCGCTGTGCCGATATTCGTCAATGACCTGCCTGAGCGACAGCGGCTGGCTGAACTGCACGTAGGTATTGCGACCGTGCACCATGATGATCAGGAACTTCTGCAGACGCCCGGCCACCGACCAGGTGTCGGACAGCAACAGTTTGACCAGGGACTTCTCCTTGTCCGGAGACCGGCCCCAGAACATGGATACCGGCACAATCTGCACGTCCCGGTCCGGATGCTCCAGCCCGTAGCGGACCAGTGACTTGAACTCGTTGGTGGGCACCGGTGTCTGGCGGCCGCCACTGAACAGGCCACCTATGCGCCGGTAGAGAAAGAAAAATGAATGGGACGGCCCGTTTTTTACCGGCAGGGCCTCCGTCGCTCCGGGGAGCCCGGCGCGGATGACCTCCTGTTCCAGTACCAGCCGGCTCGAGAGCGAGCTGTACTGGAGCACATAACACACCGGCTTGTCCGGATCGAGGCCCAGGGCTTCGGCACTGTTTCCGCTGACATCTGTCCGTACCCACAAGAACAGGA
The DNA here is from genome assembly GCA_034189235.1 of Pseudomonadota bacterium. Taxonomy (GTDB): domain Bacteria; phylum Pseudomonadota; class Gammaproteobacteria; order Pseudomonadales; family Oleiphilaceae; genus Marinobacter. The sequence goes on from JAXHVJ010000006.1 coordinate 64,956, forward strand.
TCTTGCGGAGAATGGTCAGAATCAGGATGCGAATACCCTGGTAAAGTCGCATAAATTGACGCTCCGGTGACTGAAAACAGGCGCTAAGTCTACTTGGTTGCATACGGTGCGGAAAGTCGGCTCGTGATTCTTGGCACTTGCCGCAATGTGGTACATTTCTCCATTCCCGTTTTTTGTAAAGCGACCAATTGATGAATTATTCAGACACAGACTGGAAGCCGGGCTGGACTACCGCCAGACCGGAGCCGGAAGACCTGGTGCTGCTGGTTTCCGGGGCCTGTATCCTGAAGCCTGACGAAGGCTGGCTGGTAGGCCGGGATGATCCCCGGATCGCCGGTGTCGGTGCCGATGCGGTGGCCCTGGGTTCCATCGGTGAACGGGCAGTCTATGTTACCGAAGTGCCGGAAGGTACCGCGGGCTTCGGGCTGGTGAACCTGCGGGAGGCGATTCTGATGCGAGAGGATGTGCCCACGGCCCTGGTGAGCACGGGGTTCCAGGTCTGGCAGTGGTGGCGGGATCACCGTTTCTGTGGCCGCTGCGGGGGGGAGACCGGGTTCCATCCGCGCGAGCGGGCAAAGTGGTGCGACACCTGCAGCATTCCCTGGTATCCACGGCTTGCGCCCTGTGTGATCGTGGTCATTCGCCGGGATAATCGCTTCCTGCTGGCGAAGAATGCCCGGGTCAAACGTCATTTCTACAGTCTGATCGCCGGTTTCGTGGAACCCGGGGAAAGCCTGGAAGAAGCGGTGGCCAGGGAGGTCATGGAGGAAACCGGCCTGGCCGTCACCAACGTGCGCTATTGTGAATCCCAGCCCTGGCCGTTCCCTCACCAGCTCATGGTCGGTTTTTTCGCCGACTACGCCGGCGGTGAGCTGGTGCTTCAGGAGGACGAGTTGTCCGATGCCGGCTGGTACCGCCCCGGTGATACACCACCGGTGCCTCCGCAGACGACCATTGCCGGTCGGCTGATTCGGCTCATGGAGCAGGAGATAACCGAGGCAGGAGGCACCCGTGACTGATGCCGCGGCGCCGTGCGTTCTGGTTTTCGATTCCGGCGTGGGTGGCCTCAGCGTTGCCCGGTGTATCCACGAGACCCTGCCGGGTGCTGAGCTGGTCTACCTGGCGGACAATGCCGGCTTCCCCTATGGCGATCAGCCGGAATCCCTGGTTATCGAGCGCTGCACCATACTGGTTCGCCGGGCGCTTGAGGAAATACCCTGTGATGTGGTGGTGGTGGCCTGTAACACCGCCAGTACAGTGGTTCTGCCCCGGTTGCGGGCGCTGATTGATGTGCCGGTGGTGGGTGTGGTTCCGGCGATCAAGCCCGCGGCTGGCCGCACAGCCAATCGCCGGATCGGGGTGTTGGCCACCCCGGCCACGGTCCGTCGGCCCTACCTGGATCGGCTGATCGATGAGTTTGCCGGCGATTGCCTGGTAGAGCGTGTCGGGCACCCGGCCCTGGTGTGCTGGGCCGAACAGCTGGTGTGCGGCATTCCGGTGCCGGAGGCGGAGCTGCGGGAAACGCTGGCTCCCCTGAAACGGTCAGGCGTGGATACCGTGGTGCTTGGCTGCACCCATTACCCTCTGCTGCTGGATGCGCTGAAAACCGTGTTGCCGGAGATCCGGCACTGGGTGGATTCCGGTGACGCCATCGCCAGGAGGGTGCAGTTCCTGCTCGGTGAGGGCGGCCGGAACCCGGAGGCCGTCGCCGGTGGCGAGCATCCCGAGCCGGTCCGAGCGGTGTTGCTGTCCGGGGAGGTGCCCCACGGATTGGCGGAGTTCATGGCATCGCTGGGCCTGGCGGAGCGGCGAATCGATGGGCGCTGGGGTGGGTTGCCCGAGCCGGTCAGAGCAATCGGGTCGGTTTGAGTATGGCCAGGAATTCGATGGCGGGACAGATCAATCCGGGATTCGCTGCCGAACTGGATTCGAACAGTCAAAAGCGCTGGTGCATTATGAGGCATTCAACGGTTTTTTGCACTGCCGGGATGCAATCGCGATACCGATAGCATCGAATTTTCCGGCTTGTCACTGGGCTGTCACGGGGATTGTGTAAACATTGATCGCAAAGAAAGGCATGCTGGCCCGTAATATGCAGCCGATCCGGTGAAAGGCTGGATGTGATTCGGGGCTGCCGCCACGGCAGGTATCGATCCGGCCAACCAGCTCAGTCAGAGAAGGAGTTCATCCATGGCGACACAGCAAACAGACCCTGAAGCATCTTCATCGAAGGTTCTCGATGCACTTCGCGGCAAACAGGTTCTGGTGACCGGTACCACCGGTTTTCTGGGCAAGGTTGTCCTGGAGAAGCTGATCCGGGCCGTGCCGGATATCGGAGGTATCCATCTGCTTATTCGCGGCAACAAACGCCATCCGGATGCCGGTAGCCGGTTCCTCAACGAAATTGCCACGTCGTCTGTGTTCGAGCGCCTGCGCGTTGAAGATCCTGAGGGTTTTGAAACCTTTGTTGAGGGCAAGGTCCATTGTGTCACCGGTGAAGTAACGGAGCCCTGCTTTGGCTTGTCCCCGAAGGACTTCAACGCTCTTGCCTCAGGCCTGGACGCGGTGATCAACTCCGCTGCGAGTGTGAATTTCCGCGAGGAGCTTGACAAGGCCCTGGCCATTAACACGCGCTGTCTGGACAACATCGCCGAGCTGGCGCTCAGGAACCGCGAACTGGCGGTGATTCAGGTTTCCACCTGTTACGTGAACGGGATGAATGCAGGGCAGGTGACCGAGTCCGTCATCAAGCCTGCCGGCGAAGCGATCCCCTGCAGTGAAAACGGTTATTTCGAGATCGACGAGCTGGTCAACCTGCTAGAAGACAAGATCGCAGACGTGCGCTCGCGCTATTCCGGCAAATTACTGCAGAAGAAACTTGCGGAACTGGGTATCCGGGAAGCCAACCGCTATGGCTGGAGTGACACCTACACCTTCACCAAATGGCTGGGAGAACAGCGCCTGATGAAGGCGCTGGCGGGTTACCCGCTGACCATTGTTCGCCCGTCCATTATCGAGAGCGCGCTGGAAGAGCCTGTGCCAGGCTGGATTGAAGGTGTGAAGGTAGCGGATGCCATTATCCTGGCCTACGCCCGCGAAAAGGTGACCCTGTTTCCGGGCAAGCGTTCCGGTGTCATCGACGTTATTCCGGTGGACCTTGTCGCCAATGCCATCATCCTGAGTCTGGCCGAGGCGCTGTCCGCGCCGGCACAGCGCCGCATCTACCAGTGCTGCAGTGGCAGTTCCAACCCGATCTCCCTGGGCGAGTTCATCGACCACCTGATGGCGGAGTCGAAGAGCAACTATGCCGAGTATGACCAGCTGTTCTATCGCCAGCCCACCAGGCCTTTTGTGGCGGTGAACCGCAAGCTGTTCGACACTGTAGTTAGCGGTGTCCGTATACCGTTGAGGCTTACAGATCGGGCGCTCAAGTTGCTGGGCCACACCCGGGAAACGAAGATGCTCCGGAACCTGGATACCACCCGTTCGCTGGCGACCATCTTCGGCTTCTACACGGCGCCGGACTATATCTTCAGGAATGACGGGCTACTGGCCCTGTCAGCACGGATGGGCGGCATGGATCAGACCCTGTTCCCGGTGGATGCCCGCCAGATTGACTGGTCGATGTACCTGCGCAAGATTCACCTTGCCGGCCTCAACCGTTATGCGCTCAAGGAGCGAAAACTGTATAGCCTGCGCGCGGCCCGCGACCGCAAAAAGAAAGCGGCCTGACCCGGCCGGGTCTACGGATCCGGTCGCAATGACCGGGCCCCGCCATTTTTACTGGCGATTTTCCTGTCTCGGACTATCCTCAAGATAGCTTCTCAGTTTGTGTTTTTTCCAGCCGTTTCCTGGAGTTTACTGTCAGTTTGGGACTAAAAGTGCCGGCACATTAGGACGTTAGTCTAATTCATTGTGTGGTGGCACACATGTTGAACTACGACTATCCGTCTTCCGGGCCGGAGAGGCCCGATCGCTCTGTTTTAAAAACCGACAATGACAACAGACTCTAACTGAAAGGGGGAGCACAATGACTGATAAACAGCTTTATCCGGTAAGCCCGGAAGTGGCCGAACGGGCCCTGGTAACCCGGGAACAGTATGACGAGATGTATCGTCAGTCAGTCGAAGACCCGGATACCTTCTGGGGCGAACATGGTAAGCGGATTGACTGGATCAAGCCTTTCACCAGGGTCAAACACACCTCTTACGACTACAACAACCTGTCCATCAAGTGGTTCGAGGATGGTGTCCTGAACGCCTCCGCCAACTGCCTGGACCGCCACCTGGCGGATCGCGGCGATCAGACTGCGATCATTTTCGAGGGTGATGATCCCTCCGAATCCCGCAACGTGACCTACCGTGAACTGTACGAAGAGACCTGCAAATTCGCCAACGTGCTGAAAGATCAGGGCGTCAAGAAAGGCGATGTGGTTACCATCTACATGCCGATGATCGTGGAAACTGCAGTTGCCATGCTGGCCTGTGCCCGTATCGGCGCGATCCACTCCGTGGTTTTCGGTGGCTTCTCCCCGGAAGCACTGGCAGCGCGTGTTGTCAACGGCAAATCCCGCTTCGTCGTTACTGCTGACGAAGGCCTGCGTGGTGGCCGTGCGATTCCGCTGAAGAAGAATGTGGATTCCGCACTCAAGCATGAAGAAAACGCCAACGTCGACAAGGTGTTCGTTGTCACTCGCACCGGCAACAAGGAAGTACCCTGGACCGAAGGCCGTGACCTGCGTTACGAAGACCTGATGAAGTCCGCCTCCGCCGAGTGCGAACCCGAGCCGATGAACGCGGAAGATCCGCTGTTCATGCTCTACACCTCCGGCTCTACCGGCGCTCCGAAAGGGGTGCTGCACACCACCGGTGGTTACATGGTTTATACCTCCATGACCCACCAGTATGTATTCGATTACCACGACGGTGACGTCTACTGGTGTACTGCCGACTTCGGCTGGGTGACCGGCCACAGCTACATCCTGTACGGCCCGCTGGCCAACGGAGCCATCACCCTGCTGTTTGAGGGCGTGCCCAACTACCCGGACAGTTCCCGTATGGGTCAGGTGGTCGACAAGCACAAGGTCAACATCCTGTATACTGCGCCGACCGCCATCCGTGCACTGATGGCACAGGGTGAGTCCTGCATGGACGGTACTACCCGTGAAAGCCTGAAACTGCTGGGCTCCGTGGGCGAGCCGATCAACCCGGAAGCCTGGGAGTGGTACCACCGCGTTATCGGTAACAGCAAGTGCCCGATCGTGGACACCTGGTGGCAGACCGAGACTGGCGGCATCCTGATTTCTCCGCTGCCCGGTGCCGTGGACCTGAAGCCGGGTTCAGCAACCCTGCCGTTCTTCGGTGTCCAGCCGGCGCTGGTTGATAACGAAGGTAACATCCTGGAAGGCAAGGCCGAGGGTAACCTGGTTATCCTGGACAGCTGGCCTGGCCAGATGCGCACCATCTACGGTGACCACGAGCGTTTCGTGCAGACCTACTTCAGCACCTACAAGGGCATGTACTTTACCGGTGACGGTGCCCGTCGTGATGAGGACGGTTACTACTGGATCACCGGCCGCGTGGACGACGTACTGAACGTCTCCGGTCACCGCCTGGGTACCGCCGAAGTCGAGAGCGCACTGGTTGCCCACAACAAGGTGGCGGAAGCGGCCGTGGTCGGCTACCCGCACGACATCAAGGGTCAGGGCATCTATGTCTACGTTACCCTGGTGCAGGGTGAAGAACCCACCGAAGAGCTGAAGAAGGAGCTGATCCAGTGGGTACGCAAGGAGATCGGTCCGATTGCCTCTCCGGACGTGATCCAGTGGGCGCCTGGACTGCCGAAGACTCGTTCTGGCAAGATTATGCGTCGGATTTTGCGTAAGATTGCTGCTAACGAGCATGATCAGCTGGGCGATACCTCTACTCTGGCAGATCCGGGTGTAGTGGATGACCTGATCAGCGGTCGTGCTAACCAGTAGCGCCTGTGTGTTACCAGGCCACGTACCTGTAAGGAATCTGTTGAATGACACAAACAATTATCGTCGCTGATGATCACCCGCTGTTCCGAGCAGCATTGAAGCAGGCGGTCAGTCAGGCGGTGCCGGATGCCAGGACGGTTGAAGTCGACAGCATCAAGTCACTGCAGGTGGCGGTAGAGTCGTACCCGGATGCGGATCTGGTTCTGCTGGACCTGAACATGCCGGGCGCCCACGGCTTCTCCGGACTCGTGTTCATGCGCGGGCAGTACCCGGGCTTGCCGGTGGTGGTTGTGTCAGGATCGGAAGAACTGCAGGTGATGCGCCGTTCGATCGATTACGGGGCGTCCGGCTTCATTCCGAAGTCGGCGCCGCTGCCGACCATTACCAAGGCGATTCAGGCAGTCCTGGAAGGGGATGTCTGGCTGCCGGAGGGTGTGGCCGAGAAAATCGAACGGATGCAGTCCGAGGCGACGGATTTCTCCGAGCGCCTCGCGTCTCTGACGCCACAGCAGTTCCGGGTGCTGGGTATGTTGGCCGAGGGGCTTCTGAACAAACAGATCGCCTATGATCTGGATGTTTCGGAGGCCACCATCAAAGCCCATATCACAGCGGTATTCCGGAAGCTGGGGGTTCGTAACCGGACCCAGGCAGTGATCGCGATCCAGCAAATGGAGATCGATCCCTCGAATCAGTCGCTTTCGGGTGGTTGAGGCGCGCCAGGCCAGCTGAGTGAGCGTGCAAAACAGCGCGACGGCCGATACTCAGCCAGACCTGTGCCACAGCTAGTCGCCGCCAGTCATTCAGGACGATGGTGCGTACCCCTTTCTACGGCAAATCT